>NZ_SBJL01000002.1:0-328124 GCF_004634425.1 Vitreimonas flagellata | reverse complement strand
TCGAGCGCGGCTTGCTGCAGGGCTCGATGTACGAGCCGTCGAACATCACGATCGTGCACCATGTCAATCAGGCGCTGCGCGCGCACAAGCTCTTCCATCGCGATAAAGATTACATCGTGAAGGACAGCGAGGTCGTCCTGATTGACGAATTCACGGGCCGCATGATGCATGGTCGCCGTTTGTCGGAAGGTCTGCACCAGGCGATCGAAGCCAAGGAAGGCGTGAACATCCAGCCTGAGAACCAGACGCTGGCGTCGATCACCTTCCAGAACTATTTCCGGCTCTACGATAAACTGGCCGGCATGACCGGCACGGCCTCGACCGAAGCGGCGGAATTCGGCGACATCTACAAGCTCGACGTGGTGGAAATTCCCACCAACCGTCCGGTGCAACGCATTGATATCGACGACGAGGTCTATCGGACGGCGGCGGAGAAGTTCAAAGCTATTATCGCCGACATCGAAGAGACGCACCGTAAGCAACAGCCGGTGCTCGTCGGCACGGTGTCGATCGAGAAATCCGAATATCTCTCCACGATGCTGAAGCAGCGCGGCATCCCGCACCAAGTGCTGAACGCGCGCTATCACGAGCAGGAAGCGCAAATCGTCAGCCAGGCCGGCGTCCCGGGCGCTGTGACGATCGCCACCAATATGGCCGGCCGCGGCACCGACATTCAGCTCGGCGGCAATGTCGACATGCGCCTGAAGGCGGCGCTGAAGGGCGATGAGACGCCCGATCAGATCGCCGCGTTCAAGCGCCAGATCGAAGAAGACGTTCAAGCCAAGAAGCGCATCGCTTTGGATGCGGGCGGTCTCTACGTGCTCGGCACCGAGCGCCACGAAAGCCGCCGTATCGACAACCAGCTGCGCGGTCGTACTGGCCGTCAGGGCGACCCCGGCAAGTCGAAATTCTACATCTGCTTAGAAGACGATCTGCTGCGCATTTTCGCCGCCGATCGCCTCGACGCGATCATGCGCGGCTTGGGCATCCAAGAGGGCGAAGCCATCGTCCACCCGTGGATGAACAAGGCGCTTGAAACGTCGCAACGTCGCGTCGAACAGCGCAATTACGAAATCCGTAAAAACCTGCTCAAGTACGACGACGTCATCAACGATCAGCGTAAGGCGATCTTCGAGCAGCGCATCGAATTCATGCGCACCGCCGACGTCGCGCCGATCATCAAGGACATGCGCCACGACGTCGTGGAAAAGCTCGTCTGGCGTCACATGCCGGAGAAGGCGTATCCCGAGCAATGGAATACGGCTGAGCTCAAGATCGAGGCCGAGGAAATTTTCGGCTTCACGTCGCCGGTCGACACGTGGGCCGCGGAAGAAGGCATTGCGCAACAAGAGATCATCGAGCGTCTGACGCGCGAAGTGGATCACGCGTACGCGCAGAAGGCCGCGATGCTGGGGCCGGATCGTTTGCGCGCCGTTGAGAAGCAAGTGTTGCTCTCGGTCGTCGACATGCGCTGGCGCGAACATTTGAGCTTGCTCGACCATCTCCGCTCGGTCGTGCACTTGCGCGGCTACGCGCAGCGTGACCCGCTGAACGAGTTCAAGACCGAAGCCTTCACGCTGTTCGAGCGCATGCTGCTCGATCTGCGCACGACCATCACGCGCATGCTGCTGCGTCTGCAGATCGGTCAGACCGAAGATCAGCTGCCGAAGCCGATGGCGCCGACGCAGACGTACGAGATCCACCAGAATCCGGACACCGGCGAAAACGAGATGGGCCGCAAGGCGGATCTGCATCCACTGGCGCCGGACGGCTTCGACCGCCACGATCCGCGCACTTGGGGCAAGGTCTCGCGCAACGCGCCGTGCCCCTGCGGCTCCGGCAAGAAGTTCAAATATTGCCACGGCCAGGCCGAAGCGCAGAGCGCTTAGGTTTCGTGCGCGATCCACAACACAAAAGCGGCGGTCAGAAATGGCCGCCGCTTCTTTGTTAGGACGCGGGCGCCGGTGCGGGTTTGCGTGTGGGCGTGAGCTTTTGATTGAGGAAGGCGCGGATCGGTCGGTCCCAATATTTGTCGGCCAGCCAGGCGCTGAGACCAATGACGACGATGAACGTGAGGCCTGAGATGGGCGCGAATTCTTCGAGCCAAACGTCCGCGCTGAGCTGCGCGACGACGCCACCCAAGGAGTGCAGCGGCACGTGCAGCACGTAGGCCGCGTACGAGGCGACGCCGAGCCACGAGCAGATCGGCAACAAGCGCGCGCCTGGTTCGTAGAGCGCTGCGACGAGGATCAGCGCCGGATAGAGCGCCATCGCGAACAGCAATTTCAATTCTGCGGGCGGGCGCCATTCGCCGACGGCAAAGCGCGGCAGAAAGCTCGCCAGCGTCAGCGCCGCCAGCGCGAGCACCATCCAATTCGATTGAATGCGCTGCGTGAAAGCGAACTTGTCGCGCAGGCGATAGATCAACATACCGGCGAAGAAGCCAAACAGGGCGCGCGCCAAGCCGCCGTCGAATGTACGCCACGACGCGCCGAGATCGAACGATTGATAACGCAGCGTGACCGCGATGAGCGCTGCACCGAGGACGCCAACAAAGATCGCCAGATTGCGCGTCGAGAGCCGGGCGCCGAACAACGCGAACGCGATGTTGGCGATGAGTTCGAAGAAGAGCGACCAGGCCGGAAAATTGAACTGGAAGAGGAAGGGTGGCGACCCCACCGCAGGGTTCGGTAGCATCAACGCATTCAGCACCGCCGCGATACCGAGCTCAGTCGAGCCTTCGGCCATGTTGGCGTAAAGCCGCAACGCCACGGCGAGGCCAGCGATGAGGAAGCCCAAGAGATAAAGCGGATAGAGCCGGATCAGCCGCATGCGGATGAAATCCGGCACGTTCAAATTCGTGTTGAGGCGTTGCTCATAGGCGTGCGTCAGCACAAAGCCGCTCAGAATGAAGAAGAGATCGACCGCGAGAATGGCCGAGGTGAAGACAGGGCCGTCGTCGCCGAACAAGCGCCCGCCATGCCAGCTGATGACAGCAAGGGCCGCGATACCGCGGAGCGCGTCGAGCGTAATGAAGGCGCGCGAGGATTGCATGACCAGCCGAATTCTTCGTGACCGCGCGACATCTTCGATTGCCGCGCCCCCGTCAAGCGTCCCAGTGAGAATGCCGCAGTGTGCGCCTGTTAAGAGCGCATCAGGTGATCGGCCAACGCGCGAAACGCGGGCAGGGAGACATGGTCAAGCGGGCCATTGGCGTTGCCGGCGATGTGGTGCGAGCCAAAGCGGGCGATCACCAGCTCGGCCGCGGGCGCCACCCAGATCGCCTGGCCGTGGATGCCGCGCGCGGTGAAGCTGCCCAAATTGTCATGCGCGACCCACCATTGGTTCCGATAGCTCCAGCCTTGCAGCGTGGAATATTTGGCCTTGGCGAAATGTTCGCGATCACCGCCATTACGAATATCGGCGACGATTTTGGCGGGTGCGATCTGGCGCCCGTTGGCGGCGCCGTCGCAGCGCATCATCTCGCCGAAGCGCGCCATGTCGCGCAGCGTCAGATTGAGCCCGCCGCCGCACATCGCAGCCCCCGTGCGGTCGACCAAGAGGTGCGCGTCTTCTTCCACGCCGAGTTTTTGCCAGATGCGTTCCGAGAGGAGGTGCGCCATCGGCGTTGCGCTCACGCGCTGCACGATCCAGGCGAGCACTTCGGTGTTGCAGGTCTTGTACGCGAAGGCTTGGCCGTGTTCGCCTTGCTTCTTCAAGCCCTGCAGGAACTCGAAAATGCTCTTTGGCCCCGCATAATCGGCAGGACGCGTGGCGATGCCGCATGCCAATGTGTAGGCGAAGATCTCGGCGCTGCGGTCGGTGTAATCTTCGGAATATTGCACGCCGATGGTCATATCCAGAACTTGGCGCACGCTGGCGTCGCCATAGGCGCTGGCGGACAGTTCGGGCACGTAGCGCGTGACCGGCGCGTCGGGATCGAGCGCGCCTTCGTCGATCAGCATCGCTGCGATCAGGCCGACGAAGGATTTCGTCACCGACATCGCCAGGTGCGGCAAGTCCGGCGTCAATGCGCCCAGATATTTCTCATAGATCACCGCGCCGCGATGCAGGACGAGAATGCCGTCGGTGTAATTCACATCGAGCGATTGCGCCCAGTTGAGCGTGCGCCCGTCCATCGTGGTAAAGCTGATGTCGTCGATGTCGTTGCGCAATGCGTAGGGCAGCGCCCATGCCGCGCCGCCGCCGCGACGCACGTTCGCTGTCGGACTCAATTCGCGCTGATGGCTGAAGGCCCAGCGAATGTAGGGAAACCGCCAGCTTGAATTGTCTTCGAGCTTGATCAATTTATCCGCGGCCGGCGGAAAGCCTTGCATCCAGCCGTTGGCGCGCGGATCTGTGGCGGCTGCGTCCGGTTGCGACATGATCAGCGCGGGCCGGCGAGTTCGTTGACGAGCACGCGCCAGTGGGTGAGCCCCGAATAGAATGTCTCGACCGGCACGCGCTCGTTGAGGCCGTGGGCGAAATCATCGCTGTCTTTGATGAAGACGGCGCCGACGCCATAGGTCGGAATGCCTTGCGCGCGGAAGAAGAGGCCGTCGGTGGCGCCCGCCGACATATAGGGCGTGACAACGATGCCAGGATAAATCGTATGCACCGCACGCGTGACTGCATTCATCACGTCGTCCCGCAACGGCGAGGCGTCGCTCGAATTCGACGGCGCCGTGAGTGCGATCTCGATGCCGGGCCCGGCGATGCGCTGCAATTCGCCTTGCACATCTGAAACGGCGACGCCCGGGAAGATGCGGCAATTCACGGTGGCGGTCGCGCTCTGCGGCAACGCGTTCTCAGCGTGACCACCGGAGAGCATTGTCGCCACGCACGTCGTACGCATCATGTTAGAGATCGCAGGATTGGCCGCCAACGTGCGCGCGGCGCGACGGTCGCCCGGATTGTCGGCAAAGCGCCGCATGGCCGCACCCTCTGGGCCGCCCGTTGCGTTGGCGGCGTTACGGAAGGCGAGGAGCGTCGTGTCGTTCCACATCGTCGGGAATTGGAAGGCGCGCAGCCGTGACAATGCATCACCCAATTCGTAGATAGCGTTGTCGGCGCGCGGCACGGAGGAATGACCGCCTGGATTGCGCGCGGTGAGCGTGAAGCTGGCGTAGGTTTTTTCCGCCGTTTGCAGGGCGTAGCTCAAGGGCGCGCCAGTCTCGGTCAGCAAGCCGCCGCCGCCGTCCGAGTTCAACGCAAATTCCGCGTCGTGCAGCAGGGCGCGGTGTTGTGTGAGCAAGGTCTGCGTGCTGACGCCCGTCGTCTCTTCGTCGCCGGAGAACCAGATGATCAGATCGCGCGTGGGCGTGAAGCCTTCGGCGCGCAACGTAAGGAAGAGCGAGGCAAGTTGCGTGAGGCCGGCTTTGTTGTCGTACGAGCCGCGGCCGTAGAAGAAGCCGTTCTCTTCAACGAGCGTGAACGGCTCGCGCTCCCAATCGCTGCGCAGCGCCGGCACCACGTCCATGTGCGCGAGGAAGAGGATTGGCCGCCCGCCCGCGCCATTGCCGCGATAGCGCACGACGAGGCCCGCCGTTTCGCCGGCCGGCACGATGGTCACGTCCTCGGCCGCGAAGCCGCCAGCGCGGAAGCGTGCGGCCAGCATGTTGGCGAGCGCGACATTCTGCGGGCCGGTCGATGTGTCGACAGCGACGACGCTCGCATAAAGTTCGCGCGCTTGCGTCCTCTGCGCCTCGCTGGGCGCTTGGGCGGTGGCGACGCTCGCGCTGATGAAGAGAGCGGCCAGTGCAGTGGCGCAGGTGCGAAGCAACATGAAAATCCCCGTTCGTTTCGCCCATGCTGGGCGGCGGTTAGGGCTTTGGCAAGAGATTGGGCGCAGGGCTTGGGCCATGAGCGCAATTCTCATCCTCGGCGTCGATCCTGGACTCAATCGTTGCGGTTGGGGTTTGGTTGCGAGCGAAGGTTCGCGCCTATCGCACGTCGCGCATGGCGTCATCACGCCGAAGGCGCAGCAGCAACTCGCGTCGCGCTTGCATGACGTGTTCGAGGGCCTTTGCGCCGTCATCGAACAATACAAGCCGCACGAAGCCGCGGTGGAAGAGACGTTCGTGAATTCCAATGCGCGCGCAGCTTTGGCGTTGGGTCAAGCGCGCGGTGTTGCGTTGGCGGCGGCGGCGCGCGCTGGTTTGATCGTGGGCGAATACGCGCCGACGACGATCAAGAAAGCCGTCGTCGGCTCCGGCAGCGCCGACAAAACCCAGATCGCCTTCATGGTGCGCCGCCTGTTGCCGACGGCCGGCGAGGTGAAGGCCGACGCTGCCGATGCGCTCGGCGTCGCCCTCTGCCATGCCGCGCATGGCGGCTTTAAGCGCAAAGCCGGCGGCGCTTAGGTCAAGGCGCGGCTGTAGGTGGCGAGATCGAAATAGTCGCGCCAGACTTTGATCTTGCCGTTCTCAAGCTCGAACACACCGCAGCAGGGCAGATCGACCTGCTTGTCGCCGACATGAATGTGATCGACGCGCTCGGCGATTACGACATTGCCGACGGCCGCGATGTTGAGGATGTCCCAATTCGTTTTGGTCCAATCCTTTAGGAACGTCGCGATGAAGCCGCGCAACTGGTCGCGGCCCGCCACCGGGGCGATCGGCATATTGTAATAGATTCCGTCCTCGGTGAAGAAATCAACGATTTTGTCGACGTCGAGCGAGGGCCACGTGGCGATGAAGTCGCGAATGATGCGCTCATTGTCGGACATGCTTTATCCTTTCTCGGCCAATGCGCTCTTGCGCGCGCCCCAGAGCAGATAGACCGGAATGCCGATCGCCATCCAAATGAAGAAGCGCTCGATCGTGCCGATGTTCAAGCTGGAGAAGAGGTAGAGGCAGCCGAGTATCGCGAGCGGCGCCACGATCCACACCAAAGGCGTGCGGAACGGGCGTTCTGCGCTCGGCGCGCTCCGCCGCAGCACCATCACCGAGATCGCCACGGCGATAAACGCCGCCAGCGTGCCGGCGTTGGCGAGGGAGGCGATTTCGCCCAGCGTGAGCAAGCCGGCGAGCGCCGAGCATACGATCGCGGTGAAAATCGTCATGATTACCGGCGTGCCGAGCTTCGAGTGCACGCGGCCCCAGGAGCGCGGCAACAGACCATCGCGCGACATCACGTAGAAGATGCGCGTTTGCCCGTAGAGGAAGGCGAGGATCACGGTGGGAATCGCGATCGAGGCGACGCCGCCGATGATGGCCGCGGCTTCCGGCTGATTGAGGCTGCGCACGATCTCCGCGATCGGCTCGCCGCTTGAAGCGAACATGCGGAAATCCATCGCGCCGACGGCCGCCGCGCCGACAAGCATGTAAAGCAGCGTGCAGATCACCATCGAGCCGATGATGCCGATGGCGAGATCGCGGCCGGGGTTCTTGGCTTCTTCCGCCGCCGTCGAGACAGCGTCGAAGCCGTAGAACGCAAAGAACATCACCGCCGCGCCCGCCATGATGCCGATATTCGTGCCGTCGGCCTGCGGCGTCGAACCCCAGCCGAACGGCGCGAACGGTGTGAAGCGCGAAATGTCAAACGCCGGCAGCGCGATGACGAGGAAGAGAAGGAGAGCGGCGATCTTCAGCACCACTAGGGCTGAGTTCACCCACGCGCTTTCGCGCGTGCCGAGGATCAGGAGGCCGGCGACAACGAAGATGATAAACACTGCGAGCGGATTGAAATGCAGCGCATGCCCGCCAAGTTCGCCGAACGGCAGCATCTGCGGAATGTCGATGCCGAAGCCGGTCAGCACGCCTGAGGCGTAGCCGGACCAACCCACAGCGACGGCGCTCACCACCACCGAATATTCAAGGATCAGCGCCCAGCCGACGATCCAGCCCGCGAGCTCGCCAAGCGATGAATAGGTGTAGGTGTAGGCGCTGCCCGACGCCGGCATCATCGACGCCAGTTCAGCGTAGCAGAGCGCAGCGCACGCACAGACCGAGCCCGCCACCGCGAACGATACGATCACGCCCGGCCCCGCCATGCCGGCGCCTTGGCCGATCAGTGCGTAAATGCCAGCGCCCACGATGGCCCCCACGCCGAGCGCCACCAAGTGCGGCCACGACAAGGTGCGCTTCAATTCCTGATGCTGCGGCGCCTCAATAGGTTTGCGACGATTCCAGAACGCCATCTGATCCCCCGTTTGCCGTCCATCTTGGCCGCGCCCGCGCGCGCTCGCCAGGGGGAAGCGACGAAAAGGGGAGCTAGACCCGGATCAGCAGCCCGTAGGCGAGCAGCGTGGAGACGATCGCGTCGACCTTCTCGCCCTTGAGATCGCTGAGGCCGAACGGTTCGCCGCTCAATGCGCGTTCCAGTGCGGCGCGGTTCGACGCCGTGAAATCCAGATCGCCGCCGGGGCCGATGACCACGATGTCGTCGCCGTCTTCCGCGATGCGGAACGGCGCGTGGCGTTTGAGGACGAAGCGATCGCTGGCTTCGATGCTCTTGCTGGCGTTGAGAATGGAGAAGCGGTTCTCCGCCGGGCGCGAGCGGATGAAGGTATCGACCATCAGATCGAGCGCCGGATCAAGTTTGATCTCTTGCGCGAGGACGCCTGCGAGCGTCGAGAGTTGCTTGCGCGCCGCGTCGCGGTTGAAATCGGGATGCGCGAAACCCGCCGGCAATGAGCGGCGCAGTTCCGGCGAACGCAGCGCGACTTCGGACACGGCTTCCAAAATGAGATCGGCCCAGGTGCGCGTGATCAGCCCGACCGTCACATGCAGCGACGCGACGCTGCCGGAGGTCTGCGCATCGTGCATCAGCCCGCGCGGCACGTAGGCGCAATCGCCGGCCTTCAGCACGAATTCTTGACGCAACGCGCCCGTCTCATGCTTGCCCGGCTCGAAGCCTTCGCCGCGGAACGGCGCCTCGATCGGCATGTCGTAGAGCCGCCAGATCTTCTCGCCTTCGACCTGGATCACGAGCACGTCGTGATTGTCGTAATGCGTGCGGAAGCCCTGCGCGTTCGGCGGCGTCAGATAGAGATTGGCCTGCACGTGCGATGAAAACACGTGCTCCAGGCCCTTGCACAAGCGCGCCAGCTTCGGCTCGAATTGGTGCGCCTGGTTCAAGATGATCGTCGCGCCGCCGCGATAATGATCCGCCACCGCACCGCGATCGATAAAGCCCGACGCGTCGACATATTGGCTCGAACTCATCTCACGCGTCGCGTCGGCGAGCGCCAGTTGGCCCTCGCGCAGGTCAACGCTGGTGACGATGCGATCGACGTCGTCGATGTTCAGCAGGCCATCGAAGCGTTGCGCCGCATTGTGATGCACAATGAGCGCTTCGCGTTCGTAAGTTTTGGCGAAAAACGTCTCGATCCGCTCGGACCCGATCAGGTACCCAAGCGGATCGTCGAGCCAAGGCTCGCGCGATGTCACGGACGACTTACCAGTTGCGGCGTGCGCCGCGGCCATAATTGGCGCGGTCAGCGTACGAGCCGCTGTCGCCGTCGGTCAGGCCGCTCGGGCTGTTGCGCGTGGCGCCACGGCCGTTGCCGGCGTTGTCGGCGTTGCCGCCGCTGTCGCTGTCGGTCCAGCCGGTGCGGCCGCCGCCGCCGCCACCGCCGCCACGACCGTAGCCGGCGCGGTCAGAGCCGTTGCCGGTGTCGCTGTCGGTCATGCCGGTGCGGCCGTAGCCAGAGCGATCTGCGCCGTTGCCGGTGTCGCTGTCGGTGCGGCCCGTATAATTCTGCGCCGCGGCTTCGCCCGTCACCGCGGCCGTCGCGCCGCCCACAATGGCCGCCGCACCAGCAACGCGCGCCATGAACGAACGCCGATTCAAACGCTTCTTGTCCGACATAGATTTCCCCAAAGCTCGCAACCGGCTCACATTTGCGAGTCAGTTGCAAAAACCTTATCCCTCAATGGGAATCGGTAGCATGCGTCGCGGACGGCTTCACGCGCGAACGTCTCGCAACAGCGATATTTTGGCGTCGCCTGCAAATGGGGGTTTAAGGCTGCATGCGCGTTCTGGTGCTCGGTGGTTATGGGCTGATCGGTCTGGAGATCGTGCGCGCGTTGCGTGGGGCCGGGCATGACGTGATCGGCCTTGGCCGCTCCGTCCAGAAGGGGCGAAGTGCGGCGCCTGATGTGCGCTGGATCAGCGCCGATATTGCAACGCTCATCAAGCCGCAATCATGGGCGCCGCACATCGACGGCGTCGATGCGATCGTGAATGCATCGGGGGCATTGCAAGACGGCGCGCGTGACAATCTCCGCGCCGCGCAAAAGGATTCCATCGTCGCTTTGATCGGGGCGTGCGAGGGCAAGCCAGTCCGCTTCGTACAAATCTCCGCGCCCGGCGCCGAACCCGATGCGAACACCGAGTTCATGCGCACAAAGGCCGCGGCCGACTCTGCGTTACGTATGAGCGCGCTGGACTGGACGATCCTGAAGCCGGGCCTGGTGCTGAGCGCCAATGCTTACGGCGGCACGTCGCTCTTGCGCATGCTGACGGCGGTGCCATTCGTGCAGCCGCTCATGCTGGGCGATGCGCGCGTGCAGATAGTGGCGGCAAGCGATGTCGCGGACGCCGTGGTGCTGGCGCTCGAAGGTAAAACGCCAGCGCGACGCGACTATGATTTGGCGGCGACGCAGACGCATGCCTTGCGTGATGTCGTCAGCAAATTCCGCGCGTGGCTTGGCTTCAAACCGCCCACAATGCGCTTAGATTTGCCGCGCCCGCTGGGCTTCGCGCTCGCACGCGGCGCTGACCTCGCCGGCTGGCTCGGCTGGCGCTCACCTTTGCGCACGACGGCGCTACGTGTGCTCCGCGATGGGATCATTTGCGACGGCGCGGCGTGGGAGGCGGCGAGCGGGCGCAAGCTCAAATCGCTCGATCAGACACTCGCCGCGCTGCCCGCCACGGCGCAGGAGCGGCTCTATGCGCGCGCGCACTTGGTGCTGCCGATGCTCGTGCTCACGCTCTCCGCGTTTTGGATCGCGTCCGGCGCGATCGGATTTTTCCAGCGCGACGCCGCCGCGCGCGTGCTCGACGGCGTGCTGGCGCCAGAGCAAGCGATGCTCTTCGTGTTGAGCGGGGCCGTCGCGGATTTGGCGATCGGCATGGGCCTCTTGCTGCGTCCATTCACGCGCATCGCCGCACTTGGCGCAATCGCGGTGTCGATCGCGTATCTCATCGGCGCGACACTGCTCGCGCCACATCTCTGGGCCGACCCGCTTGGCCCGCTGGTGAAGATATTTCCGGGCATGGCGCTTGCGCTCGCCGTCGCCGCGCTCACAAGTGAGCGCTGATGGATGTTCTCATTCTCCTGCGTTGGTTGCACGTCATTGGCGCCTGCGTGCTGCTCGGCACGGGCGCCGGCATCGCCTTCTTCATGCTGATGGCGCATCGCACCAAGGATGCGCGCTTCATCGCGCACACCGCCTCCATCGTCGTCATCGCCGATTGGATTTTCACCGCGAGCGCTGTCGTTGCGCAGCCGATCACGGGCGCGCTGTTAGCGCAGGGCCTCGGCTGGAGTTTCAGCGAAGGCTGGATCGTGTTGTCGCTCGCGCTTTACGTCATCACCGGCGCGTTCTGGCTGCCGGTGGTGTGGATACAGCACCGGCTGCGCGATCTCGCCCGCACCGCCGCCGCCGACAATGCTCCGCTGCCGGAGGCTTACCACAAGCTCTACCGCATCTGGTTCCTCTGCGGCTTTCCGGCGTTTTTCGCCGTGGCGGCAATCATTTGGCTGATGTTGGCGCGGCCGATCTTCAGCCTCTGGTAGCGGCTCCGTTTCGCTTCCGCGCGAATCCGCGCAGGAGGGAGGCGGAGGCGCGCGCATGATCGGTTCACTCAACGGTGTTGTCGCGGCAGTTGGCGAAGACACAGCCCTGATCGACGTGAACGGCGTGGGCTATGTGGTGCAGGCCGCAGGCCGCACGCTTGGCCGTCTAAGTTTGGGCGCGCCGGCGAAGCTCTTCATCGAGACGCACGTGCGTGAAGACGCGATCCGCTTGTTCGGCTTCTCGAGCGAAGAGGAGCGCGCCTGGTTCGCGCATTTGCAAACCATTCCGGGCGTCGGCGCTAAGGTCGCGCTCGGTATTCTCGATGCCATGCCACCCGAAGTGCTCGCCGACGCGATCGCGCTGCAGGACAAAGCCGCGTTCGCGCGCGCCAATGGCGTGGGCCCCAAGCTCGCCGCGCGTTTAGCGACAGAGCTCACCGGCAAGGCCGGCCCGAAGGGCTTTTTCTCCATTGCCGGCGGCCGCGCTGCGGCCACGAGCGCAGCGCCCGCCGCGAATGGCGCGCGCGCGGAAGCGGTATCGGCGCTGGTCAATCTCGGCATCGACCAATCGAGCGCCGCCCGCGCCGTCGCCAGTGCGGCCAAACAATTCGCCGCCGACGCGCCCGCGCCCGAACTCATCCGCGCCGCGCTGAAAGAAGTGAGCCGGTAATGTAAGGATCGCGCCTCCCGCGCCATCTAAGGCGGCATGAAAGGCGAGGGCGTGGGCGACGAGCGGTTCCGGACTTGGATGAGCGAGCACGTAGGCGTGCTGACGCGCATCGCACGCGCCTTCGCCAAGGGAGCGGATCAACAGGATTTGTTGCAGGAGCTGACGCTCGCGATCTGGCGCGCTGCGCCCACGTTTCGCGGCGAGAGCGCTCCTGCGACCTTCATCTATCGCGTCGCGCATAATGCCGCGCTCACCTGGCGACGCGGTGAAGCGCGCCGGCTTTATCGCCAGCGCGCATTCGAACGCCTGCGCATCGAAGAGCCGAGCGACGACCCACTGCTGGAGCGGCTCTACGCTGCAATCCGCCGCCTCGAAACGCTCGACCGCTCGCTCGTTCTGCTCTCGCTTGAGGGCCAATCCTATTCCGAGATCGGCGCCATTCACGGCTTAAGCGAAACCAATGTTGGCGCGCGCCTCACACGGGCGCGCGCGAAGCTCACCCAAATCATGGAGACAGACGATGGACTTTGAAGCGCTGAAAAACGCCTGGGCGTCGAACGCCAACAATCCGAGCGCCGCCGCGAGCGCTTATCTCGTCGCCGAAGCGGAAACGATGCTCGCACGCCGCCGCGAAAATCTGCGTCGCTTGCTCGCGTTCGCTGGTTTGATGCTGACGATCCCGCTTGCGCTTATGATTTGGGATATTGTGAGCGGCCAAGCGGACGTCATTGATCTTGGCCGCGAGTGGGGGCTCATTCCGTTCGCGCTGATCCCCTTCGCGGCGCTGATCCTCATTGCCAAACGCGCCGCACCGTCGCCGATGCCTACACGCTCGCTGCGCGAGACGTTCCTGGCCCTGCGCGCTGACAATGCCGCCGCCCGCTTGCGCATCGCCATTATTGGCGGCGCTATTCTGCTCTGCGCGCCGCTGCTGTTGGTGTTGCTCAACCAACTTGTCGGCGTTGGAAAGATGGCGCCGCACGAAATGCAGTCGGCGGTGCTTGTTCTCGGCGGCGCGCTGGTGGTGAGTTCGGCCTGGATGGGCGTGAAATACGTTACTCAGCTCGCGCCCGAACGTCGTCACCTCGACGCGCTGATCGCCCAATACGACGCGGCCTAAGCAATCGCCGCGATCTCGACCACGCCGTCGCCGACGCGGACCTCGTCGCCAACTTCCTTCCCCAGCACCGCGCGCGCGAGTGGGGAGGTGTGGCTGAGTGTGCCGCGTTCGGGATCGGCTTCGTCTTCGCCGACGATGCGGAAGCTTTGGCGTCGCCCATCGTCGCGCGCGATGCTGATTGTGCAGCCGAAGCGCACGACGTCGCAATCGCTGGGCGGAGGGATGAGCTGGGCGCTGCCGCGTCGCGCCGTCCAATAGCGCAGATCGCGGCCAATGCTGGCGCGGGCGGCGCGATCCTCGCCCGCGAGCGCCAGCGCATCGTTTAGCCGTGCGATCTCCGCTTCGATGGCGGCTAACCCTTCGGGGGTGACGAAATTCGGCGCGGTCGAAACCGGCCGCTCGGGCAGGTCTTCGATTGCGTCGTCCGTCTCTTTGACGAAAGCGCGGCTCATGTCAGCAAGGTGTGGTGCGCGGCCGTTCGCGGCAAGGCATGTTGCGCCCTCGAACCGTTCGAGCGGCGCCCGGAACAATCCGGAAACCCGAATCGTATTAGGAGGGGCGCATGTCCGAAGCAGAACGCCTCGTCGCCGCTGACCGCATGCCCGGAGAGGGCGCGGATCGCGCTTTGCGGCCGACCGGCTTTGACGAATTCGTCGGCCAGCCCACGGCGAAGGCCAATCTCAAAGTCTTCGTCGAAGCCGCCCGCGCGCGCGGCGAAGCGATGGACCACACTTTGCTGTTTGGTCCACCCGGCCTTGGCAAGACCACGCTGTCGCAGATCGTGGCGCGTGAATTGGGCGTCGGCTTTCGTGCGACGTCCGGCCCTGTGATCGCGCGCGCTGGCGATCTGGCGGCCTTGCTCACCAATCTCGAACCGCGCGACGTGCTGTTCATCGACGAGATTCACCGCCTCGCGCCGGCGGTGGAAGAAATCCTCTATCCGGCGATGGAGGATTATCACCTCGACATCATCATCGGCGAAGGCCCATCCGCGCGCAGTGTGCGCATTGATCTGGCGCCGTTCACGCTCGTTGGCGCCACGACGCGCGCGGGTTTGCTCAGCACGCCGCTGCGCGATCGCTTCGGTATTCCGCTGCGGCTTGAGTTTTACAGCGCGCAGGATTTGCTCGGAATCGTTACGCGCGGCGCCGGCAAGCTCAACATGCCGATCACGCCGGAAGGCGCGATGGAGATCGCCAAGCGCGCACGCGGCACACCGCGCGTCGCCATCCGCTTGCTGCGCCGCGTGCGCGATTTCGCCGGCGAAAACGCGATCGATGTCAACGTGGCGGACGCTGCGTTGAAGCGGCTCGATGTCGATAGCGACGGCCTCGACATGCTGGACCGCCGCTATTTGCACGCGCTCGTCGAAACCTATGGCGGCGGGCCTGTTGGTGTTGAGACGTTGGCCGCCGCGTTGGCCGAAGCGCGCGACGCCATCGAAGACGTGATCGAGCCCTATCTGATGCAACAAGGCTTCGTCATGCGCACCCCCCGCGGCCGCGTCGCCGCGCCGAAAGCATATGAGCGGCTTGGCAAAAAGCCGCCGCCGATCCAACCGAGCACGGGAGCGTTGTTCGGGGAGGAGTAGAAGCATTGTGAGCACTCGAACGAGGACATACTATTCCGCACGATCGCATCGGGAGAGCGCATCACGTGTGCCGAGGCGTTTGCTCGCGCGCTTACCCTGGTGCCCGAGCTGGTTGATGGACTCGAAATTGGAGCGCCAGCTCGACCGCTTCAGCTGACAGTGGAGTACACGAATGATGACGACCATCTCGTTTTGGATACTGCGGTAGGTGCATTTCGATGTCGGAAGATCACCTCTATCGGCGACCTTAGCTTGGTGGAGTCAGCAAAAGACATTGCCCGCGCGGCGAAGTATCGCCGAAGCAATACGGGGGAGGCGATTTCCGATTATGTGGCATTTGAGCCGATAAAGATTAGGGACAACGCCTATTCTGTTGAACTTCATCGATTGGCGGAAACGGGTGAAATGGTCGTTGCGGTGAAGAAGACCGCCGCATAGCCGCTGGCGCATCGCTTAGTCGTCGGTGAGCCTAACCCATCCGCGCCTTCCGCCATCCGCCCCAGCGATAATGGGCCAGCGCTAAGCCGGCGGAGACGGCCATGCTGATGGGGAAGCTCCACCAGATGGCGTCGGCGCCCCAGGCGGGTTGCATCAGGGTGGCAAAGCCGATGCGTACTCCGAAGAGTGACACCACCAGAATGAGCAGCGGCGCCAGCACAGCGCCCGTCGAGCGCACCACGCCGAAGAGCACGAAGGTCACGCCGAACAGAACGAAGCTCCAGCTTGCGATCGAATTGATGTGCTCGGCGCGGGCGATGGCGCTCTCTTGGTCGGGGAGGAAGAGACCGACGATGTACGGATCGATCAGATAGAGCAGCACGACGAGGCTGCCCGTCAGCGCCACATTGATCCAAATGCCGGCCCAAGCGGCTTGTTCGAGGCGATCCCATTTCTTCGCGCCGACGCTTTGCGCCGCCATCGACGACACGGCCGCGCCAATCGCCATCGCCGGCATCTGCACATAGGCCCAAAGCTGAAACGCGACGCCATAGGCGGCGGCGGTTTCGGCGCCATAGCCATTGATCATACTCATCAGGATGAGGCCTGAGAGCGAGATCACCATCATCTGCGCGCCCATCGGCAAGCCTTTGACGATGATGGTGCGCAAGAGATCTGGGTCGGGGCGCAGATGATGCAATTCATCGCGCGTCAGTCGCAGGTCGGATTTGCGCCAATACATATAAGCCAGCATCGCGCTCAGCCCGATGCCTTGCGAGAGAAAGAGCGCGGCGCCAGAGCCGGCAATGCCCATTTGCGGAAATGGGCCGATGCCACTGATCAGCAGCGGATTGAGCGCGATGTCGAGCAGCGTCGCCAAAGTCGTGAACATGAACGGCATGCGCGCATCGCCCGCGCCGCGTTGCACCATCACGAGCAGCGCGAACATGGAGAGGAACGGCAAGGAGAGAAACACCGTGCGCAGATAAATCTCCGAAAGCGCGCGCGCTTCGTCTGGCGTGCCCATCCAGTGCAAAATCTGCGCGGCGCCGAAATAGCCGGCGATCGCGGTGATCAGCGAGAACACGAAGAAGAACGTCGCGGTCGTGCCGACGACACGTTTGGCGCGCTGCAGATCATGCGCGCCAAAGGATTGGCCGACCATGATCGTCGCCGCCATGCCGAGCCCGAACAACGTGCCCAGCATGAACATCAGAATGAGCGAGGCATTGATCGTCGCCGTCAGCGCTTCGGGTCCGAGCAAGCGGCCGACCCAGATCGTGTTGATCGAGCCGTTCAGCGATTGCAGCACGCTCGTGCCCAGCACCGGCAGCGAGAACAGGAAGATCGTCCGCGCGACTGGGCCTTGCGTCAGGTCCATGCGCGCAGGCGCGTTGCGCGCTGCGGGGGCGGCTGGTTCCGACATCCGGACTCCTCGATCAAGGCAGAGCGCGCGCTTCTATAGAAAAAGCGGTTTTGCGCCAGCCTTGTTGTGTGACGCGCCATCACCCATATCGGTCATGGCGAGAGCGACGATCTAGTCCAGCATACGCCCCAACTTCTTCGGCGCCACCGCCACATAGCTCTGCTTCAGCCAGCCTTTGAGCGTCTCCATCTCGGCGCCGATGTCGTCGTCCGGCCCGAAATGCGCAATCACCCAATTGTGCTGCTTGTACCAGCCGCGCGCCGGCCGCACGAAAGAGAGCTCCTCGGCCATCTCCGCGGAGATCGGCAGCTTCATGATCATGGTCAGCGCATCGAGCCGCTCGCCCTTCTCGCCGAACACCGTGAACATCTTTTTGCGCACATAAAGCGCGCGCGTGATTGTCCAGCCTGGGCCTGAAGTGGCCTCAGGAAAGCTGAGGCCGTAGGCTGTCAGTTCAGCCTCAGCGCGTTGATGCGGCGTTTGGGGCATGGGTTCTGCTTAACGCGCTTGCGTTACTTGCGCGCCTGCCTTCGCAAATCCGCCACCACCAGCTCCACAATATGCGCGATCGCATCTGGCACGCGCTCCAGCGGCAAGCCTTGATCCGCAAGCGTCCAGGAGGCGTCGCCGCCAGAGAGACTGAGCAGCACGGCAGTGGCGTCCTCGGTCGCGCGCTTTGGCGCGCCAACGGCTTTGACGGCTTTGCGGATTGCCTCCAAACGCGCGGCCCGGCGCGAGGCGCGCACTTCGCGCCAGACGCCCTTCGCATTCGTCAAGGCGCGGCTGATCGGGTGCTTGATCGCCATGCGATGAATGTCGCGATAATAGCGCGGCAGATCGTCGGGGCCGCTGGCGAGCTGAACGCCATCGGGGAAGATTGCCTTCTCGAACCATTCGCCGAGCGCTGCGATCTGGCTCGCTTCGTTCGGAAAATGAAAATGCACCGTGCGCAGCGACACGCCCGCACGCGCCGCCGCTTCGCTGGGTGAGAGCGTCGTGCGCCCGGGCTCGGAGAGCTGTTCGGCGAAGGCTTCCAGAATGGCCGTGCGCGTCGCCCGCGCCTGTGCTTCGCGTTTCGGGCTGACGTACTTGCGCGCTGTGCTCATGCGAGGAAGGTTACCCCGTGCTTTTCGCCAATACGAAAGATGCCGGGAATGTCTGGCGGGTTCATCTCGACGGTCGCCACTTCCTTATAGAATTTCGCCGCGTTGCCCTTGCTCACGATCGTCAAGAAGTGGGTGTCATCCAGTGTTGTGTAGCCGTGCGGCGTGTCGGCCGGCACATGCGCGAACTCGCCGGGGCCGATGCGCAATGTCTTGCCGTCGACGAACACATCCATGCGGCCGGAAAGCACAACGTAGATCTCTTCCCATTTGTGCTTGTGCGGCGGCGGCCCGCCGCCCGGGATGCCGCGCGTGTCGAATATTTCGATCGCGGAGCCCATCGCGTTGGTGAGCATCGGCGTGAGCGTTTCGCCGAGGATGAAATGGCTTTCCTTGGTTTCAGCTGCGATTTCGGCCATGCCGGCCTCCTCTGTCTATATTGACTGCACGCAAGTGCAGTGAACCCTTGTTGCATTCATTGCAGCCAAGTGCAACCATTATGTTTCCAGCGGGCGCCGCTTGCGCCGTCGCCGCCACGCGCCTACGTCGCCCTCACACTAACGAAGAGGGAGCTCACCGATGGCGCACGAATCCGGTCTTGAAATGCGGACCTTGGCGAAGCCCAACGGTCAGCTTGAACTCTCGCTCGTGCGCGTGCCGGCGCCGGAGCCTGGTCCGGATGAAGTGGTTGTCCAGGTGCAGGCCGCCCCGATCAATCCCTCAGACCTCGGTCTGCTCACCGGCCCCGCTGATCTCTCCACGTTGCAAGCCAGCGGTTCGGGCGAGAACATCGTGCTCACCGCCCAAATTCCCGAAGTCGCAATCAAGATGCTTGCCGCGCGTTTCGATCAATCGCTGCCGATCGGCAATGAAGGCGCGGGCGTGGTCGTGAAAGCTGGCGCCAATGCGCAAGCTTTGCTGGGCAAGACGGTCGCGATGGTTGGCGGCGCGATGTACGCGCAATATCGCAAGATCAAAGCCATCGAAGTGCTGCCGCTGCCGGAAGGGACGAGCGCGGTGGAAGGCGCCTCCTGTTTCGTCAATCCGCTGACCGCGCTCTCGATGGTCGAGACGCTCCGCCTCGAAGGTCATAAAGCGCTCGTCCACACCGCCGCTGCGTCGAACCTTGGCCAGATGCTCAACAAGATTTGCATCAAGGATGGTGTGCCGCTGGTGAACATCGTGCGCAGCGAAGAGCAAGAGCGCATCTTGCGCGACATCGGCGCCAAATACGTGGTGAACTCCACCTCGCCGAATTTCATGAATGAGCTTGTCGCGGCGCTCAAGGAAACCGACGCCACGCTCGCATTCGACGCCATCGGCGGGGGCAAGCTTGCCGGCCAAATCCTGACTGCGATGGAGATCGCGCAGAATTCCAAGCCGGGCGCTTACAGCCGCTATGGCTCAGCCGTGCACAAGCAAGTCTATATCTATGGCCGCCTCGATATCCGCCCGACCGAAATCGGCTCCGGCGTCGGCATGGCCTGGGGCGCGAGCGGCTTCCTGCTCACGTACTTCCTGCAAAAAATTGGCATGGCCGAGGCCAATCGTCTGCGCCAGCGCGTGCTCGCCGAATTGAAGACCACGTTCGCCAGCCATTACACCAAGACGATCTCGCTCATCGAAGCGCTCGATCCCGAAACGCTGCTGGCGTATTCGAAGAAGGCGACCGGCGAGAAATATCTGATCGACCCGTCGCGCTAAGGCGCGCGCGGCTTCGATGAAGATCTATTTTATCACGCACCCTGAAGTTCAGGTTGACCCAGCGCGGCCCGTGCCGCGCTGGAGTCTTTCTGAGAAGGGTGTCGCGCGGATGACAAAATTCGCTGCGCGCGGCGTGCTGGATGATGTGGCGCACATTTGGTCGAGCGGCGAAACCAAAGCGATCGAAAGCGCTAACATTCTAGCCGCGCGGCTCAAGCTGCCGGTGCAGATCGAAGAAGAGCTGCACGAGAACGATCGCAGCGCCACCGGCTTCCTGCCGCCGCCCGAGTTCGAGGCGACGGCAGACCAATTCTTCGCCCATCCGAATGAGAGCATTCGCGGTTGGGAGCGTGCGGTTGATGCGCAAGGCCGCATCATCGGCGCTGTCGATCGCGTGATCGCTGCGTCACCGAACGGCAATGTGGCGATCATCGCGCATGGCGGCGTCGGCACATTGCTGATGTGCGCGCATCTGCGCTCGCCGATCAATCGCCGCTTCGACCAGCCGCATCAGGGCCATTATTGGTGCTTCACAGAAACCCGCGCCGCGCTGCATCAGTGGAAGGCGATCTAGCTCACCACGGCAGCGTTTCGCCCGTCGTCGCGTGCCAGAAGCGGCCGGTGTTTTCGAGCGAGACTTCGTCGATCCGCGCGAGATAGCCGCGCACGGAGTCTTCCGCAGGGATGCCGTGACCGCCGGTCATCTCCGTCGCCACCATGCCGGGATGGATCAGCGCCACCGCGATGCCGCGGCCCTTGAGATCGTTTGCGAGCGAAACGCCTGCCGCATTCACGGCTGCTTTCGACATGCGATAGCCGTAATAGCCGCCTGAGCCATTATCGGCCATCGAGCCCATGCGGCTGGTCGTGATCACGACCTTGCTGCCTTTGCGCAGCAGCGGCAGCAGCGCCGCCGTGACGCGCAATGGCGCCACCGCGTTCACTTCAAGCTGTTGCGCGACGCTCTCGAAGCTCATTCCGTCGAGGCTTTCGCCGCGCAGAATGCCGGCATTGTTGATCAGCGTATCAATCTCAACGCCCGCAAGCCGCTTCGCGAGTTCGCCAGCCGCAGCAGCATCCGCGACATCAATGCTAGCCTCGACGCGCACGCCGAGCGCATCAAGCTCAGGCGAAGACTTGCGGCACACGGCAATCACGTCAGCGCCGCGCGCTTTCAGCTGATTACACAGCTCCAAGCCAATGCCGCGGTTCGCGCCGGTGATAACAATGCTGCCCATGATCTCAAACCTCGCTAGTCGGCCGTCAGGCCGGCGATCAAAACATCCACCAACGCATCCAGATCGCGCGGATCGCTCTTGCCACCATCAAGCTGCACCATCGCCGGGTGGTGAAATCGTGTCGTCGCGCCCAGGATCAACTCGGCCGTCTTCCCCGCATCCTTCACGCGCCACGCGCCTTCGCGCACGCCGTCGCTCAAAATCTCGGCGACCTCTTCGCGCAGATGCGCAATGTGTCGCGCGACGACCTCATGTGCGCTGGCCGTGATCGTGCCGTACACGGCGAACAATTCCGGGTCGTCCAGCACCTTCTTGCGCTTCACTTCGGCAAGCCCGCGCAGCCACGCTTTCAAACGCTTCGGCGCCGGCGTTTTTTTGTCGGCGGTGATCTTCGTCAGCGGCGCCATCACCTGTGCGAGCCAGCGCTCAGCGACGGCGTCGAGCAGGGCGCTTTTCGAGGCGAAATGCTTATAGACGTTGGAATGGCTCATATCGAGCGCGCGCGCGACGTCCACGACGCCGGTTTTGGCCGGGCCATGGCGTCGCAACACATCGACGGTCGCGTCGAGAATGCGGTCGCGGATTGAATCGTTCGTCACGACACCCTTACGCCACATCGGACCGCCGGCTTCCAGCCGGCAACGCTGTTTCATTCGGTCCGCATGGGAAAAATTGAAACAGAGCGCCGGCTGCAAGCCGGCGGTCCGAAGGTAGTTACCTCTCGCTATCCAGCATGCCCATCTGCGCTTCAGGGTAGCGGGCGCCGGCGACGGCTTCTGGGGGCGCCGCGGCGTCGATGTGCGCTAATTCGTCAGCCGAAAGCGTCACCTCCATTGCGCCCAAAGCCTCGGCCAAGCGCTCGCGCTTACGCGCGCCGATCAACGGAACGATGTCGGACCCGCGCGAACGCACCCAAGCGATAGCGAGCTGCGCGACCGTTACGCCTTTGGCATCCGCGATCTCTTTCAGCGCCCGCACCAGCGCCAGGTTCTTGTCCAGATTTTCGCCCTGGAAACGCGGGGCGAGCGAACGGAAGCCGCCCATTGAGCCGCCCGCCAACGCGCTTTCGCTTATCAGCCCGCGCGAAAGCACGCCGTACGCCGTCACGCCAATGCCGAGCTCGCGCAGCGTCGGTAGAATCTCGCGCTCCAGACCGCGCGTGATGATCGCATATTCGATCTGCAGATCGACGATCGGATGCACTTTGTGCGCGCGGCGGATGTTGTCGGCGCCCGCTTCACTGAGGCCAATATGGCGCACGTAGCCTTGTTTCACGAGATCAGCGATCGCGCCAATCGTGTCTTCGATCGGCACGAGTGGGGAGACGCGCGCGGGGCGGTAGATGTCGATGTAGTCCACGCGCAGCCGCTTCAGCGTGTAGGAGAGCGCGGTCTTCACCGCGTTCGGATCGGCGGCGTAGCCAAGCCAAGCGCCGTCCGGGCCGCGCTGTGCGCCAAACTTCACCGAGAGGATCGCGTTGTCGCGACGCCCGCCTTTGAGCGCGTCGCCGATCAGCATCTCGTTGTGGCCCATGCCGTAGAAATCGCCGGTGTCGATCAGCGTGACGCCAGCCTCGAGCGCGGCGTGGATCGTGGCGACGGATTCCGTTTCGTCGGCCGGGCCGTAGAAATCGGACATGCCCATGGCGCCAAGGCCGAGGGCGGAAACTGTGGGGCCGGTGGCCCCTAACCGCGTGGAAAGCATGGCTAGGCTCCTTCTGGGAGCCTAGCTACGCCTCGAAGTAACAATAGTCAATATCTGTTACTTGTGATTTGTTAGTTGCGGCGGCGACGGCGGCGATTGTCTTCCGGCGGCGGCGCGGTTTCGGCGTGCGGGGCGGCCATCGCCTCGAAGGTCAGCGTCGTCGTGTAGCTCTGCACTGATGCCGCGGCCCCCGCAGGCGCATCGGCGCGATGGCGTGCGGCGATCACATAGGTTCCGGGCGCGGGCAGCGGGATCGTGGCGCGGCCGGCGACGTCGGTCGGCACGAACGTGTCGAGATCATTGTCCATGTCGCCATTGGCGTAGAGCACGATGGCGCTGTTCGCGAGCGGCGCGCCGTCGAACAACACTTCGACTTGGAAGCCCGTCGCGGCGACAACTTGGTTCGGGTGCGTGATCGGCTTGATCGCCAGACGGCCGATCGTGCGATCGACAGGGCCGCGCGTGGTGCGGCTGTGCGAGAGATAAAGGTCGGACACCGTCACGGTTTGCAGTGTCGCGGTCGGGGCGCCCTCCGGCAGCACTTCACCAGCGATCTGCGGACGCCAGCCGCCGTCAACGCCAACAACGGTGGAAACGGGGCCAAGAATTTCACCGGTCGAAATCCGATACGTGCCGAAACGGCCAAGGCTCGTCACCAAATTCGTCGCGGTGGAATCCACAGCCACGCGATCCGGCAGCACCGAGTTCCCATCGGGATCGAGCACGGTGACGTTGGCGGGCAGCGCCACAGCAGGCGTGAAGAATTGGTTGGCGTAGGAAGCTTGCACCTGAACTTCGCCGCCGTCTGACCAAAATTGGTTCGGCTTCAGATATGCGGTGTAGGCCATCGCTGGCGTTGCTGCCGTCATGAACAGCGCCGCCGCCATCAGAAATCGCTTCATCTCAACTCTCGCCTGCTGCCCGCGGGTTGGCTCACCCGCGCCCCTCGTGGTCCTAAGACACACTACCAATGCGTAAGGATCAAGGCGCTCACGTGCGTGTGATTAGCGCATACGATTGTCGAGAAGCGCCAAAAGACCCAAGAAGCTCTTGATCGTGAACCAGATATAGACCGCAAGCCCGAGGAGCCCAGCGAGCCAGATGAGAAGGAACCCGATCAGCACCACGCTCAAAATCCAGCCGATCAGCGCCAGCAGAAGCAGCCCCACCGACCACCAAAACGCGATCATCCAGATGCGGATCTGATCGTCCAAATGCGAGCGCGCGAACGGGCTCGCGCCATCGCGGCTCACGAGCGCGAGGATCACGCCGACGAGCGCAAACACAGCCGCACTCGGGATCGAAAGCAGATAGAATCCATAAACCGCCAGCGCCGCGGTGCGTCCTGGTTGCGGCTGTGGTGGGGCGTTCATGCTCATGCGTGATCCTTATTCGTCATCGTCGTGCTCGACCTTGCGCGACAGCGGGTGCTTGGTTTCCACCAACGTCTTTAAGCGGCCTTCGGCGACGTGCGTGTAAATCTGCGTCGTTGCGATGTCGGCGTGGCCCAACAAAGTCTGCACCGTACGCAGATCGGCGCCGCCTTCAACCAAATGCGTCGCAAAGGCGTGTCGCAGCACGTGTGGCGAAACGCGCGACGGACTGATGCCGGCTTTCACCGCCGCTGCTTCCAGAATTTGCGCCACGCGCCGGCGCGTCATCTTGCCATCAGCGGCGCTCATCGAAGGGAACAGCCAGCGTTTGGCCTTATCGCGCTGCGCCTCAAGCTTCGGCAACGCCGCCTCGCGCGTCTCCATGTGCAGCGCCAACGCCGCTTGCGCAGGGCGTCCCAGCACCACCAAGCGCTCTTTGCCGCCCTTGCCCTCGACCACCATGTGCTCTTGGCCGGGCTTGGGCGCGGCGCGCAGCGGCAGCGACACCAACTCGCTCACACGCAAGCCCGCGCCGTAAAGCAATTCGATCAGCGCTTTGTCGCGCGCGCTCTCGGCGGCATCGATCAAGCGCTCGATCTCTTCAACCGAGAGCGTCTTCGGCAACGCCTTGGAGCGCTTCGGCGCATCGAGCCGCGAGGTCGGATCATCGCCGCGCGTGTTTTCTTGCAGCAAGAAGCGATAGAATTGGCGCAGCGCCGATATCCGCCGCCGCATCGTCGCCGCCGCCATGCCGCGCTGCGCCAGCCCCGCGACATAAGCTTCAATCGCTTCTGCATCCGCGCCGAGCAACGTGCCGCGCACATGCGCGCGCGCATCCTCCAGATCGCGCGCATAAGCGTCGAGCGTGTTCGCCCGCGCCCCGCGCTCAGCGGAGAGCATTTCCAGAAACGCTTCGATCAAAGCGGAATCGCTCATGGGCGCAGCCTAACAGACCAATCGTTCTCGGAACATTCACGGCCTCCGCCCGTTCGCAAGACGAAAGGGAGCACGCCTCATGAGTACCGAAGCCGACATCCGCGAGAAATTCTGGAAAGCCCTCAAATCCGATCGCACGCTGATGCTGGGAATCGCCGGCTCACGCGAGCATTCGCAGCCGATGACAGCGCAGCTGGACGGCGAAAACCCATCGAGCCCGCTCTGGATCTTCAGTTCCAAGGATACGCTTTTGGTGCAAGCCATAGGCGCCGGTCAGCGCGGCATGGCGCAATTCGTGTCCAAGGGCCACGATCTCTTCGCCTGTATTGAAGGCGAACTCACGCTCGACAACAATCGCACGATGATCGAGCGCCTGTGGAACCCATACGTCGCCGCTTGGTACGAAGGCGGCAAGGACGATCCGAAACTGCAGCTCATCCGCTTCGATCCAGAACACGCGCAAGTGTGGTTGAACGAGAACAGCCTATTTGCTGGCGTGAAACTCCTGTTGGGCGCGGACCCCGAGAAGGAATATGCTGACAAGACAGCAGACGTCGATCTGCGCGGCGGCCCGCGCGCCTAGCCGCCTAGCGCGTGCGCATCGCTTCGGCGATGCGTGCGAACGCTGGTTCCAGCGCCGCGCGCGCTTCGTCGGAGATTCCGGTCTCAACGAGCGCGCGTTGCATGCACCAAAGCCATTCATCGCGCTCACGCGTTGTGATGGGCAACGCGCGGTGCAGGCTCATGACGCATGGCCGATCTTCGCGCGTAAAATAATCGCGCGGCCCGCCCATCCAACCGCTCAAGAAGCCGGCCAGTTTGCCGACTATGGGGCCTAAATCCTCGCCATGCATCGCGCGCACGGCCGCCGCTTCCGGCGCTTCGGCCATGATGGCGTAGAAGCGCTCGGCCAAGCGCCGCACGGCGGGCGCGCCGCCGATCAAATCGTAAGGCGTCGTTCGAGCGTCCATGCCCGCACTATCGGGTCATGCGCGCGCGCTGGAATTGATCTCGATCAGTTTAGCTCGCGGGTGCGCCCGCCAGGATCGCCTCCGCCGCGATCTGGCGCGCGTCTTGGTCCAGGCCCAGCGTCCGCAATGCGCGAATGATCTGCGCTACGGAATCGGCATCGAGTCGCGCTGGGCCGCCTTCGCCGGCAGCCGCGACCGCGAGCAGGGCGCCTTCACCGACAGCGCGGCGCTCAACCGCAGAACCCAGCGCCACTAACGCGCCAGCATCCGCGCGCGCGCCGCCTTGTGGCGCGTTGGCGAGGATGAAGCGCTGCACGCTGCCGTCCGCTGGCGCGCCAAGCGCGGCGAGGATCGCAACATCGCGCGCAGCCGCGCGGGCCTGGGCCGTGCCCGCCGCATCGATGCGGCGCTGCATCGCGACCGTCGCTTGCTCACCGCGTGCGCCCGCGAGTGCGGCCATCGCGGCATCGAGCGGGGCCAACACGGCTTCTGCCGCGCCGGCTTGGCGTGCGCTTTGGATCAAACGCTGCGCCACTTGACGATCGCCGGAGGCGACAGCGGCGCGCGCAAACAGCACCGCGGACGCTTGATCCGGCGCGCTTTGCAGGCCTGCGATATCTTGCGCGAAGAAGCGTGCGGCGGCGTTGAAATCCGCGGGATTGGTGGCTTGGCGCAGCACCTCGGCGATGGCGGCGCCGACCTCCAGTGAAGCAGGACTTGCCGAACCTGGCGCTGCGGCGACCGCGGGCGCAGTGTTCACGGCTGTCACGCGGCGCAGCGCAATCGCGATCGGCGGCAGCGCCGAATTGATCTCAGCCGGTGTGGCGCCTAGGATCGTGCGTGCTTCTTGCACGCCGATTACCCCACGCCGGAAGGCGAGCGCGGCCGCTTGCGCGCGTTGCGGCTGCGGCGCGTTGGCGTTGCGCGCGAGCGCGACGAGCGCGAGCGCTGATGAATTCGCCAGCGGGTTCGGCCCTGGGCGCAAGTTCGCCGCGATCGACAATTGCGCCGCAAGCGAATTGTCATAACGCGCCGCAGGCGGGCGTGCGCCGGGCGCGCCGCCGGCTGCGCCAATCGCGCCGGTGTACCAGGCATCTTCCGCATTCGCGGCGCGCGCAAATTCGAGCGCGAGGTCAGCCGCGGCGCGATCGCCTGTCACCGCTGCGCAATAGGCGCGCAAGCGAAGCAGAAAGGCGGGCGGAGATTCACCGACGTTGGCGTTGCGCCCGCGTGCACAGGCTTCGGCGCGGCGCCCGCGCGCGAGCTCGGCTTGCGCCGCATATTGCGCGATCTGCACATCACTCAGCGCCGCACCTGCGCCTGCAGCCATTGTCGCCAGCTCATCGGCCGCGCCCATTTTGCCCAGCGCTTCGAAGCGTTCGCGTGCGGCCGCACTTGCATCGCCGCGCGGCGCGTCGCCGCCGGAGAAGAGCACACGACGCGCCAGCGTCAGCGTCGCCGGCGATTCATATACAGCCGGCATGCGATCGAGCACCAGCGCCAGCACTTCGGGATCGGAATTCGCCCAGAGGTTCGCCGGCAGCGCGCCTTGATCACGCGCGAGCGCGCTGACGCTCCATGCGTCGAGCGCGCTCAGCGCTTGTGTCTCGATCGGCGTCGGCAGCGCTTGCTGCGCGTGTCCGGCCATGGGCGCCAGCGCGCCGATCGCGGCGGCGAGCGCCAGGGAGCGGGTAACCATGAAAGCGTCCTTGGAGCTATTGCTTGAAGGCGTCGGTCAATTCGACGCGGATTTCCTGCGGTGCGGGCGCGAGTGTGTCCGATTGGCCGATGAAAAAGACAAAAAGCCCCACAAACACCGCCGCGCCCACGCCCATCAGGATGAGATTCAGCTGCGGCGGCGCGCGCCGGGAGAAGGAAGAACGACGTCGTCTGCGTCTAAACATGCGGTCTCGTGTGCCCCTGCCGTTGCGAGCGAACCAGATTGCCCCCAAAATGTGGCGAGTTTCTAGCCCGGTTCGCGCTTAACCATGTGCGGCCATTTTGAGGTGATTCGTGACCCGCCCGGAAAGCAGCGACATCGGTGAGCGCCATGATGCCGCCGCCGACATGCGCCGCCTGGCGGAGGGGATCGCACCACCGCGCACCGTGGCGCTGGTGGGCCTCATGGGCGCCGGCAAGAGCACGATCGGCCGCCGCTTGGCGCAAGCGCTCGACTTACCGTTCGTGGACGCCGACACCGAGATCGAGCATGCGGCCGGGCAGAGCATACCGGAAATCTTCGAGAAGCACGGCGAGTGTGAGTTCCGCCGTGGCGAGCGTGCGGTGATCGAGCGTCTGCTGGATCGCCCCGCGCATATCTTGGCGACCGGCGGCGGCGCCTTCGTCGATCCGCGCACACGGGCGCTGATGAAAGAGCGCGCCATCACGATTTGGCTGAAGGCGCCGCTCGACGTGCTGATGAAGCGTGTGTCGAAGCGCGATGATCGCCCGCTGCTCAAGGAAGACGATCCGCGCGCGGTGATGCAGCGTCTGATGGAAGCGCGCTATCCGATTTACGCTGAAGCCGACATCATTATCGAAACCGTCAACAGCCCGCATAGCGCCGCTGTCGCGTCCACGCTCGAAGCGTTGCGCGCTTATCTCAACGAGCGGAAATGACCGACACGATCCACGTCAATCTCGCCGAGCGCTCTTATGACGTGCTCGCCGGCCCCGGCCTGATCGCGCGCGCGGGCGAATTGATCGCGCCGTTTGCGCCGTCAGGACGCGTGTTCGTGGTGACGGACAAGAACGTCGCCAGCCTGCATTGGCCCGCGCTCATGGCGTCGCTCGATGCGGCGGGCTTGAAGAGCTGGACGGTGACGCTGCCGGCTGGCGAAAGCACCAAGAGCTTTGCCGGCCTCGAACAGCTGACGCGTGGGCTGCTGCAACACGGCATCGGCCGCAAGGACCTCATCATCGCCCTCGGCGGCGGCGTGATTGGCGACATTGCGGGGCTGGCCGCGGGCCTCACCATGCGCGGCGTCGATTTTGTGCAAATGCCGACGACGTTGCTCTCACAAGTCGATTCAAGCGTTGGCGGCAAAACCGCGATCGATGTGGAAGAGGGCAAGAACCTCGTCGGCCTCATCCATCAGCCGCGCCTCGTGCTGGCCGATCAGGACGTGCTGAAAACGCTGCCGGCGCGTGAGCTGCTCTGTGGCTACGCCGAGATCGTGAAAATCGGCCTGATCAACGATCGCGCCTTCTTCGAATGGTGCGAGGCCAATGCGCAGAAGCTGCTCGCGCTCGATCCTGAAGCCACAAGCACCGCCATCCGCACCGCCATCGCCGCCAAGGCGCGTATCGTCGAGGCCGACGAGCGTGAAGCCGGCCCGCGCGCGCTGCTCAATCTCGGCCATACCTTCGCGCACGCGCTCGAGACCGCCGCCGGCTATGACGGCGCGCTTCTGCACGGCGAAGCTGTCGGCACAGGCATGGCGCTCGCCTTCGCGCATTCGGCGCAGCTGGGGCTGATCTCAAACCAGGACGCGACGCGCGTCCGCAATCATTTGGCGCACGCCGGCTTCAACACCGATCTCCGCCGCGCCCCCGGCGCGCCGCACGACATTTCCCAGCTCGTCGCCCTCATGAGCGCCGACAAGAAGGCCGAAGCCGGCAAGCTCACCCTTATCCTCGCGCGCGCCATCGGCGACGCGTTTGTCCAGAAGAACGCCGACGCAGAAAAGCTCACAGCGTTCCTCAAAGAAGAGAGCCAATGACCACCTCCCTCATCATCGCCGCCCTCGTCATCGCGGCGCTGATCCTCCTGAACGCGTTCTTCTCCGCCGCCGAAACCGCGCTGACCGGCGCAAGCCGCGCACGCATGGCGACACTTGAACGGGAAGGCGACAAACGCGCCGCCCGCGTCAACGATCTCAACGAAAACCGCGAGCGCATGATCGGCGCGGTGCTCTTGGGCGCCAATCTGGTGCAAGTGCTGGCGTCGGCGATCTCGGCCAGCATTTTCAGCACGATCTACGGCGACCTCGCGCCTGTCATCACCGCCGTCGTGCTGACGCCGCTCTTGCTCATCTTCGGCGAAGTCGGCCCCAAAACGCTGGCCATCACCGCGGCCGACAATATCGCCCGCGCCGTGGCGCTGCCGGTGCAATGGATGGTGCGCTTCCTCGCGCCCATCGTCTCCGCCGTGCAATGGGTGGTGAACAATGGCTTGAAACTCTTCGGCGTGCGCGTCGATGAGAATGTGGACGTGTTGCGCGCCGCGCGTGCGGAAATCGCGGGCGCGGTGGAGCTGCATGCGGAAGAGGGCGGTGTGGAAGCGGAAACGCGCCATCGTCTGCTCGGCGCGCTCGATCTTTCAGAGCTCACGCTGGCCGACGTCATGATCCATCGCAAAGCGATCAAGATGCTCGACGCCGACCTGCCGCCGCGCGAAATCATCGCCCAAGCGATGGCCTCCAGCCACACGCGCCTACCGCTCTATAAGGACGATCCGGAGAACATTATCGGCGTGCTGCACGCGCGCGATCTCTTGCGCGCCGTCTCAGAGCACGGCCGGGACGGTTTCGAGATCACCCAAGTGATGCGTACGCCCTGGTTCACGCCGGTGACGACGAGTGCTGAAGACCAGCTCGCCGAATTCCTGCGCCGCCGCGAGCATTTCGCCATCGTCGTCGACGAATACGGCGCGCTCATGGGCCTCGTCACGTTGGAGGATATTCTCGAAGAGATCGTCGGCGACATCAAAGACGAGCACGACATCGCCGTCGTCGGCGTGCGCCCGCAGCCCGACGGCAGCGTCAATGTCGACGGCACAGTGCCGATCCGCGATCTCAATCGCGCGATGAATTGGGATTTGCCCGACGAAGAAGCCGTCACCATCGCCGGGCTTGTTATTCACGAAGCCCAAGCCATCCCCGAACCCGGCCAACGCTTCGCCTTCCACGGCTATCGTTTCCAAGTGCTGCGCCGACAGCGCAACCAGCTGACCGCGCTCAGAGTGGAGCGGGAGGTGGAGGATGAGAGCTTGGAGGGGGGCTAAGCTTTCTTGAGGGCTTCTTGCCCCAGCGCGCTTGATATCTTTCCAAACAACGTCACCGCGTAGTTCTGTGTTTCCACGGGCAGGTCGGAGAATTCCTTCCATTCTTCGAATGATGCCAGCATCGATTTCGATATTTTGCGCTTGTCGCGCTCGAATCCGCGTCCCTTTAGGTGCTCATCGACCACAGCTGAAATTCTCTTCGTACCGAGATCTTCCAGAGATTCCCGAGGCATTCTTATTTGGTAGGCGTTTTCGACGCACGCGATGCACCAATCTGTAGGGAACAGGTCTTCTAACGCAAAGTCAGATCGCGTCGATCCGCATGCTTTCGCCAACATCAACACCGGCAACGCATCAACGTTGTCCGCGAGAAGGTCCTTGATCTTCGTTGCCGCCGCCGCGCGCGCCGAATTGCTCGCCTGGATCACTTCGCTGGTGGACGCGAACAATCAACGCCTCTCGTGGGAGGCTGAGCGCGACAATTATCTGGATGAGGTGAGCGCCGCATCGCACGCGCGTGCGCCATTGCCGCCGCGGCTACGCGCGGCGCCCGTCATGCACGACGATTTGGAGCGGATCGCGGGTGCGCCGCCTTAAGCCGCAGCGACCCGCGCGGCGTCGCTCACGCGTTGCGCGAAGCCGTTGTCGAGCGTGAAGCCGCTTGTCGCTTCCGGCAGCGTTTCGCCCGCGCCCAGCATGATCGCGCCGCCTGGCGCCAAAGAATCGGCCACGCGATCGAGCACGGCGGCGGCGGTTTCGGAATCGAACAGCGGCAGCACGTTGGCGAGGAGGATGATGTCGAATTGGCCGAGTTGGCCCGGATGCTTCAACAGATTGTGCTGTTCGTAGCGCACGCTCGCGCGCAGGCGATCGGAAATGCGCCAGAGGTCGCCGGCCTTTTCAAAGTGCGCGATCAGTTTGCGGATTGGCAGGCCGCGCTGAATTTCGAACTGCGTGTAGAGGCCGGCGCGGGCCTTATCGAGCAGGCGCTGGGACAGATCGGTGGCGACGATTTCAACGTTGGCGTTGAGGCCCTCGTTGCGCATGTCGTCGACGAGCATCGCCAGCGAATAGGGCTCTTGGCCCGTCGCGCACGCCGCTGACCACACGCGCACGCGCTCATGGCCGCGCCGCGCGATGGCTTTGGGGAGGATTTCGCCGCGCAATTTTTCAAATTGCGCGCGGTCGCGAAAGAAGCGCGTCTCGGCATGCGCCAGCGTGTCGGTGATCAGGTTCCACAGCGACCCGTCCGGCCGGATCCGCGCAGCGCCGATGAGTTCGCCCACCGAGCCGAAGCCTTCGCGGCGCGACAGCGGGTGCAAGCGGATTTCGACCGCGCCGCTCATGTCGCGCGTCAGCACAGCGCCGGAGCGTTGCTTCACTTCGCGCGCAACCAGCGCGAATTCGGCGTCGTTGAGCATCAGACGAGGCCCGCTTCGGCGAACTTGGAGTGCAGGATGTCGCCGTCGAACGGTTTCATCATGTATTCGTCGGCGCCGGCTTTGAGCGCCTCGGAAATGCGCTCGACGTCGTTTTCCGTGGTGCAGAACACGACGGTGGGTTTGTCGCCGTTTGGCTCTTTGCGCAGCTGTTTGAGAAAGTCGATGCCGCTCATCACGGGCATCGTCCAATCCAGCAGAATGGCGTCGGGCATCTGCCGGCGGCAGGCTTGCAGGGCTTCCAGGCCATCGGCCGCTTCTTCAATCTCGAAGCGCATGTCTTCGAGAATGCGTCGCGCCACTTTGCGGATGACACGGCTGTCGTCCACGATCAGGCAGCGTCTCATGAATCAGGCTCCGTCGGATTGTGTCCGACAGTGCGCAAGATGCGGTTAACGAGTGTTTACGCGCTCAGAGTTTGAAGGCCGGCGAGCGGGCGATCAGCTGGACTTGTTCTTCCGCCTCGCGGGTCGAGAGCTCAACGCCGCCTTGGCGGGCGAGCAGACTGGTCAGCGTCGGCTGGATGGTGTGGCCCGAAAGCTCGCCTTCGTCGCCGCGCAGGGCAAGTGCGGTGGCTTCGCGCAATTTCGCGCGCGGACCTTTTGCGGTGACGATCACTTCGCCGCCCTCGCCATGTTTCGCCGCCGCAACTTCTACCGTGCCGCCGCGCGGCAAACATTCGTTGGCGATGAGCAACAAATTGACGATCACCCGCACAGCCGGGCGCGGCATCGCCACCGTCGGCACATTCCACAACAATTCGGGCTTCAGCACCGAATACAATTTGATCGCAACCGCACGGCCTTCTTCAATCTCGCTGTCGCCCTCGGCCGTGGCGCCGGCCATCGCGAAACGGAAAAACTCAAGCTTCGCCCACGCCTTGCCCACGCCATTGTCGAGCAATGAAAGCGCATCCGGGTCAGTTTTCCCGTCGCCGTCCTTGATCATCTCAAGGCCCTGGATGATCGCGCTCATCGGCTCGACCATGTCATGGCAGATGCGCGAGGCGACAAGCGCCGTCAGCTTCGTATTCTCGATCATCGCGCGCTCCGAACGGGGAAGACCTGGAACCATAGAGAGATTCGCGTCGTGTCTAATGCGCTTGGGGTGGCCGCTACGCAAACCCATGTTATGCCGGGTTCGGCTTACAACGAGGCAAGGAAGCGGCATGGCGGCTGAGGCGGCAGGTGGTTTGGGGCTCGAACATGCGGTGGCGCTGTTAGCAACCGCCGTGGTTGCAGCGCCGCTGTTTCGCCGCTTGGGCTTGGGCTCGGTGCTGGGCTACCTCGCCGCCGGCTTGGTGATCGGGCCGTTCGGCTTGGGGCTTTTCCGCGATCCGGAGAACATATTGCACGTCGCCGAATTCGGCGTGGTCATGTTCTTGTTCATCATCGGCTTGGAGATGCGCCCGGCGAAGCTCTGGGCGCTGCGCAAGGAAATCTTCGGCCTGGGCGCTGCGCAGGTGATCGCGTGCATCGTGTTGCTGACGTTTGTAGGCATTGCGCTCTTGTCGTGGGTCGGCATCCCCCCGGCGCAAGGCTGGGCGGCGGCGCTTATTGGCGCCGCAGGCTTCGTGCTCTCATCCACGGCCGTGATCATGAAAATGATGGACGACGCGGGCGAGACGTCGAGTGCTGCCGGCCAGCGCAATATTTCGATTTTGCTTTTCGAAGATCTGATGATCGTGCCGCTCTTGGCGCTCGTCGCGGTGATCGCGGGTCTGACGGTGGGCGTGCCGGAAGACGCACCGCCGCTCTGGCAGAGCGTGCTGTTGGGCTTGGGTGCGATCGCGGTCGTGTTCCTGGCCGGGCGCTTTGTGCTCAACCCGTTCTTCGGCATACTCGCTCGCTCCGGCGCGCGCGAGGTGATGACGGCGGCGGCGTTGCTGGTGGTTCTCGGCACGGCGCTGTTGATGGATGTCGGCGGCTTGTCGATGGCGATGGGCGCATTCTTGGCGGGTGTGCTGCTCTCGGATTCGGTGTTCCGGCATCAGCTCGAAGCCGACGTCGAACCGTTCCGCGGCATTCTGCTCGCGCTCTTCTTCATCAGTGTGGGCATGTCGCTCAATGTGACGGTCGTGCTGGATCAGTGGCAGCTGATCGGCGCGGGTGTGCTCGCGTTCATGATGGTGAAGGCGCTGGGGATTTACGGCATCGCACGCATCTTCGGGGCGGATCAACGCGAGGCCACCACGCGTGCGGCGCTGTTCGCGCAGGGTGGTGAGTTTGCGTTCGTGCTCTATTCGGCAGCACTCGCTGGCGGTGTGATGAGCGCGGAAATCGCCGCCGTGATGACGGCGATCGTGATCATCTCGATGGCGTTGACGCCGCTCGTGGTGCTGGTGGTGCGTCGATATCTGCCTGAGCCGGTCGAAAACCGCGACGGCGTGGAAGACGCCAAGGATTTGCACGGTCGTGTGCTCTTCATCGGCTTCGGCCGCTTCGCCCAGGTGGCCAGCCAGGGCTTGCTTGCGCGCGGCGTGGAAATGTCGCTGATCGAAACCGATGTGGAGATGATCCAGGTCGCGGCGACCTTCGGCTTCAAGATCTATTACGGCGACGGCACGCGACTCGACGTTTTGCATGCTTCGGGCGCTGCAAATGCGGAAGCGATCCTGATCTGCGTTGAGAAACCTGAGGTCACCGACCGCATCGTGGCGTTGGTCAAGTCCGAATTCCCGCACGTTAAAGTTTTCGCCCGCGCCTTCGATCGCGGCCATTCGATGCGTTTGGTGCAGGCTGGCGTCGATTATCAAATCCGCGAGCTCTTCGAATCCTCGCTCACGTTCAGCGCCGCCGTGCTGCGCGAGCTGGGCTTTTCCGACATCGACATTGCCGAGACCATCGAGGACGTCCGTGATCGCGACGCGGAGCGCTTTGAAATGCAGCTCGCCGGCGGCATCGAGGCGGGCCGAGGCCTCATGCGCGGCAACATGCAGACGCCCAAACCGACGCCGTTCACGCGCCCGCGTAAAGGAGGCGAGGCGATCAACGAAGAGGCGGAAGACATTATCGGCGAAGCCGAGGAGGCCTGACGCTACGTCGCCAGTTCGCGACGGCGCTTTTGCTGCTAGTCTCGCGCGAAACAAAGGGAGAGAGACATGCCCGAATTTCGCATGATCGAGACAAACGGCATCAAGGTGCGCGCCGCGATCGAGGGCAGCGGCCCGCTCGTGGTCATGGTGCACGGCTTTCCCGAGAGCTGGTATTCGTGGCGCCATCAGATGAAGCCGATCGCCGACGCAGGCTTCACCGCGTGCGCGATCGATGTACGCGGCTATGGCGGCTCGGATAAGCCGCAGGCCGTCGAAGCGTACGCGATGAAGGAAATGACGGCCGATGTCGCGGGCGTCATCGATGCGCTCTCGCCCGGCAAGCCCGCCGTGCTCATGGGCCATGATTGGGGCGCGCCGATTGTGTGGCACACCGCCGTGCTGCATCCGAGCAAAGTGCGCGCGGTGGCGGGACTCTCCGTGCCGTATTTCGATCGGCCGCCAGCGCCGCTCAATCAGATCTTCAAGATGATGTACACGGACCAGGGCAAGTTCTTCTACATGGCCTATTTCCAAAACGAGGGCGTGGCGGAAGCGGAGTTCGAGGCCGATGTGCGCGGCGCATTGCGGCGGCTCTATTTTGCCTCATCCGCGAATTCGGACGGGCGCTGGGGCAATCTGCACAAGCCGGCCGACGAGCCGATGCTCAAAGGTTTGGACGATCCAAAGCAATTCCCGGCTTGGCTCAGCGATGCCGACATTGATTATTACGTGAACGAGTTCGAGAAGTCCGGCTTCCGCGGACCGATCAATCGCTATCGCAATTTTGAGCGCGATTGGGCGATGATGGGCGGCGTCGAGGATCGGCGCATCCATCAGCCCTCGCTATTCGTGGCGGGCGCGCAGGACATGGTGCTCAAAATGTTCGGCGATGGCGACATCGCGGCCATGACCGAGCGCATGAATGAGATGATGCCCAATCTGCAAGGCGTGCACCTGGTCGAGAATTGCGGCCACTGGACCCAGCAGGAAACGCCTGCCGAAACCACGCGCATTCTGGTCGATTGGCTGAAAGCGCTTTGAGCATAGAGGCGCTCAATGTCGGATTTGCCTCATATCTATGGGTGATTGTGTTGCCCCAGCGAAAATGGGAACCACATAAGGGCTAGATCACTTTCAAGGACCATGAAGATGGGCGCTACCCGTAACGACCTTCCCGACAACACCCGCAAGGCGATGATCGCGCTCTTGAATGCGCGCTTGGCCGACGCGATCGATCTGCGGCTGTCGATCAAGCAGGCGCATTGGAACGTGAAGGGTCCGAACTTCATCGCGCTGCACGAGCTGTTCGATCAGATCCAAGCCCGCGTCGATACGTTTGTGGACGACATCGCCGAACGCGCGGTGACGCTCGCGGGCGTCGCGGAAGGCACGGCGCAAGTCGCGGTGAAAAGCTCGACGCTCACGCCGTACCCGGTGAACCTCACCGACGAGAAAGAGCATCTGAAAGCGGTCGCCGATCGTATCGCCGCGTTCGGCAAGAATGTCCGCGCCGCGATCGATGCGTCGGACGAAGCTGGCGACAAGGACACCGCCGACCTGTTCACCGGCGTGTCACGTCAGATGGATAAGGATTTGTGGTTCATCGAAGCGCATCTTTGATGCGCTTCTGGGGCTAGTCCCGCACTTCGACTTCGGGCCGATCATCGCCTCGCGAAATTTCATCGTGCCAGCGGCCGCGCTCGTCTTCCCACGAGATGCCGACCGTCTGCCCAGAGATCATCTGCTCGCGCGCGACACGCTTGGCCGCGTTATACGCGGTGTCGTGATCCTTGAACGTCTCGGAGATCGTGTCGCCCAGCTTAAACGCCCAACCGCCATCGTGCGGGATGATCTCATAAACGATCTTGGTCATGGCGCGCGCTCCTGGTTTTGACTTTAGATTTGCGCGCTGACACCTGAATGCAAGCCTATTGTTGATCCCGGCCGCGCGCCATGACGCCGGCGCGGGCTTGTTCGACGGCGGCGGAGGAGACGGCGGCGTTGAGTGGGGTGGAGGTCGCGGTCTCGTGCGCAAGGCCATCGCCGAAATTCATCGCGAAGCCTTCGTCGATGAGGCGCTTATACGCTTGCACCATGTGCGGCGGTGCGCTGGCCATGTCCTCGGCAAGCTTGATCGCGGCCGGCAGCAAGTCGTCCGGCGCGAATACGCGATTGACGAGGCCCCAGGCGCACGCGGTTTCCGCGTCGAGGAAATTGCCGGAGAGCGAAAGTTCCTTGGCGCGGAAGATGCCGACGACGCGTGAGAGTTTTTGCGACAAGCCCCAACCCGGCATGATGCCGACGCGCGTGTGCGTGTCGGCGAAGCGCGCGTTGGTGGAGGCGTAGATCACGTCGCAGCCCAGCGCCAATTCGAAGCCGCCGGTGATGGCGACGCCGTTGATGGCGCCGATGATCGGCTTGCGGCAGAGCGCGAGCGCTCGCACCGGGTCTTTCTCCGCGCTCGTCGGATTGGCGGAGGCCACGATGCTTGCGCCGGCGCCAAGTTCTTTGAGGTCGAGCCCGGCGGTGAACGCTTTTTGCCCCGCGCCCGTCAGTACGATGGCGCGGATCGCGTCGTCGGCGTTGAGCTCCACGAACGCGTTCGCCAATTCGACGCGGAGCGCAGCGGAGAGCGCGTTCATCGCCTCGGGACGATTGAGGGTGACGATGGCGACGCCGCCGCGGCGTTCAACGAGCACGAGCATTCTTAGAACTCCCAGGATTTCGCGCAGTGTCGCGCACGATCAGAAGCGAAGCCATGATCGTACGCGGCGCACTTCCGGCATTTCTCTTCTAGAATTGCGGCTGTTCCAGTTGCTTCTTCAGGTCTTTCTTGACGATCTTGCCGTTGGCGTTGCGCGGCAGCGTCTCGGGCCAGAAGATCACTTCGACCGGCACTTTGAACGCCGCGAGCTTTTGCGCGACGTGATGGCGGAGCTCGTCGCTCGTGGCTTTCATCTCGGGTTTCAGATGCACGACGGCGAGCGGCTCTTCGCCCAGTGTAGGATGCGATTTGCCGATCACAGCTGCGTCCATCACGGCCGGGTGGTCGTAGAGGGCGTTCTCGACTTCGACGCAATAGATGTTCTCGCCGCCGCGGATCAGCATGTCCTTGGCGCGGTCGACGATATAGATGAAGCCTTCGTCGTCCATCTTGGCGAGGTCGCCGGTTTTCACCCAGCCGTCCACGAACGTCTCGGCCGTGGCTTTATCGTTTTGCCAATAGCCGCGCACGACAATCGGGCCTTTGTACCAAAGTTCGCCAACCTCGCCGCGCGGCAGCTCGGCGCCTTTGTCGTCCACGATCTTGGCTTCGCCCGATGGCGCCGGCACGCCGCAGCTTGCGGGTTTGCGCTCGTAATCTTCGCCGGCGTTGGTGGTGGCGGTGGCCGAGGTTTCGGTCATGCCCCAGCCTTGGCCGGGCGTGGCGGAGGGAAAGCGCGCTTTGATGCGCTTCACCAATTCAGGCGCGGCAGGCGCGCCGCCGTAAGAGACGCCTTCGACCGAAGAAAGATCGTACTCATCGACCTTCGGATGTTCGAGCACTTGCCAGGCGATCGTCGGCACACCGCCGAAATGCGTGATGCGCTCTTTTTCCATCAGCGGCAGCGCCTGGTCCGTGTCCCAACGGCGCTGCATGACGATCTTATTTCCCGACATCAGCGACGGGATCATGATCGCGAAACAGCCGGTGGCGTGGAAGAACGGCACCGAGATCAGGAACGATTTTTGCGGCGCGCTTGGATCGGGCTGCGGCGGCGCTTCGCCACGGCGCAAGAACGCGCGCGCTTGGCCGGCGGCCGAGTTCAGCATGTTGGAAATGATGTTGCGGTGGGAAATCACCGCGCCTTTCGGGTTACCGGTCGTGCCTGACGTATAAAAGATCGCAACATCATCATCGGCTGCGGCCGGCACGTTTGGCGGCTCGATCGGTGGTAGTGCATTCCACTCGTTTGTGCCGCCGATCACGCCTTCGACGGTCGCGACGCGCGGGTCGGCGATCTCTTCGCGCGACCGCGAGACGTAGAGCTTGCGCAGGTTCGGGCAATTGTCGATGTGCTCGCGAATGCGCTCGTAGCGCTCGGCATCCACGACAGCGAGCGACGCGCCCGAATCCTTCAGCCCGTATTCGAGCTCGGCGCCTGTCCACCAGGCGTTCAGCGGCGTGACGATTGCGCCGGCGAGCACGGCGCCCCAAAACGCCACCGGCCATTCCGGCAGATTGCGCATGATGATGGCGACGCGGTCGCCGGGCTTTACGCCGTCGGCGATCAATTCATGCGCGAACTTGGCGGCGGCGTTGCGCACGCCGTTGACGCTCGCGCGCTCGTTTTCGAACACGACGTGATCGCGGCCGCCATAGAGTGCCGCTACGGCATAGATCTCGCGCAGTGTCGGCGGCGCGTTCTTATAGAGCTTCATCGAGATGCCGCGGACCTCGCCCTGCGTGATCTCGAACATCGTGCCTGGCTGGCCGAGCAGCGCGTGCGCCTGTTCAATCGACATGGCTGGGTAGGCCGGCTTCGCGGCTTCGCTCATTTCATCCTCCCGCGCTTGGCGGCAAAGGCGCCGCCAGCGTCATTTTTGAGTTCTTCCTTTGAAAGCATGTTGCAGCGCCCACAGCAATCCCGAAGCTCGGACAGAACTTTGCCGAAATTTAATGGTGCTTGTGGCGTGCGCGCGCCTGGGGCAAGCATCACGCTACGCCCAGGCGGGACGGGAGACGCGCGAACATGGCCTTCGATTGGAAGACGCTCGCGGAGCGTTTGGATCCGCGCAAACTGAATTGGTCTTGGGCGGCGCCCGCGCGCGATTGGGTGGTGACGAACCGCAACGTGGTTTTGTCCACATCGGTGGCGCTGCTTGTCGGTCTTTGGGGCGGGGCGGTGTTGGGCCGCGTCTCGACTGGCGCGCCCGCGTTTGAATTCGCACAGCTCGGCTCGATCGGCGCCGGCGGCGATGCGCGCAACGCCAACGCGCCGCGCGCAGGCCTGCCGCAAGTCGAAGGCATGGCCTTCCTGCGCCTGCGCACGGAAATGAACGAAGCCGAGCCGCGCGCGTGCTTGGAATTCTCCCAACCGCTCGCGACTGATCCTTCGATCAATTATGCCGATTACATCGTCATGGACCCGGCGATCCCGTTCCAAACGGACGTGTCGGGCAATCTGCTCTGCCTTGGCGGCCTGCCGTTTGAGCCGGAGCGCCAAGTCACGGTGCGCCAAGGTCTGCCGTCCGCCTCCAACGAGCGCACGGAATTCGACGAAACCTTCACGCTCACCTTCGGCGATCGCCCCGCTTATGTCGGCTTTGCCGGCAACGGCATGATCCTGCCGCGCTCGGAAGCCGATGGCATCGCGATCGAAACCGTCAACGTCTCGCGCATCGCGGTTGAAGTGCTGCGCGTGCCGGATCGCATTCTCTCGCAATATTCGGTTGATCAAAGCGGTCAGAACGAAGAGGGCGGCTGGGATTATTGGAGCTTCAACAACGCCGGCGAAAGTGTTGGCGTGCAAGTGTATGAAGGCGAAATCGACGTCGATACCGCGCGCCGAAATAGCCCGGTGACGACCGTGTTCGCGCTTGGCGCGGCGGTGCGCGAATTGCGCCCTGGCGCTTACGTCGTGAAGGTGCGCGACGCCTCGCCAAGTGCTGGCCAGCGCGGCGATAACGACAATGATTCCGTCGCCTCGTCCTATCGCTGGATTCTCTACACCGACATGGCGTTGCAGAGCTTCTCGGGCGCAACCGGGCTTGACGTCGTCGTGCGCTCGCTGCGCACGGCGCGACCGATGCAGAACGTCACGCTGACTCTCATTGCGGAGAACAACGAAGAACTCGCCCGCACCCGCACTGACAATGACGGCCACGTCCGCTTTGCCGAGGCGCTGGTGAATGGCGAAGGTCCGTCGCGTGCGCGCTACGTTATGGCGTATGGCGCCGAAGGCGATTTCGCGGCGCTCGATCTGCAACGCGCCGGCCTTGATCTCTCCGATCGCGGCGTGGACGGTCGCTACGCGCCCGGCGATGTCGATGCCTATCTCTATACGGAACGCGGCATCTATCGCCCCGGCGAGCGCGTGCGCTTGATCGGTCTCATTCGCGACCAAGTCGGTCGCGCCATTGCCAACCGGCAATCGACGCTCGTCGTCTATCGCCCGAACGGCACGGAAGCGCGGCGCATCCGCATCACGGAAGCCGTCGATGCGGGCGCGATCGCCAAGAACATTCAGCTCGATCGTTCGTCGCCGCGTGGCGTGTGGCGCGCTGAACTGATCGTGGATGGTCAAGACGCCGTTGCCGGCTCTGTGAGTTGGTCGGTTGAAGATTTCGTGCCGGAACGTCTGCGCGTGCGTATCGAAGCGAGCGAAGCCGTGCTGCGCGCCGGCCAATCGCGTCCGATCAATGTGCAGGCCGATTTCCTCTATGGCGCGCCAGGCTCTGGCCTCGCCGTCGAGGGCGAAGGCCGGCTCATAGTCGATCCGACGCCGTTCCCGGACTTCGCCGATTACACGTTCGGTCGCGCCGACGAGAGTTTCGACGAGCGCTTCTTCCAATTGCCGTCCACGGTGACCGACGGTTCGGGCGCTGCGCAATTGTCGCTGCAATTGCAGGAAGAACCGGAAACGACGCTGCCGCTGCGTGCGCGCATGATCGCCAGCGTCGCCGATCCGGGTGGGCGCTTGGTGCGTGAAAGCTTCACCGTGCCGGTGCGGCTCAACAACATTTATCTCGGCGTCCGTCCGCAATTCGAGAACCGGCGCGCAGGCGCGGGCGAGCGCGTGGCGTTCGACGTGATCGGCCTCAACGCTGATGGCCGCCGCGCGGCGGTGCGCGGCGTGCAGTGGCAAATCGTGCGCGAGGATTGGAATTACGATTGGTACCTCGACAACGGCAATTGGCGTTGGCGTCGGACCGGCCGCGACATTCCCGTTGATGGCGCGACCGTCGATGTCGCCGCCAACCAGCCGTTGCGCATCGCGCGCGACGGTCTGCGCAATGGCTCGTATCGCCTGATCGTGCGTGCCGCTGGCACGGAAACCTCGCAACGCTTCGGCGTTGGTTGGGGCGGGCCTGCGGACGACGACTCGACGCCGGACATGGTCAGCGTCGTCGCGCCGGAAAATCCGACGCGACCGGGCGCGCGTGCGCGTGTGCAGATTCGTCCGCCTTATGCGGGCGAAGCGCAAATCGTGGTGGCGACGGATCGTGTGCTGGAAACACGCACGGTGCGCGTCAGCCCCGAGGGTACGACGATAGATCTGCCCGTGAGCGCCGAATGGGGTTCAGGCGCTTACGTGCTCGTGACCGTGATGACGCCGCGCGATCCCGTGAATCTGCCAGTGCCGCGCCGCGCCATCGGTGTTGCCTACGTGCCCGTCGATATGGGCAATCGCACGCTTGAGGTGATTGCCGGCGACGGCTTGCAGAACGTGCGTCCACGCACGCGTATCGAAGTGCCGGTGCAGATCCGCAATGCGGCTGCCGGCGAACGCGTGCGCGTGGCGATCGCGATGGTGGATGAGGGCATTCTCAACATCACCAAGTATGAGAGCCCGAACCCCGTCGAGCATTTCTTCGGCCGCCGCGCGCTGGGCGTGGAAATCCGCGACGATTATGGCCGCTTGCTCAATCCGAACCTCGGCGCGCCCGCGACCGCACGCCAAGGCGGTGACTCGCTCGGCGGCGAAGGGCTCACCGTGGTGCCGACGCGCACCGTGGCGCTCTTCTCTGACATCGTTGAGGTGCGGGGCGGGCGGGCGATGATCCCGCTCGATATTCCGGACTTCAACGGCACGCTGCGGCTGATGGCGGTGGCGTGGAGTGAGAATGCGCTCGGCCAAGACGCCGAGCAGATCATTGTCCGCGATCCGGTTGTCGCCGAACTCATCCTGCCGCGCTTCCTCGCGCCGGGTGACGAAGCGCAAGGCACGCTGAACATCGACAACGTGGAAGGCCCGAACGGCGCTTACACGGTGACGGTGAGCGGCACGGATACGGCGCGTATCGCGTCGCAACCACGCCGCTTCACGCTGAACCGCGGCCAACGGCAAACGGCGTTGATCCCGATGACGGGCGGGCCACTCGGTGTCGGTCGCATCTCGCTGCGTCTTGAAGGACCGTCCGGCTTTGTGCCGGTGGAGCGTACCTACGATATCCAATCGCGCGCGCCCTATCTGCCGATCACGATCACGACGACCGAGCCGCAAGCTGCGGGGGCCTCATGGCGTGCGCCGGCGAACGCGTTGGCGGGCTTCCAGGCCAGTGCGCAGGCGTTGATCTCGTACAGCAATCTCGCGGGCATCGATCCCGCGCCTTTGTTGGATGAGCTTTATCGCTATCCGTACGGTTGCTCGGAGCAGCTCACCTCCATCGCCATGCCGCTGCTTTATTACAACGTGCTGGCGGCGGAGGCGGGGCGCGATGTCGATCCGCGCATTCGCCGTCGTGTGCAGGACGCGGCGACGCAATTGCTCGATCGTCAGGCGCCGGATGGCTCGTTCGGCCTCTGGAGTTCGGGCGACGGTTACGCCAATCCGTGGATCGGCGTGTACGTCACCGACTTCCTGTCGCGTGCGCAACGCGCTGGTTACGCGATCCCGCGTCAGCCGATGAGCCAAGCTTATGGCGCGCTGCGTCGCATCGCGCGGCTGAACGACTTCGGCTCGGTGAATTACCAGTTCGAAGTCTATCGCTGGCCGGGCTCTAACGACACGACCGAGCTGTTGCGTTCGCGTGCGGCTGCCTATGCGCTCTACGTCTTGGCGAAAGCGGGTGAGGCTGACATCGGCCAGCTCCGCTATTTCCACGACAATAGATTGCGCAATGAGCCTTCGCCTTTGGCGCGGGCGCATATCGCGGCGGCGTTGGCGCACATGGGAGATCGCTCACGCTCACGCAACGCGTTCCGTATGGCGGAGCAGGCGCTCGGCTATCGCAATGTCGGCGATTGGTACCAAACGCCGCTGCGCGATCTCGCGGGCGTGCTCGCGTTGGCGGCGGAAGCGGGCGAGACCGAATTGGTCAATCGCTTGCGCCAACGCCTCGAACGCGACGCGCCTGAAGCGGGCCGCTTGATGACGCAAGAGCAAGTGCAATTGCTGCTGGCGGCGAATGCGTTGCTCGAACGCGCTGGGCCGGTGAACGTCACGCTCAACGGCCAAGCGCTCGCGGAACGCCGTGTCATGGCGGACGCACGTCGCCTCGCGACGGGTCTCGTGTTCGCGAACGCGGCGCGTGGGCCGGTGTGGCGCACGCTCTCGCTGACAGGCGTGCCGCTTGAGGCGCCGCCCGCGATGCAGGCGGGCTACACGCTGGACAAGCGCGTGTTCAATCTGGACGGAACGATCGCCAATCTCGACACGATCCGCCAAGGCGATCGGGTCGTCGTGGTGATCAGCGGCCAGCCGGAAGGCGCGCGTAACTATCCGACTGTGCTGGTCGATCTTCTGCCCGCGGGTCTGGAGATCGAAACCGTGCTCAATCCGTCGGATGGTCTGGGCGCCACAAACTATGATGGCTCGCGTCGCACCGGGCCGTTCTCGTGGGTCGGCGAGATCACCTATACGCAAGTCTCGGAAGCGCGGGATGATCGCTACGTGGCGTCGGCGAATTTGCGCGAGCAATTCCGCTACGCCTACATCGCGCGCGCAGTGTCGCCGGGCCGTTACACGCTGCCCGCGGCGCAAGTCGAAGACATGTATCGCCCCGGCGTGATGGCGCGCACCAGCACCAGCACGATCCGCATCGCGCCGCGAGGCGGCTGATGAACTCGCCCTCCGAACCAGGGAGGGCGAGGGTGCGCCGTGGCCCCCGCGCGCCGCTACCGCTCACGCAGAGCGGCAAGCGATGGGCGGGCGTGTTGCTCGCGTGCATGGTCACGCTGTTTGCGCTCGACCAGATTTTTCCGCCGCCGTTGGAGCGGGTGCGGGATGTGTCGCCCGTTGTGCTGGATCACAATGGCGAATGGCTGATGGCGTTTACGACGCGCCAAGGCACGTGGCGCCTCGAAGCGCGGCTCGATGAGATCGATCCGGAATTCCAACGCCGCCTGATCGCGATCGAGGACGAGCGCTTCTGGCTTCACCCCGGTTTCGATCCGATCGCGCTGACGCGCGCGAGCGTCTCTTACGTGCGCGCTGGTCGCGTCACGCAAGGCGGCTCGACCATCACGATGCAGCTTGCGCGCTTGTTGGAGCCGCGCCCGCGCACGATCCCGTCGAAGCTGATCGAGATCATTCGCGCGCTGCAGATCGAGCGGCGCTTGTCGAAGCGCGAAATCCTCGCCGCGTATCTGACCATGGCGCCCTATGGCGGCAATCTCGAAGGCGTGCGCGCGGCGAGCCGGGCCTATTTCCAGCGCGATCCGCAATGGCTCGACGATGCGGAGATGGCGCTGCTGGTCGCGCTGCCGCAAGCGCCGGAAGCGCGGCGGCCCGATCGCCACCCTGTCGCGGCGCGCGCGGCGCGGGATCGTGTGCTCGGCATGTTTGTCAGCATTGGCGCGATCAATGAACGCCGCGCGCAGGAAGGCCGCGAAACCGCGATCCCGCCGCGCGCGCCGTTCCCGTATTCCGCGCCGCATGCGGCGGAGGCGTTGGTGGCGGCCAATCGCGGCGAGGGCGTGATCCGTTCGTCGCTGAACGCGACTTTGCAACGTGATCTGGAATCTCTCGCGCGGCGGCGGGTGGTCGGCTTGGAGCGCGATACGCAGATCGCGATGCTGGCGGTGGAGCTAGATAGCCGCGCGGTGCGGGCGCGCATTGGCGGCGCGGGGCGCGAGCGGGCGGGCGGCTACATTGATATGACGCGCGCGATCCGTTCGCCCGGATCGGCGCTGAAGCCGTTTCTCTATGCGATCGCGTTCGATGAAGGCATCGCCGCGCCCGAGACTTTGGTGCGCGATGCGCCGCGGCGCTTCGGCGGCTATCTGCCGGAGAATTTCGATCGACGCTTCCACGGCGATGTCTCGCTCGAAGACGCGCTGCGTCATTCGCTCAATCTGCCGGCAGTCGCCACGCTGGAGCGGATCGGCGCGGGACGGTTTCATGCGTCGTTGACACGCGCGGGCGCGCATGTGCGCTTGCCGCGCCGCGCAGTTTCCGAACCTGGCTTGGCGCTGGCGCTCGGCGGCGTCGGCATGACGCTGGAAGACTTGGTGCAGCTCTATGCGGCGCTTGGCGATGAAGGCCGGGCGCGGCCTTTGGTGACGGACGAGGTCGGTGAATTCGCATTCACGCGCCGCTTCGTGCGCCCGGAAACGGCGGAGCGCGTGTTGGATATTCTAGCGACGTCGCCGCATCCGGCCGGGCGCATCCCCGCGCAAGTGGCGCAAGGCGCGCCGCAAGTCGCGTTCAAGACGGGTACATCTTACGGCTTCCGCGATGCGTGGGCGCTTGGCGTTTCGAATGGCTACGCGATTGGCGTGTGGGTCGGCCGGCCGGACGGTGCGCCGCGACCGGGCGCGACCGGGCGTTCGGAAGCCTTGCCGATTTTGTTCGAAGCGTTTGATCTGTTGGGCTTGCCGGCCGAGCCTGCGCCGCGTCAGCGCGAGCATGAGAACGTGGCGCCGGCTTTGACGCGGTTTGAGAATGGCGAGCGCGAGGCGCTGTCGATCCTGTTTCCGCCAGCGAACGCGGAAGTTCTCGTACTGGATTACGGCGCCGATGCGCGCGGGCTTTCGCTCTCGGCGCGCGGCGGGCGCGGGCCGCTCACCTGGTACGCCGAAGGCGCGCGCGTGGAGAGCGAACCGACAAGCGGCCGCGCGATCTGGCGCCCCGCAGCACCCGGCTTCTACGATGTGACTGTCGTCGATGCGGATGGCGAGCGCGCGCAGGTGCGCGTGCGGATCAGAGATCGCGGCTAAAACAATAGGCGCGGACCCCCTGGTGGGAAGTCCGCGCCTGGTTTCGATCGTCGCTGGTTTGGGGCAGGGGCGGGCGTTACGCGACGATCAAAGCTGCTTGGTTCAGAGTGGCGAGAGCTGCCGGCGCGAACAGCGCGAGAGCGGCGGCGATGCTGAAAAACTTGGTCATTGGTCGGCTCCCTTTTCACGTTCGCGGCGGCGTCGCCGTGTTTCGATGTGATGAAGGTAGTATGCCGGTGGGCTTGGCGATGTGACGGTGGTCACGGGTCGCTTATTGTTCGCGAAGGCTGCCTAGCTCATTCTCAAATACATGGACGGTGGGTTGTTGAGCTAAGTTGGGCGGCGGCGAATGGGCCATGCAAAGTTCAGCGTGTGCGCGTCAATGCCTCTGATCCAGATGAGATCGAGCGCGAGGTTGCGGCGATAGCTCTCTTAGCTGAGGACCCCGAGGGCCTGGATAGGCGGGCGCACGTTGTGGGCATTTGGGTCTCATACTCTGATTGGATCAGCGCGGAAGATCACTCGCACTTCTAAGCGCTCCAAAAGCAAAGGCGCGGACTCTGGGGAGTCCGCGCCTGAATGATCTTCGCATAGCAGGTTGGGCAGGTGGGGGTTATGCGAGGATCTGAGCGGCTTGTACGAGGGCGGCGACCGCGAGCGGGGCGAAGAGCGCGAACGCGGCGGTGAGGCTGTAAAGTTTCGTCATTGTCGTGTCTCTCTGAATTGGTTTTGAACTTCTGATCTTGAGATGCCGCGGCGATCGCTTTTGGATGCGGGCGCTCTCAAAATATTCAGGCGAACATTTGCGCGGCTTGCATCAGGGCGGCGGCGGCGGCCAGCGCGCAGATGGTGAAGGCGGCGGCGAAGCTGATCATTTTGGTCATCTCGGTTTCTCCGTAAGCGTTCTTGTCTTGTTGATTAAGAGATGCCGCTATGGAGGTTTTCGGATGCGGTCGCGCGAGAATTTTTCAAACAGAAATGCGCGCGAAAACTTGCGCCAATAAAGCAAAAACGCGGACCTTTGCGGGTCCGCGTCTTCGCGTGTTCGTCATGTGCGGGAGGATCACATCACGATCTGCGCCGCTTGCATCAGGACCGCAACAGCGATCGGTGCAAACAAAACAAAAGCGGCGGCGAAGCTGGCGATCTTGGTCATTTCGGTCTCTCTCAAAGCGTTTCGTTGTTCGATGATCAAGAGATGCCGCTGCTTGTTTGGTTGGATGCGCATTAAGCAAAAAACTTGAGCGCAGGACTCGTATGCGAAAATGCGAGGCGGTGCGTCGCGCTGAAACAAAAATGCCGGCTGGAAGCCGGCGGTCCGAAGGGCAAAATTTAAGGCGCGGACCTTGGGGGTCCGCGCCTTCCGTATGACCGTCGCAGGCGGGTTTGGGGGATCAGGCGACGATCAAAGCAGCTTGGGCAGCCGTGGCGAACGCGACCGGGGCGAAGAGGGCGGCGGCGGCGATGAGGCTGAAAAACTTGGTCATGTGAGGCTCCGAATTTCGTTCTGGCGTGTGTGCGCCGGTGTCTGATCTCTTGATGCACCCAAGCTAGGCTTTGGATGCAGAGGTGGCTGTGACCTTGGTCACAATATTGTATTTGACAAACCCACGCCCAATCCCTAGATTGAGGCCATGTCAAAGTCCGTTCTCGCCGCCGCTCACTTTCACGATGAAGCCGCCGCGTTCGCCTACCTTGAAGAGAAGCTTTGGCCGCAAGGCCCGGTCTGCCCAAAATGCGGCGGCGAAGGCTACGCGCTGAATGGCGTCAAGGATAAGAAGGGCCGCGAGCGTCTGGGCTTGAAGAAGTGCCGCGCCTGCCGCTCGCAATTCACGCTCCGCATTGGAACGATCTTTGAAGACAGCCACGCGCCGCTGCATCTGTGGCTGCAAGCCATCGCGCTCATGGCCGCGTCGAAGAAAGGCATCAGCTCAAACCAGCTTTCGCGCGTGCTTGGCGTCCAACTCAAAACCGCGTGGCACATGAGCCACCGTATCCGCTTGGCGATGGCGCCGGCCGGCCGGATGCCGCCGATGGGCGGCGCGGGCCGCGTGGTTGAGATTGACGAGACGTATCACGGCAAAGTCGCCAACCCGGCCGCGCTGCGTAAGGACGGCAAGGAATTCTCCAAGCGTGGCGGCAAGAAGCGCTCCGGCCCGGCGAACAAACGCGCCATCGTCGCTCTCATTGAGCGCGGCGGTTCGGCCCGCACCTTCCACGTTGCGGAAGCCAACACTGCGACCGTCGCCAAGATCGTGCGTGAGAATGTTGATCCGGAATCCCGCGTCCATACCGACGCATCGAGCCTCTATAAGTTCGTTGGCCGTGAGTTTGCCGAGCACGCCACTGTTGAGCACTCAATGGGCGAATACGTGCGCTTTGAAGAAAACGGCGCGGTCCACAACAATAGCTGCGAGAGCTATTTCAGCGTTTTCAAGCGCGGCATGAAGGGCGTTTATCAGCATTGCAGCGAGAAACACCTTCACCGATATCTCGCTGAGTTCGACTATCGCCACAACACCCGCGTAGCGCTCGGCATGGATGACAAGGCCCGCGCCGAAAAGCTGATTACTCAGGTGGTCGGTAAGCGCCTCACGTATCAAACAACTGATCGCCCCGCCTGATTGGCGCGATCAGTTCGCCAGGTGGCTGCGCTTTGCGCGCGGCGATCTAGCGCGCATCCAAGCGCGGTCCGCGATGTTGCGTCGCGTTCGACGACTCGCACGCTAGTTCTAGTAGTGCTCCTGAGTGCGAACCATGTTACCCTTTCGCGCAAGGAGTTTTCGTGGACGCGGTTGACGCACTCGGGCCGGAAAGATTGGAGCTTTACTTTGATGTAAAGGGGCCGATCGAACTTACCGACTTGACGCAAGCCTTTCGCGGGCTTGCGCGCGAGTATCGCCGTCACCTCGTCAATGTTGTGCGCCAACGCGGCGGCAAAATTCGCGACGGCGAAATTAAGCTCTACATTACGAAGGTGCGCTCCGGTTCAATCATTGCGGAGCTTGCGGGTGCATCACAGATACTCGGCGCCATCGTGTCAGCGATGGATTACACGATCATATTCCGCGATTTCGTGACGCTTGTGGAAGCGCAGATCACGGCTTTTCGGGCGGTCGGCGCGAGCGGAAAGGTTGACCATACCAAGCTAGGAATTTCCAAGGCGCAATGTGAGGCTTATGCGGATTTCTTGAAGGTCGTCGCGGAGTCGCGCGAGGGCAATCTAAGCCTTACCGCAGCAGAACACCTGGATCACTCTGAAGACCGCACAATCGTAGCGAGCTTCAAGTTTTCTGCAGACGAAGCGCTTGAAGCTCGTCGTGGCGCGCTCATCACGCTGTCTGCCTTGGAATATGCGGGCGATTCCGACCACAAACAGGTGTTGATGTATTTCCATCAGACGAACGTGGATGACCCCAAAGACTCGGGTCGGACTGGGGATCGCGCAATCATCAAGGCAATCAGCGACCGCGACTTACCTGTCTATTTCGCCTCAGAGATCGACCGCGAACGGATCAAGTCGCTTTGGGATGACGCCAAGTTCAACCCGTTCAAGGCTTCCTACCGCGTTGACGTAAACGTCGAAGTGGACCGCAACGACAAGCCGCGCTTCTATCGCGTCACGCACTTGCACGAAATTTTACCAGACGACTCAGGGGAGGCTTGACCATCATGGCCGCCAAGAAACCCCCAGCCAAAGGCGAGAAGCCTCAGAAAGAACGCTTCATAGAGGCGGCGAAAGAAGCTGGCGTGGACGGTGACGCGTTTGAGCGCGCTATGGGCGGGATAGTATCGCCTCGGTCTCCGTCGAGTTCTCAGAAAGCCGAGACGCCAGCGTCTCAAAAAACGAAACAGTAGCCGTCAAAATCGCGCGTGCCTCGCCCTCAGAGAATGGCGCGCGCGTGTGGGCGGCTTGTACGCGCCATCCATCCTTGAAGTGGCGAAACTGCGCTGCGGCTTGAGAGTAGAATTTCAGAAACTCTTCTTTGTCCGCCCCCTTGGGCATAGCCCGAACGGTATCGATCACCTTTTCGCATTTCAAAATGAGCGGGTGCCAATCCTCTTGATCGAGGTTCGGCGGGTTGTGACCCAAAGCGCGGGTCATGGTTTTCACGCCTATCTCGGCGGCCCTCATGCAGTGAAGAACGGCGCCCGTGAAACGCCCTAGTGCAAAGCAAGAACCAGCCTCGCGCAACTCCGCATATGCCGTGCTAAATGCTTGCCGTGCATCAGCGCTGAGAATGTCGTCGCTGTCAAAGAAGCCAACCCGATCGGCAGGGCAATAAAACAATAGTTTCGAGTCTAACTCCGCATACAGCGCGCGCTTGAGCAACTGATATTCACCGCCAGTCGTGGGCTGGTTCGCTACTATGGAGTCGCAAATCAGTTTGGCGCTCACGGTCATTTCTAACTTGCGACACGCTTCAGCTATTTCCGTCAGCGCAGAACTAACACGCGCGGAAACCTTGCGCGGCGGTGGCTCTGGGGGGTCTTCGCCCTCCGGGACAACGACCGCGAAGATTGCCGTGTCATCAAGGGCAAGCTCCCAATCGATCTCTTGCAGCTTCTCGCCAATCACGAGGAAGTCGCGTGCGTAGTGCTTCAGCATGGCCAGAACGCTCCACAGCCTGCCCGGCTGGAAGCGTTGGCGCGGAAATTCATCCGCTTCAGTCGGGGATTCCATCGGTGTGACCCTTGGTCTGAATCACACTCGGCTTGACCTACTTATAGTAGTGGGTTTGCCAAGTGCAATATCGTGACCTTGGTCACGCTCCAAAAAAGTGGCCGGGACGCCGGCTGAGAGCGCCCCGGCCAGGGGGCCCTAGCGCCGATGCGGCGGCGCCGGCGGCTCAGGGGCTTCCGGGGGCTCCGGAGCTTCTGGGGGTTCGGAGGCCTCGAACTGGACGCGGCCGTCGCCATTGGCGTCGCTGGCGGCGAAGAAGCGCAGCTGCTGGGCGCGGAATTCCTCGCGGCTGAGCGCGCCGTCGCCATTGGTGTCGGCCTCGCTGTTGTGCAGCGCCGCCATCATGAAGAGCGGCGGCATCGGCGGCAGCGGCGCGATCGCCGGCATCGCAGGCATGGGCGGCATCGGCGGAACGGGGACGACGAAATCGCCGTCGAGCAGCTCAGCCTCGTCGCCGTCGCCGCGAATGATCACGACGTGGCGCTCATGGTGATCGCCGGCGCGGGCGACGTGGCGCTCGATGATGCGGGCGTGGCGTTCGGCGTCACGCTCGGCGCGTTCAGCCGCGCGCTCAGCGGCGCGTTCGGCTTGTTCCGCGGCCCGTTCGGCTTGGGCTTCGGCGCGTTCGGCCATCGCTTCAGCGCGTTCGCGCGCTTCTTCCGCACGTTCCATCGCGTTTTCGATGCGCTCGCGCTCTTCGGCCGTGAGAGGCCGGGTGGTGCGGACGCCGTTTTCAATCACTGTGACGTCGCCATCGAGATCATCGATGCGCATTTCTACGCCATGCTCGCGGATATGGATGCGATCGCGGCGATCCGAGTCATCGAGACGGCCGTCATTGTTGCTGTCGAGCCGTGCGAACGTGGCGTCGGCGGCGGCCGCGGCTTCTTCGCGCGTCAGCCAGCCATCATTGTTGGCGTCGAACTGAATCGCTGCGCCATTGACCTCGTGACGGATATGGATGCGGCCGCGATCCGGATTGGCGGCGTACGCGGCGACGGTCAAAGCCGCCACGGCCACGCCCAAGGCCAGAGCCAATTTCATGGTGAATAACCCCTCTCATGCCCGAACGGGCGCTTTCGATGGGGCCACCATGAGGGCCTAGCGTTTCCTGCGTACGTCAGTGCTGAAACATTGGCGAAACATGGGCGAGCTATCTCCCGGCCATGCGTCGCTGCTGGGGCGGCGCCTGTTTTAAGGGTTTTGGCGCTATTACAATGCTCGCCATGACTGAAGCCGTCCAAGCGCCCTCTGTGCTGATCGTCGACGACGACCCGGAAATCCGCGCCGGTCTGGTCGAGGTGTTTCAGCGCGCGGGCTTTAGCGCGCATTCTGCCGGCGACGTGCCGTCGATGGAGAAGGCGCTCGCGGCCAAGGGCGCCGATCTCATCGTGCTCGATCTCATGATGCCGGGCGAAGATGGGCTCTCGGCCTGCAAGCGGCTTTCGGGCAAGGGCGGCCCGCCGATCATTATGCTTTCCGCTTTGGGCGATGATGCGGACCGCATCGTTGGTCTCGAGATCGGCGCTGACGATTATTTGCCAAAGCCCTGTAATCCGCGCGAACTCGTGGCGCGGGCGCGCGCTGTGCTGCGCCGTGGTCGCGACGCCGACCGCACGAGCGCGGACGCTGTGCGCTTTGCCGGCTTTCGTATGGACATCGCGCGGCGTGAGCTGATCGATCCCGATGATGTTGTGATCCCTTTGTCGGCTGGCGAGTTTCGTTTGTTGCGCGCGTTCGTGGAGCGGCCGCAGCGCGTGCTCTCGCGTGAGCAATTGCTGGATTTCGCGTTCGACAATGATGGCGATGTGTTCGACCGCGCCGTCGATGTGCAAGTGAGCCGTCTGCGGCGCAAGCTCGAACGACCGGGTGCGCCTGAAATTATCCGCACCGTACGGGGTGAGGGATATCTTTTTGCAGTGAAGCCGAGCGCCTGATGCGCGAAGCCCGCGGCCTTCCTATTGCAGCGTATCTCGGCGCACTGGTGGCGCTCGCGCTGGCGGCTGCGTTCGTGGCGACTTTGGCGATCGTTATCTTCCTGCCGCCGCGCCCGCCGGACGTGATGCGCGCCGACAAGATCACCGATCACTTCGAGGCGGGCTACGATTACATGCTCGCCGCAGGCCGTCCGATGAACGAGGACGGCGTCACCTGGGTGGTGCGCGACGAGCCGCCGCGCGAAACGCATTCCGTGCATGTGCGCCCGGCGACCGCGCAACTGGCGATCGCGCTCGAATTGCGCCCCGAACAAGTGCGGCTCTACGCCCAACACGTCGAACGCAATGAATCGATCGTGTTTCGCGTCGCAAATATGGACGAGCTGACGCGCGATGCGGAACTTGCGGCTGCTGAAGCTGAGCGCGTGCGCGCCGAGATGGAGAGCGCTGATTATCAGCACGAGCACGAAGCGGCGCAGGCCGAGCGACGTGTCGAGGCGGCCGAGCGCGAAGCGGAACGCCGCGCCGATGCGATCGAACGCGCAGTGGAGCGCGCGCAAGAAGCGGCCGAACGCGCTGCTGAAGCGCGCGCCGCGGCGGCGGAGCGTTTGGCCGAACACCGTGCCGAGGCGGCGGAGCGCATGGCCGAGCGTTTGGCGGCGGACGCGGAGCGTCGCGCGGAATTGGCCGAGCGTCGCGCTGACGCGATGGGCGAGCATGGCGATCACGTCGTGCATATCAACCCGCCAGACGTGCCGGACATTCCCGAAATCCGCGACGTCCTTGTCATCACGCCGCCGAATGTTGGTCCCGAGGTGTCGGCAGCGCCTGCGCCGCCGGTTGCGCCAGAAGCGCCGGTCGCGCCGCGCGGGCGCGCAAACACGCGTGCTTGGCCGACGACGCCGGCGCCGCCTTTGCCGCCGGCGCCGATTTTCGCGCCCGCGCCCGAAGGCGTGGTGTTGCTCTCTGGTTTCCAAGTCGGCGCTGAATTGCCGGACGGGCGCTGGTTGGTGATGACGCAAGGCCGCAACTGGGCCGAGATCGGCTGGGTGTTGCGCGCGGCTGGCGTGATCGGCGGTACGCTCTTGGTGTTGTCTCTGTTGGCGATGTTGTTCACGCGCCGGCTGACGCGGCCGATCCGGAATTTCTCTGAGGCCGTGCAAGCTGTCGGCGTCGATCCGCAAAGCGAGCCAGTAAAAGAAGAGGGCCCGCAAGAGCTGCGCGGCGCTGCTCGTGCGGTCAATACGATGCAGGCGCGCTTGCGCGCGTTGATCGCGGATCGCACCAAAACGCTCGCCGCGGTCGCGCACGATATGCGCACGCCCTTGATGCGATTGCGCTTGGCGGCCGAGCATGCGCTACCGGAGCAGCGCGAACGCATGGCCAAAGAGATTGGCGAAGTTGAAGCTTTGGTGGCGAGCTTCATTGCGTTCGCGCGCGACGATCCGGCCGAAGAGGCGCGCGTGCGGCTTGATCTGTCGTCACTGCTGGAGAGCATCGCCAGCGATCATTGCGAAGCGGGCCGCGACGTGACGTTCACGGGCGAGGATCGTCTCATCATCACGGGCCAATCGCTGGGCCTGAAGCGGCTCTTCGGCAACCTCGTTGAGAACGCGCTCAAGTACGGCGAGCGGGCGCGGATCAATCTCACGCGCGAAGAGACGCAAGTCGTGGTTGACGTCGCGGACGATGGTCCCGGCATACCGGCGGAGCAGCGCGAGAGTGTGTTCGAGCCGTTCGTGCGCTTGAACGAGGAAGGCACGCGCGGCGCAGGCCTCGGCTTGGCGGCGGCGCAATCGATCGCGCGTGCGCATGGCGGCGCGATTGTGATCCTTGACGCAGAGAGAGGCGCGCTGTTGCGCGTGACGCTGCCGCTTTGAGGGCTTAGGCTCTCCCAAAACAAGGGAGGGCCGCCATGATGCGTTCGCCGATTTGCGACATGCTCGGCATTGAATTTCCGCTGCTCGCGTTCTCGCATTGCCGCGATGTGGTCGCGGCTGTGTCACGCGCAGGCGGCATGGGCGTGTTTGGCGCGGCCGGCACGTCGCCGCAGCATTTGCGTGAGGAGCTCGACTGGATCGATGCGCATTGCGGCGGCAAGCCCTACGGCGTCGATCTCATCGTCCCGAACGAGTTCGAAGGCAAAGGCCAGAAGTTCGACGTCGATCAGATCGTCGCCGCCGTGCCGAAGACACACACGGATTTTGCCGCGAGCGTGTTGAGCAAGCATGGCGTCGATGCGGGCGATCTCGAAGAAGCGCGCCGTGGCGCGACGGGCTTTGCGCGCAATCTGCGCGAGGATGGCGCCGCGACCAGTCTGGATGTCGCGTTCGAATATCCGATCAAGCTGATCGCCAATGCGCTGGGCGTGCCGCCGAAGGCGATGCTGGAGAAGGGCAAGCAACACGGCGTCGCGGTGGCGGCGTTGGTTGGGGCGAAGGAGCATGCGATCGCGCAAGTGCAGGCGGGCGTCGATATTCTCGTCGTCGCCGGCGGTGAGGCGGGCGGCCATTGCGGCGATGTATCCACGATGGTGCTGGTGCCGGAAGTCGCCGACGCATTGGCGAAGATCGGCGCGAAGACGCCGATCCTCGCAGCGGGCGGCATCGTGACGGGCGCACAAATGGCGGCTTCGATGTGCATGGGCGCGGCCGGCGCGTGGTGCGGCTCGGTGTGGCTGACGACGACGGAGGCTGAGACCAATCCGATCGTGAAAGAAAAAATGATCGCAGCGTCCTCGCGCGACACAGTGCGCTCGCGCTCGCGCACCGGCAAACCTTCGCGGCAATTGCGCTCGCCGTGGACCGATGCGTGGGAAGCGGAGAATGCGCCGAAGCCGCTGCCGATGCCGCTGCAATCGCTCGTGTCAGAGCCGCCGTTGCGGCTCGTCGATAAACTCTCGCAGGGTAATCACGAGGGCGCGAAACAATTGGCGACCTATTGGGTGGGCCAGGGCGTCGGGCTCATGAACGAGACGATGAGCGCCGGCGCCGTGGTGCAGAAATTCAAGGAAGACTTCCTCGCCGCGTACGAACGGTTGGGCGGGTTTTTGGAATAATCCCTCCTCACGAAGTGGGGAGGGAAGCGCGCAGCATGTTTGCCCGCGTGAAGCGCGGCTTCACGGTTGAATTGTAGTACGAAGGGTCATGCGAGAGCATGATTTCAGCTCGTGTCCGTGCGCGTTGCTGCTCTGTCGAGTCTCTCGAAATTTTCGCGGCCGATGAGGTCCGCTACGCCTTGCGGTTCGCGGAGCGCGGGCGCTCGCCGGTGTGGCGTGGCGTGCAGGCGCGCGGCCAGGCGGCGCGCCTAAGGTGCTGGATTGTTGAAGACGCGCAGCAGGGCTTCGTAGCGTTCGGCGAGCAGCCAGGCGCTGTGGAAGCGGGCGGCCCTCGTATTCGGCCTCTATGACCATCTCAGCATGAGGCGCGAGAACGTATCGATCGGGAGTCGGCTCCACCATAACCTCCAGAGGACCCGAGGTGCTGTTGAAGAATGACTGTCTCTGGCTTGGCATATGCGCATCATAACATGAGCTGCTCATGTCCGCCCCGGAAGGCGTCCTCGCTCAGCCGATCTCAGTTGCTGACGCTGGTTTGTCGGTCGCACGTTACGGTAGCATGTCTGCTTAAGTGAAAGGTTAGCCAATGCTTGAGGGCTCGTGTGATTGCGGCGCGGTGCGATACGCCGTGGACGGCGCGCTGGAAGAGATGACAGAGTGCAATTGCGGCATCTGCCGCCGGTCCGGCGGACTCTGGGCCTATTACTCGCCGACGAAAGTCACGATGACTGGCCCCACCGATATCTACATGCGTGGCGACCGCATGTTGGAAATGCACCACTGCAAAACGTGCCGATGCCTCATGTGGTGGACGGCAGTGGACAAGAGCTATGACCGCATGGGTGTGAACGCACGCATGCTTCCGTTGGGCGCGTGGGATGAGACACCGGTTAAGAAGGTCGACGGCGCGAGTTGGTGACGAACGAGCAGACGCACAAACGCCTACTCGCTCCCGCGAAATCTTCCGTCGCCTTCTTCGGTAACCAGTACGACGCCCGGATTCTCAGGCGCGATGTCTTCGAAGAGGCCGATGTCTAGATCTTGTTGCGGCTCGGGGCCGCGCATGGGAGCGGCGACGCGTTCGGCGAGTTCGATGCGTTCGACGGGCGCGAGGCGGGCGGCGATGCCTGGCGCGTGCATCGGGCGCCAGAAGGTGATGCTCACGGCGAACTTGCCTTCGCGTTCGATGATCTCGGCGAGGCCGTTGCGCACGAAATCGCCCCAGCGCTTCATCAGCTGCTTGTGGTCGACATAGAGATTGGGCAGCGCTTCGCTGACGAGTTCGGCCGGCGCGCCCAAGAGATCGCGCGCTTGCTCGGGCGTGCGGGCGCGACCGAGCGGCTTTTTGACCGCGGCTTCGCCGGAGCGCGCGACAGGGGCGGGAGGCGCTGGGCGCCAATAGCGCATGACCACACGCCAGCCGTCGCGCCAGACGAGCTCGTACAATCCAGAGCCGTAAAGCTCGGGCACGGCGGCTTCTGCGTCGGCGGGTGTCTCGAAGACGTCGGGCAATTCCTCGACGGCGAGGAACACTGGACCGCCGGCGAGCGTGGTCGCCTCGTCCTCAGTGCGGGCGCGCGGCGCATCGGGTTGCCGCGCCGCCGCCAAATTCGCCGCTAAGGGGAAAATGCTCACGGAACTCTTTGTCCACGGGGCCGGTCCGACATCGCCTTGTCATCGGGGGAGGCCAGTTTAGAAGGTCTAGTTACCGGCAAAACGCGTGGGGAGCCAAGCATGTCGCATCGTCGCTGGAGTTTGGCTGCGTTGATCCTGGCGCCTGTATTGGCGCTGGGCGCGTGCGACCAGATCGGCCAAGTGATCGAAGATATGCGGGGCGGCTCGGAGCAAGCCGAAGGGCCGGGGCCGGCGCCGTTGGACGACGTGCCGCTCGAAGCGCGCGCGCTCGCAGGCTCGGTGCAGCCACAGGATCAGATCGCGGCGATGCTGGCGCCGGAGCCGGTACTGATAGCCCCTGGCGAAATTCTAGTCGGCGCGATGGTCGAACAGGAATTGTCGGAGACGGCGAGCGAGATGGGGCTCGCCAGCAATTTCGTGCGCTCATTGCGCGCGGGCGGCACGGAAGCTTTGGAGCAATTGCCGGAGAACGTGATCGCGCAAGTGCGCACGCGCGCGGAAGCCGAAGCGTCGGAGGCGGCGCGGACGGCGGCGCGCGATGTGCTCGGGCGCTTGGGCATTGATGGAGAGATCGTCGTGCGCCCGGGTGGCGTGGTGACGGTGAGCTTGGCGGGCTCGGGCGCTTCGCCGACCACGATGGGCATGGCGCAGCAAGGTGGTGAGGCGACCGTGGCGGAAGCGCCGCCAGCGGCGGTCGAGTGGAACGAGGCGGATCGTTGCCCGCGCATCGTCACGCAGGGCCAATTGGAGCAGGATTTGGCGTTGGCGACGCGCTGCGCGATCCAGCGTCTGACAGCGTCGCGCCAGTTTGAATATGTGGAACCGAACTACATCGCGTCGTCGGGCTTCACGCTGCCGCCGCGTCGCGATCAAACGCCGCCGCCGCCGAGCACGAGTCCGCGTCCGCAGCAGCCGAGCACGCCAGGTACGCAGCCGACGAGTCCTGCGCCAACGACGCCGACGCCAGCTGTTGTCGGCGGCGTGCCGAACGATCCGCTCTATGCGCTGCAATGGCATTATCGCACGCCTGGCGCAGGCGAAGGCCAATCGCCGGGCGGTGCGGGTTTCGTGCGTTTCTGGGAAGCGGCGCAGGTCGGCTCGCGCAATGTGCGTGTTGCGGTGTTGGATACGGGGCTCGATCTCTCGCACCCGGATATTCAAGGCTCGCCAAACATCGCGGCCGGCGTTGATCTCATCAACAACCCCGAGCGCGGCGGCGATAGCGACGGGATCGACGCGGACGCGAACGACGCCGGCGATCGCTGCGGTACGGCGACGGAAAATTCGTATCACGGGACCCATGTCGCCGGCACGATAGGCGCCGCGGCCACGAACGATCGGCGCGGCGTCGCGGGCGGCGCTTGGGACGTCACTGTGATCCCGGTGCGTGTGCTCGGCCGCTGCGGCGGCGAGCTGGCGGATATCGTCTCCGGCATTCGCTGGGCGGCGGGCATTGCGCCGGCGGTGAACGCGGCGGGCCAGCAGATCGTCAACCGCAACCCGGCCGACATCATCAATATGAGCTTGTCGATCCAAGCGCCGTGCCCGGCCTCGATGCAAGCGGCGATCGATGCGGCGGCGGCGCGGAATGTGGTTGTGGTCGTCGCTGCGGGAAACAAGGCCAACCAAGCGCGGCTCTACGCGCCGGCGAATTGCAACAATGTGGTTGTGGTCGGCGCCAATGATGCGCGTGGCGGCTTGTCGCTCTATTCGAACTTCGGGCCGGAGATCGATTTGCTCGCGCCAGGCGGCGATATGTTCTCCGACAGCGATGGCGACGGGCGCCCCGATGGCGTGCTCTCGACGCGGGCGACGGCGGCGGGTTGCTATGATCCGCTGAACTCGAACTCGACCGAGCGCTGCTATTATTCGTTCCTGCAAGGCACCTCGATGGCGGCGCCGCATGTGTCGGCGGCGTTGGCGCTGATCGCCGCGCAGACGGGGTTGCGAGGTCGGCAATTGGAAGATGTGCTGTTCACGCGCGCAATCGCGCCGCACGGCGCCAATTATGGCGAGATCGAATGCGCGCGCTCGCGTAACGCGACGCCGATCGCGACGGGTTCGCCGACGTGCGCGCGGCCGAGCGGGCGAGGCATGCTCGATCTTGCGCGCGCTGTGCAGGCGCCAGCTGCAGCAGGTGCGGGAGCTTCACCGCCATGAGTCTGGCCGCGCTGCGTCTCTGGGGCATGGCCGTGACGGGCGCGCTGATGGCGGTGCTGATCGTGGTGGCGTTGCAGCCGGAACGCGCGGCGCAGGCCGAGCCGCAAACCGTGTTCGAGATCGCACAAGCGCCGGCGCAGACTGCGCAGGTCGCGTTCATCGTGCGCTTCCAAGGTTCCGGCCCGATCGCGCGTGCGCAAGCGCAAGCGGCGCGTGGGCAAACGCAAGCGGCGCAGCGGCAGGTTGAGATTCAACTTGGACGTCAGAGCGCGTTCGCGGGGCTCTGCTTCGATCGCTTTACCGTCGGCGGCGCCGAGATCGTTTTGGTGACGTGCCAAGCCATTCCGGCGAATGAGCGCGCGCGTGTGCAGCAGCAATGGCTTGCGCGCTTGCAGGCGATGGGCGCGGTTGACTATGTCGACGCCAACGCCACGGCGACGCAAGGGCGCGCAGGTTAGGAGATGACAGGCATGGATTTCGGCGCGCCCGTCGCCATTGGCGGCTTCGAAGAACGCGTCATCGCGACCGTCGATGGCTTGGCGCTCTACGCGCGCGATTATCCGCCGCTGCTGCCGCAGACGGGCCTGCCGGTGATCTGCCTGCATGGGCTGACACGCAATTCACGCGACTTTGAAGTGATAGCGCCGCGTATCGCCGCGCTTGGCCGTCGCGTGATCGCCGCGGACATGCGCGGGCGTGGGCAGAGCGCGAACGATCCTGATCCAGCGCACTATGTGCCGGCGGTGTACGCGCAAGACGTGCTGAAGCTGATGGACGAGCTCTCGATCCCGAAAGCGGTGTTCATCGGCACGTCGATGGGCGGCCTGATCACGATGGTGCTGGCGACGATGGCGCCGGATCGGATCGCGGCGTCGGTGCTGAACGATGTCGGCCCGAAGCTGAACGCAGCGGGCTTGGCGCGGATTGCGGGCTATGTCGGCCATGTCGTGCCGGTGGCGGATTGGAACGCGGCGGCGGAAGCGGTTCGCGCGATCAATGGCTCGGCCTATCCTGAGCGCGCCGATGATGAAGCGTTTTGGCTTGCGTTCGCGCGCCGCACGCATCGTGCGCTCGATGATGGCCGCGTTGAGCTCGATTACGATCCGCACATCGCGCTCTCGTTCGTCGATTTCGACGAAGAGGCGCCGCCGACGGACTTGTCGCCGCTGTTTCAAGCGTTGGCCACCAAGCCTGTGCTCTCGGTACGCGGCGCGATCTCGGATTTGTTCGGCGAGGATGTGGTCGCGCACATGCGCGAACTCAAGCCGGATATGGATAGTGTGAACGTCGAAAGCATCGGCCACGCGCCGATGCTGGACGAGCCGGAAGCCTGGGACGCAGTGCTGGATTTCCTGGCGAAGGTGGAGTGAGCGCTTAGCGCTCTTCCACTAAATCGCGATACGCGCGCCAGCTGGCGAGGCCGAGCCAGGGGAAGATGACGACAAGCGCGATGAACCAGGTCGCGGCGCTGGCGATCAGGAGCGCGGTGATGATGAAGGCCCAGAGCAGCAGCGGCGCGAAATTCTGAGAGACGGAGCGCAGGCTGGTGAAGGTCGCGGCGAAGACGTTGGCGCGTTGATCAAGCAACATCGGTGCGGAAACGACGACCAGGCAATAGGTGAAGAAGGCGATCACGCCACCGATGAGGGCGCCGGCGATCAGCATGGAATGGCCTTCGCTGGTGTGGAGCGCGAAATCGACGAAGGCGTCCACGCTGGTGTGCAGACGGAAGGTGGAGAGGCCATAGACGATCTGTGCGATGCGGCCCCAGAACAGATAGATCAGCAGCAGCGCGAGCCCGAGATAGGCGACGTCCTGGCGGAGCGCGCCGCGGACGAACAACATTTGCGAGAGCGTCGGCTTTTCGCCCGCTTCCAGCGCGCGGCCCGCTTCGTAGAGCCCCATCGCCAGCATAGGCGCGACGAAGACGAAGCCGCAGCTGAGCGCGAGCGCCCAGAAGGCGGCGTTGGAATTGATCAGCGCCTTGGAGAGCATGAAGCTGATCGCAGCGATCAGCGCGCCGTAGAAGAGGCTGGGGCCGATGACCCGCATCATGTCGCCCCAGCCTTCGGCCAGCCAGCGCAATGGCGCGTCCAGGCCGACGCTTCGCACGCGCGGCGGCGTGTAGGCCTGCTCCATCTTGTTCTCCCTCACGCTCGCGTCTGCTGCGCGAGTCGCGCCTAGCGTTGAACGCAGGGTGCGGCGCGCATTGAGGCAGATCAATTGTGGAGGTTTACGAGGCCATCACCTCGTCAAAGCGCTCGGCCAATTCCAAAAAGCGATTGCCCCAGCCGCTGCTGAGGCTGACTTCTTGCATTGGGCCTGTCGGTGCGAAGAGGACGCGCATGGTGTGCGTGTCGGGCGGATTGCCGGCGCGGAGGTTGGCGAGCAGGCCGTCGATTTCTTCGAGGGCGGCGGTTTCATCCTCCCAACTCGACCAATCGAAATCGTTCTCCGCGCGCGCGAGCAGGGTGCGCACCTCGGAGAAGATGTCGATCAGCGCGGTAATGTCCGCCATTCTTAGAGCGCGCGTTTGAAGAGTTCGTCGTAGCTTTCGCCGTTGAACGGGATGGCGTTGCTGGCGGTGGCGAGGTCGGTGACGGCGTAGTCGCGCGTCGACGGCCAATGCGCTTCGGTGACACCCATCGCGCTCAAGCTCGGGGGCAGGCCGATGCGGGCGTTCAAGTCAGCGATGTATTGGGGCAGGTCGCCGTTGGGCCCAAGGCCTAGCGCGCGGCGCAGGCGGCCAAACTTTTCTTCCGCCGCGTTGCCGATCATGGCGAGCGAGTGCGGGAGGATCACGGCGTTGAGCGTGCCGTGGTGCAGCTTCAGTTCATGGATGCGGCCGAGCGCGTGGCTCAAGCCGTGCACGGCGCCGAGGCCCTTGGCGAAGGCGAGCGCGCCTTGGAACGAGCCCATCATCATGTGCCAACGCGCATCGCGATCGCCGCCATCTTTCACGGCGCGTTCGAGATATTTCGAGATGCGCTCGGCGCCGTCGACGCCAATCGCTTCCGCCGGGGGATGCACGACCGGCGTGAGCACCGCTTCGATGCAATGGGTCATCGCGTCCATGCCGGTCGCGGCCGTGAGGATCGGCGGCAGGCCGATGGTGAGTTCGGGATCGCAGACGGCGGCCTTTGGCACGAGGTGCGGCGAGACGAACGTCTCCTTGCGGCCATTGTCGAGAATGACGACGGCGCCGGGCGACACCTCAGAGCCGGTGCCGGCGGTGGTCGGGACGCAAACGAGCGGCGGGATGGCGGTGATAAAGCGCGAGCCGCGTTGGCTGCCGCCGAGGCGCTCGAACGGGCCCTCGTGCGTGAGCATCAGGCCCATCGCTTTGGCGAGGTCCATCGAGGAGCCGCCGCCGAAGGCGATGATGCCGTCCGCGCCGGCGGCTTTGTAGGCGTCAGCCGCGGCGCGCGAGGCGCTTTCGGTCGGGTTGGCGGGGGTGTCGGTGAATACGCCAGCGGGGGCGTCGCCCAGGGCTGTGAGCACTTTGTCGAGCAGGCCGTTGGCCTTGAGGCCGGGGTCGGTGACGACGAAGGGCCGTTTGACGCCGAAGCCGGCCAGAACCTTAGGTAATGCGGCCAGCGCGCCGAAATCGAAGGTGCACTGGGTGAGGTAATTCATAACGGCCATTTGCGTCGCTCCTGCCGCTTTCGATAGCGGGAACTGGGCGGCTTGTCGAAGGAGCCGCAAGGGAAGGTTGGACGGCGCGGCGACGCCCGCTAGACAGATTGCATGACTGAATCCGTGCTCGAGATTTCCGACCTTGTCGTCACCTTCGATACGCCGGACGGCGATGTGGAGGCGGTGAAAGGCGTTTCGTTCAAGATCGCCAAGGGCGAATGCCTCGGCATCGTCGGCGAAAGCGGCTCCGGCAAGAGCCAGACCTTCCTCTCCGCGTTCGGCCTGGCGGCGCAGAACGCCAAAGTATCGGGCTCGGTGAAGTTCCAGGGGCGCGAAGTGCTGGGCCTGCCGCGCAAGGATCTGGATGGGTTCCGCGGCCGCCACGTCGCTTTCGTGTTCCAAGATCCGCTGACGGCGCTCACGCCGCATCTGACCGTCGAGACGCAGATGAGCGAGGTGCTGGAGCACCATTTCAAAGTGAAGGGCGAGGCGGCGCGGCAGCGCGCGATCGAATGGCTGGAGCGCGTGCGCATTCCGGAAGCGGCGCGACGGCTCACGCAATATCCGCATGAGCTCTCGGGCGGCATGCGTCAGCGCGTGATGATCGCGATGGCGATGATGGCCGAGCCTGCGTTGTTGGTGGCGGACGAACCGACGACGGCATTGGACGCCACGGTGCAGGCGCAAGTGCTCGATCTGATCGAGGATTTGCGCAAGGACACAGGCGCTGCCGTGGCGCTGATCACGCACGACATGGGCGTGATCGCACGCATGGCGCAGCGCGTGGCGGTGATGCGGCGCGGCGAAGTGGTGGAGACTGGCGGCGTCGATGAGATTTATTCCGCGCCGAAGGCTGATTACACGCGCATGCTGCTGCAATCGGTGCCGCGCATCGATGGCGCGCGCGCTGTCGATCTGCCGGCGCCGGAAGCGGGCGCGCCGATTTTGAATGTCGACGATGTGCGCGTGACGTTCCCCGTGGAGGTGAAGGGTGGGCTCTTCGGCAAGAAGAAGTCCTTGCGCGCCGTTGACGGCGTAAGCTTTGCGCTGCGCGCGGGCGAGACGTTGGGCATTGTCGGCGAAAGCGGCTGCGGGAAATCCACGTTGGCGCGGGCGGTGGTGCAATTGCTGCCGCGCGACGCGGGCAGCGTGAGCTTCCTCGGACGCAATCTGGTGCCAAGCGAGCGCGAGACGATCCGCAAGGCGCGGCAAGATTTGCAGATGGTGTTCCAGGACCCGCTGGCGAGCCTCGATCCGCGCATGACCTTGGGCGCCTCGATCGCCGAGCCGTTGCTCTCTTTCGCGCCGGAGCTTGATCGCGCGCAACGCGAAGAGCGCGTGAAGACGATGATGCATCAGGTCGGCCTCGATCCTGAATTGATCAATCGCTATCCGCACGAATTGTCGGGTGGTCAGAACCAACGCGTCGGTGTGGCGCGGGCGATGATCATGAAGCCGAAGCTCGTCGTGTGCGACGAGGCGGTGTCGGCGCTTGATGTGTCGATCCAGGCGCAGATCTTGAAGCTGCTGGCCGATCTGCAGCGCGAGTTCCGCACGAGCTTTCTGTTCATCAGCCACGATCTCGCGGTGGTGCGCGAGATTTCGCACAACGTGCTGGTGCTCTATCTGGGGCGCGCGGTCGAGTACGGGCCGGCGGAAACGATCCTGCGCGATCCGCGCCATCCCTACACGCGTGCGTTGCTCGCGGCTGCGCCGACGCCGGATCCGGACGTGGCGCGCAACAAGCCGCGCGTGCGTTTGGTCGGCGATCTGCCAAGCCCGCTCGATACGCGCGCCAGCCTGCGCTTCTTGAAGTCGCGCGTGATCGATGATCCCGATGTGGTGCAATACCGCCCGCACTGGATCGAAGTCGCGCCCGGCCATTTCGTGGCGGAGCACGATCCGGTCAGCGCGGCCGCCTAGACATTGGTCGCAAGTGCGCTTGCGCGCGCCTCGGTAGCGGCTAGTTTTCTCCGGGCTTTAACGGGGGCGACTGATGCGCGTGCTTTTCTCGACCATTGCGGCGCTTGCCGCACTTGCGGTTCCGGCTGCGGCGCAGACGGCGCCACAGCGCGAGATGCGCGGCGCACTGCAGGTTGAGAATGTGCCGGAGACGCCGGCCGATGTTTCGGATCGCTTGCGCCAGTACGTCAACACGCGCGCGGCCGGCTTCGCGGACTGGCTGCCGGATGGCGGGGTGCTGATCGTGACGCGCTTTGGCGACACGGCGCAATTGCACCGCGTCGATGAGCCGATGGGCGCACGCACCCAGCTGACGTTCTACGAAGAGCGCGTGACGGGCGCGAGCGTGCGGCCAGGCGATGGGCAAATTCTGTTCACGCGCGATGTCGGCGGCGATGAAAATTATGCGGGCTTTCTGCTCGACAATTCGACCGGTCGCGCGCGGCAGATCACCCAAGCGGGTACGCGCAATGAGGGCTTCATCTGGAGCGATGACGGCGCACAGATCGCTTGGTCATACGTGCCGGCGGCGGAGCCGAATTACGATGTTTTTGTAAGCGGCCCGAGCGACGGCGCGCAGCCGCGGCGCGTGCTCGATGCGGAAGGCGCGGTCTATCCTGCTGATTTCAGCGCAGATGGGCGCAGGCTTTTGCTGCAGCGCTATATCTCGATCGCGGAAAGCCAGCTCTCGGTTGTCGACACGACGACCAATGAGGTGACGCGGCTGACGCCGGACATCAGTGTCTCGTACAATGGTGGTGAGTTCACGCCGGATGGGCGCGCAATCATCACGCTCTCGGACGAGGGTGCGCAATTTCATCGCTTGGTGCGGATTGATTTGGCGACCGGCGCGCGCACTGTGCTGACGCCGAATTTGAACTGGGGCGTTGAGAGTTTCGATCTCTCGCCGGATGGTCGCACGATTGCCTATGTGGTGAACGAAGCGGGGCAGTCGACGTTGCATTTGATGAATGTCGCCAACCAGCGCGCGTTGTCGGCGCCGCAATTGCCGCCGGGCATCGTGAGCGGTGTGACGTTCGATCATGAGAGTCGCCGCATTGGCTTTACGTTGAACAGCTCCACAGCGCCGGGCGATGTCTATAGCTGGGATTTGCGCGCGCGCCGGCTGACGCGTTGGACGCAGAGCGAAACCGGCGGCATTCCGCAAAGCACGTTCGTCGATCCTGAGCTGATTTCTTGGACGTCGTTCGACGGGCGCGAGATCTCGGGCTTTCTCTATCGGCCGCGTACGCCGGGTCCGCATCCGGTGATCATCAACATTCACGGCGGTCCGGAATCGCAATTCCGTCCGGGTTTTTCGTCCACCATCCAATATTGGGTCAATGAATTGGGTGTCGCCGTCATCGCGCCGAACGTGCGTGGCTCTTCGGGCTACGGTCGCGATTTCCTGGCGCTCGACAATGCTGAAAAGCGCGAGGATTCCGTGCGCGATATCGGCGCGTTGCTGGATTGGATCGGCGCGCAAAACACGCTCGATAAGGATCGGGTCGTTGTCTATGGCGGATCATACGGCGGGTACATGGTGTTGGCGTCGATGACGCACTACAATGATCGCTTGGCTGGCGCCGTTGATATCGTCGGCATTTCCAATTTTGCGACGTTCCTGGAGAACACCTCGGGGTATCGTCGTGATCTGCGCCGCGCCGAATATGGTGATGAGCGTGACCCGGAAATGCGTGCGGTGTTCGATCGAATTTCGCCGCTCAATCGCATCCATCTGGTCAACAAGCCGATCTTCGTCATCCACGGTTACAATGATCCGCGCGTGCCGGTGTCGGAGGCCGAGCAAGTTTATGCCGCCGTGCGCCGCAATGGCGGCGAGGCGTGGTTGATGATCGCGATGAATGAAGGCCACGGCTTCGCTCGGCGCGAAAATCAGGAGGCGCAGCGTGAGGCGGAGACCCTGTTCTTCAGGCGCGTGCTTGGCTTAGACTAACGCTCGCCGCGCAGGAGCTCTGTGAGGCGTTCACGGAGCTTCGGCGTGTCTTCGTCCAACAGGTCTTTTGACGCTTCGGCGCGAATGCGTTGCTTGGAATTGTCCGTGAGCTTGTTGCGGAGCAGGCCGAGCGCGCGCGGTGGCGCGGCGATGACGAGGTGGTCGAAGGCGTTTTGCTTTTCGGCGACGCCGATGCGCTCTGCGACGCGGGTCAGGAAATTCTCTTCTTCCGCCTCGTGTAGATCACGGCGTTCCATGCCGTGGCGGCCGGGGCCGACGCTATCGAAGCTTCGAGGCGGGCGATCTTGCGGGTTGTAGAGGTCCTCCTCGCCGATCTCCATTGACCACGGCTCCTGCAGCGCGGCGCCGCGTCGTTGTTCGACAAGCAAGCGGGCGCGGCGACCGTCGGCGACCAAGAACCAAGCTGTTCCGTCTTGCAGCATGAAAACCTCCTCTACTTGGCAACGCTGCCAGCAAAGGGCCGTTCCGCAATTGCGTCAGCTCAAGAGCGGGCGGCCTTCATAGGCAGCGGGCGTTGAAACCTTCGTCGTGCAGCGCGTCGATGATTTCGGCGGTGTGCTGCGCGTCGCGGGTTTCGATTTCGATGTCGAACTCGACGCCTTTGGCGGGCGCGGAGAGCGACATGCGATGGTGTTCGACTTGAAGAATATTGGCGCCGAGCTCGCCGATGATGCGCGAACTGGTGGCAAGCGTGCCGGGGCGATCGTCACCGACGAAGCGGATCACGGCGATGCGGCCTTCGCGCACGAGCGCGCGCTCCAAAACGGAAGCGAGCAGGCGCGTATCGATGTTGCCGCCGGACAGGATGAGGCCAATCTTCCGACCCTGAAAGAGTTCCGGGTGCTTGATCAGTGCGCCGAGGCCGCCTGCGCCAGCGCCTTCGGCAATGGTGCGCTCGCAATTGACGAAGAGCGAGATCGCGCGCTCGAAAAATTCCTCTTCAAGTACGATCACGTCGTCGATCAGGTTTTGCGCGATCGCGTAGGTGAGGTTGCCGACTTGTTTGACGGCGATGCCTTCCGCGATTGTCATGCCGCCCGACTTCGCGGTCTCGCCGCGCGTACGCGCGTCCCATGATGGATACATGGCGGCTTCCACCCCAATGATGCGGATCGAGGGCTTCAACGCTTTCGCCGCGACCGCCATGCCGGAGATCAAGCCGCCGCCGCCGATCGGAATGAGGAGCGTGTCGAGATCGGGCGCATCGGCGAGCATTTCGAGTGCGGCTGTGCCTTGGCCGGCGATGACGCCTGCGTCGTCGAACGGATGCACGAACACCAAATTTCGTTCGGCGCACAGTTTCAACGCGTGGGCGTAGGCGTCGTCGAAGGTTTCGCCTTCGATGACGACGGTGGCGCCGCGCGCGTTCGTCTGTTTGATTTTCACGTTCGGCGTGCCGCGCGGCATGACGATCGTGGTCGGGATGCCGAGTTGTGCGCCGTGTTGCGCCAGCGCTTGTGAATGATTGCCGGCCGACGCTGCAATGACGCCGCGCTTGCGCTCTTCGGCGTTCAGCTGCAGCAGGCGATTGAGCGCGCCGCGTTCTTTGAAGGCGCCAGTGACCTGCTGGTTCTCGTACTTGACCCAGATGTCGAGCCCCAGCGCTTTCGAAAGATTAGCCGAATAGATGGTCGGCGTATGCTGCACGCGGCCCTGAATTCGTTCTGCGGCTTCGCGGACGGATTGCAGTGTAACGGGCGGCGCGGCTGAATGTGTGTCTGGCATAAGCGGGCGCGACCCTATCGGGCCGCGCTTTAAGGTTCAATGTAGGCCTGCCCTTAAAGACAGGGCGTTTCCGCTATTTTCGCCCCGCCACGCGTTGGCCGACCGGTGTGCCGGTGCGGCCGGCGATGAAGTCCGGCGCGCGCGCGGCCCACGCTGAGGCGCTCACCGCGATGTAGATGAACGGGCCGCCGGGATTGGAGCGGAAATTGGAATCCGTGCCGATGACGTCATAGCCGCCGCGTGCGTTGCGGACGACGAAGGCGGAGCCTGAGTCACCGCGCGTGGTGTCGCATTCGTGCGCGAACGTATTGTCGGGGTTCACGGTCACCATGCGGCAGCGGAGATTGCCGGAGAGGTTTTCGCCCGTATCCCACGAATAGCCGGCTTGTTGCAGATCGGTGGCGAGCGCTGTGGCGCGGCCTTCGCCGGTGAGATTGCGTACGCCAGCGTGGCCGACGCGATCGCCGAGCGGCTGGTCAAGGCGCAGCAGCGCCCAATCCGTGCCGTCGATCTCGTCGCCGGAATTGAACAGGCGATAATTGAAGCGCGGGTCGATCAGATAGGCGGTGCTGTTCGCGGAGTGACGACCGTCGGCTGTCGTAAACACAGCCGCCGCGTTGAGGCCGCTTTGGCTGTGGATGCAGTGCGCGGCGGTGACGATGACGTTGGGCGCGATCAGAGTCGCTGTGCAGGTCTCGCCGCCGGCCATGCGCAATGCGCCCATGAAGCGCCACGGCGCTTCGTTCACCGGAACGAGCACGCGATCATCGCGGCCGAAGAAGTGATCGTTGATCGTGAGCGGACGATTGCGGCTGTGGCAATCGGCGCGATCGGTGCGCGGCTCGCACGCGCCGCTGCGGCCCTGGCCGGGTTCTTCGCACACGCCGTTGAAGGCGGTGTCGCAGCGATCGCTTTGGTTGCGCATCCAGGCGATGGCGCCGCAATCGGTGCGGTCTGTGCCTTGCACGCACGCGCCGGTGCCGAAGCCGGGTTCGTCGCATTCGCCGTCGCGCGCCCAGCGGCAGGAATCGTTTTCGCCTTGGCGCAGCGCGCGGCAATCGGAGACGTCGGTGCCGAGTGTGCATGCGCCGGTGCCGATGTCTGGTTCGTCGCATTCGTTGTCATTAGCCCAGCGACAGGAATCGTTGCCGGGGCCGGGCGCGCCGGTGCGCTTGCGGATTTGCTTGTCCTGCGCGCCGATCGGCGCTGCGGCTTCGGCGGTGAAGGCGCTGGCGCCGGTGAGGTTGAGACGGGACGCTGCGGGCGCGCCGTCCTGCGCGTTGACCGCGAAACTCACCACAACACAGGCGGCGATCGTCGCCGCAGCCGCCAAAAGACGCATTTTTCTCTCCGCCGCCCTCAAGCGCGAAACCTAGCCTGCGTCGCGGGGCGGGGAAAGCGGCGGACGCGCCTTGATCTCGCCCGCCGGCTCTGAAACAAGCGCGCCATGGCGACGCCCATTCTCCACATCGGCAACAAGAATTACTCGTCCTGGTCGATGCGCCCATGGCTGGCGCTGAAATGGGGCGGCATCGCCTTCGAGGAACACATCATTCCGCTGGGCGGCGAGGGCTATGGCCAATCCGCCATCAAGGAAGTGCGCGATGTCTCGCCCAGTGGGCGGGTTCCGGCGCTGCACGTGGACGGTGTGGTGATCCACGAAAGCTTGGCGATTTGCGAATGGGCGGCTGAACTGGCGCCGTCGTTGTGGCCGAAGGATTCACTGGTGCGTGCGCAGGCGCGCGCTCTGGCGTCGGAAATGCACGCAGGCTTCGGCGCGGTGCGGCGCGATATGTCGATGAATGTGCGCCGACGTTTGGCGGTGGAGCCAAGCTGGCCGGAAGATACGCGCACGGATCTGACGCAATTGTTCGCGACGTGGTCGCACGCGCTTGAGAAGTCCGGCGGGCCATTCCTGTTTGGCGAGCGCTCGATCGCGGACGCGATGTTCGCCCCGGTGGCGACGCGGTTGCGCACCTACAAGGTGACGATCCCGGCGCCCGTGCAAGCGTATTGCGATGCGATTTTTGCCGATGCCGCCTTCCAGGAATGGGAACGCGCGGCTGAAGCCGAGCCTTGGTCCATTCAGACAGCGGAAGAGCTCTATCGATGATGAAATATGTTTTGGCGGCTGTGGTGTTTGTGCTCGCGGCTTGCGGCAACGGAAGTGGTGTAATGGCTGAAATCGAACGCGCGGAAAAACAAGAAACCCAGGCCGCCGAGCAAGCGACTGCACGGGGCGCCGAATGGCTGACGGAAATTCGCGCGCAGCCCGGCGTTGAGGCGTTTCCATCTGGTCTGCTGATTGAACGACGTGCACGCGGCGCCAATCAATCGCTGCCGCGCCCGACCGTGAACGCCGCAGTGCTGGTGCATTACGAAGGTAAGCTGGCGGATGGCTCGGTGTTCGACTCTTCCTTCGAACGCGGTGAGCCCGCGCAGTTTCCGTTGCAGGCCGTGGTGCCGGGTTTCTCGGAAGCGATTTCGCAGATGCGCCCAGGCGATGAAATCGTCGCGACCTTCCCGATGGAATTGGGCTATGGTCCCGAAGGTCGCCCGCCGGTGATCCCGGCTGCGGCGCCGCTGCAATTCCGCATCGTGCTGCTCGCGTTCCAGGAGCCCGGCGGCCAAGTCGTGGAAGCGCCGGCGCCGCGTTAAGCGCGTGAGCGAGATCGCCTCGACCCTCGAAATCCTGACGCGACTGATCGCGTTCGATACGACTTCGCGCAATTCGAATTTGGAATTGATCGAATGGGTCGAGGATTTTCTCCGCGCGCGGGGCGTTGACTCGCGGCGCGTGGCGAATGCGGAGGGAACGAAGGCCAATCTTTATGCGCTGGTTGGGCCGGCGGTGGAGGGCGGTGTCGTGCTCTCCGGGCATACGGATGTTGTGCCTGTCGATGGGCAACCGTGGTCAAGCGATCCGTGGGTGCTGACGGAGCGCGAGGGCAAGCTCTATGGGCGCGGCGTCGCGGATATGAAGAGCTTTGTCGCGCTGGCGTTGGCGCACGTGGATGAAGCTTTGGCCGCACCATTGAAGCGGCCGCTGATCTTGGCGTTTTCGTATGACGAAGAGATCGGCTGCCTCGGTGCGCCGAGCATGATCGGCGAGATCGTGCGCGAAACGCCGAAGCCGTCCGCCGTGATTGTGGGCGAGCCGACATCGATGAGAGTGGTGTCAGGCCACAAAGGCATTCGCACCTTCATCGTCGAAGTGATCGGGCGCGAGGCGCATTCGAGCTTGCCGGATCATGGCGTCTCGGCCGTAAGCGAAGCGCTGAAGCTGATGGCGCTCGTTGAGCAGATGGCGCGTGAGGCGAAGGGGCGTCGCCATGCGCATTTCTCGCCAGCGACGATGACGATCGGCCGCGTCGATGGCGGTACAGCGGTGAATATTCTGGCGCGGCGTTGCGAGTTCATCTGGGATTTGCGTACGGGTGACGCGGCGAGCGCCGATGCGATCGAAGCGCGCTTCTTCGCCGAAGCCGAAAAGCTCGATGCGGAGATCAAGCAACGCGCGCCGGAAGGCGGCGTGAAGATCACGCGCCGCTCGCGGACGCCGGGATTGGAGCTTGATCTCGGCAGCGAAGCGGAAGCCCTAGCGCGGGCGCTGACAGGCGACAACGATACGCAAGCTGCCGCGTATGCGGCGGAGGCGGGGCTGTTTCAGCGCGCGGGTTTGCCGGCGGTAATTTGCGGGCCGGGCTCGATCGAGCAAGCGCATCAGCCGGACGAATGGATCGAGATCGCGCAGGTCGAAGAAGGCGCTGCGTTTATGCGGCGGCTGATTGGGAAGCTCAGCGCTTGAGCGCGTTGAGCGCCGCGGCTTTCGCGTCGTCGCCCGAATACGCAACGAAGCCGTGCACGAGGAAGTCGCCAGGGTTCGTACCGTAGCGCAAGGGCGAGCCATCGAGGCGGATGATACCGCCGCCTGCCGCGCTCAACACGGCGTGGCCGGCGGCTGCGTCCCATTCGCTGACATTGCCGAAGCGGGGATAGAGATCGGCGGCGCCCTCAGCGACGCGGCAGAATTTAATCGATGAGCTGGCGTGTACGAGCGCGCCGGCGTTGAGGCTGGCGCGAAAATCTTCGGTCTGGTTATTGCGGCCCGATTGTTCGGAGGCGACGAGGCGCCATTGTGCGGGGCGCGGCGCCGTGGCGATGGGTGTGAGTGGTGTGTTGAGTTTGGCCGTTGCGATATCGCACTGGGCTTTGACGGCGCGGCCGGGTTCTCCCGCGTAAAGTTCGCCGGTGGCGGGCGCATAGACAACGCCAACGACTGCTTCTGTGTTCTCGATCAGCGCGATGTTGACGGTGAATTCGTCGCCGCCTTTGGCGAAACCGCGCGTGCCGTCGAGCGGATCGACGCAGAAAAAACGCGCGCCGTATGCGGGGATGCGGCCGTCAGCGACGGCTTCTTCGCCAATCATCGGCACGCCGAGTGCAAGTTTCGCCAGACCCGCTTCGATGATCGCTTCGGCGCGTTGATCGGCGATGGTGACGATGGAGCCGTCGAGCTTGGTTTGCGTGTCGAAGCCCGAGGCGCGCACCGCCATGATCTCGCGGCCAGCGGCGAGCGCGAGTTCGATCAGGTCTTCAAGCTTCGGCATGGTCGCGATCAAGCATGCGCGCGGAGGCTAGTCCAGCTTGTCGGGACTGTTGGCGTGCAGTTCGTTGAGCCATGTCGTCGCGGCGGCGTCGCTGGGCGCACGCCAATCGCCGCGCGGCGAGAGTGCGCCGCCGGAGACGATCTTCGGCCCGTTCGGCACGGCGGAGCGTTTGTATTGGTTGGCGAAGAAGCGCTTGAGGAAGAGTTCGAGCCAGCTCTTCAGCGTGGCGTAATCGTATTTCTCGCGCCACGCGCTCCAGGCGAGGAAGAGGATTTTGCTGGGCGCGAGGCCGTAGCGCGTGAGCCAATAGAGATTGAAGTCTTGCAGCTCATACGGGCCGACGACGGCTTGCGTGCTTTGGGGCGCGGCGCCCGGAATGAGTTCGGGGCTGATCTCGGTGTTCAGCACGTCGATCAAAGTCTTCGAAACCGCGGCGTCGAAGAGTTTTGAGTCGGCGACCCAGCGGATCAGATATTGGATCAACGTCTTCGGCGCGCCGCCATTGACGTTGTAATGACTCATGTGATCGCCGACACCGTAGGTGCACCAGCCGAGCGCGAGTTCGGAGAGATCGCCCGTGCCGACGACGAAGCCGCCTTCCTTGTTGGCGAGGCGGAAGAGGTAGTCGGTGCGCAAGCCCGCTTGCACGTTCTCGTAAGCGACATCGTACACCGGCTCGCCGCGTGCGGCGGGGTGATCGAGATCTTCGAGCATACGCTGTGCGAGCGGTCCGATGGAGACTTCGCGCGCGTCGATACCGAGCGCGTTCATCAGCGCCCACGCGCTTTGCTTGGTTTCGTCGCTCGTCGCGAAACCCGGCATGGTGACGCCAACAATGTTCTTGCGCGGCAGGCCGAGCAGATCGAACGCGCGGGCGATGACGATCAGCGCGTGCGTGGAATCGAGACCACCGGAGACGCCGATAACCACGCGCTTGGTGTTCGTCGCTTCAATGCGCTTGGCGAGGCCCGCGACTTGGATGTTGTAGGCTTCGAAGCAATCGCGATCGCGCTTTGCGAGGTCGTCCGGCACGAAGGGTAGGCGATCGAGCTTGCGCTTTAGTGGCAACGCACCTTTTGGCAGCTCTTGCTCAAAGCGGATGCGTGACCACAGATAAAGCTCGTCGCGCAGACGCGCGGCAGCGTCACGGAAGGCGCCGACGCGAATGCGTTCTTGCGCGATGCGGCCGACGTCGATGTCGGCGATGACGAGCTTCGGATCGCGCGAGAAGCGTTCGCCTTCGGCGATCTTTTCGCCCATCTCGTAGGCGATGATCTGGCCGTCCCAGGCGAGGTCGGTGGTGCTTTCGCCGTTGCCGGACGCGGCGAAGACGTAGGCGGCGATGGCGCGGCGCGATTGGCTGTCGCACAGTACAGCGCGGTCTTCTGCTTTGCCGATGGTGATGTTCGACGCGGACAGATTGAAGAGGATGTTGGCGCCGGCGAGCGCGCCTTTGCTGGAGGGCGGCGTCGGCGCCCAGAAATCTTCGCAGATTTCGACGTGGAAGGTGAAATCGGGATTGTCCGCGTGAAAGAAGATTTGGTTGGCGCCGAAATTCGTGCCGCCGTCGAGGAAGGCGATGGCATGGACGTGGCGATCGGGCGCTACGCCGAAATAGCGCTTCTCGTAGAATTCGCGATAGTTCGGCAGGAAGGATTTCGGCACGATGCCGATGATCTCGCCGCGATGGATCAGCACCGCGCAATTATAGAGCGCGCCACGCAGGCGAATTGGCGCGCCAACGATCAGGATCGGGAAAAGCTTTTCGCTTTCGGCTTTCAGTTTCGCGAGTGCGGCTTCGACGCCGTTGAGTAATGAATCCTGCAACAGCAGATCGTCGATCGCGTAGCCGGTGAGCGAGAGCTCCGGCGTCAGCAGAATGGCGGCTCCTTCGGCATCCGCTTCGCGCCAGAATTTCAGGATGGCTTCCGCGTTCGCGGCGGGATCGGCGGGCGCGACGATGGGCGCGCAGGCGGCGACGCGCACGAAGCCGTGCGTGTAGAGGTTTTTGAAGCTGTCGGCGGCGGAGGGGCGGGCCATTTGGTCCTGTGTATCAGATTATGCTCAGGATGACCATAAAGGCGATGGCGCCGGTCTAGTCCCTGTCGTCGTCCAGCTCGAGCTCGACGCGGTCGTCATAGCCTTGGCGCGCGGAGTGAAACACGAGCGCCATTAAGCCTCCGCCAACGGCGAGCGATAAAACCGTGCCGATGGTTAACGCGATCCAGCCGTGCACGCTCATGTAGGAGGCGTCCCAGTCTGACAACACGCCGAACATCAATGCGGCCAGGATGCCGCCGAGCGAGAGCGTGAGCAGGAAGACTTTCATGCAAAAGATATGGGCGCACGCTTGCGCGTGCGCCAGCCATCTTGCTTGCGCGATTGCGGCTTAGTTGCCGCAGAAGCTCGGCATCGCGACAGGCGTGGACGCCGTGCGTTGGCGCCATTGGCCGGCTTCGTCGCGATAGCGTTCGCCCATTGCGATGCGGCGCTCAAACACTTCGCAGGCGACGGCCGCGGCCATCTCGTTGACCGAGACGCTGCGTTCGGCGGCGCGGCGTGTGTAGAGCTGGCGGCGCTGGATGTTGTTTTGCTCAACGCGGCCGCGCAGATCGGCGCTGATCGCGGCGCCAGGCACAAAGCCCAGATAGCCGTCGGCTTGTTCGCCGATCAGGCCTTGGGTGCGCGCTTGCAGCAGCGGATCGCCGGCTTGGCCCAGAGCGGGCGTGGCCAGAGTCAAGGCGCCGATCAGCAGGGCGGCGGTTGCGAAAGCGCGGATCATGGCGTTGTGCCTCCGAACAGACCTGAATTTTCCTCGAGCAATTCCGCCGCGTCGCGCTCAAGGCGCACGATCACTTCCTGGCGGATATTGACGTTGAGATTGATTTCGATCGGCTCGTCGGGCGCCTGGATCTGCACAGGTATGCAGCCGGCCGCGAGCACCGCCGCGCCAAGCGCGGGAAGCAAAGCGGATCGCAGGTGAGCTCTCATGCTTCGAAACTCCTGGATGCTTCGTAATGCGAGCCAGCTGAACCAGCCCTGAAGCCGCGCTTTAATCGGTTCCCGGGGCGCCCGGGTCAACCTCTTCTGGTGGCGCGGGTTCCTCTTCCTGCTCCTCGGCTTGCCGGATGAGCGACCCCGGATCAGCGATTGAGGCGGCGGTTTGCGCGAGGCGGCGGAAGGGCGCGGTGACGGTGACGTTGAAGTCGAACGGTACGCCGCGCACGGTGACGCGGCCGAGGCCGGGGATAGGCGCCACTTCGCCGAGATCGACCGGCTCGCCCGAATTGCGTCCGCTGAAGGTGATCGAGGAGATCACATCGCCATTCAGATCGCCGTCGAGCGTGAGGCCTAGGTCGTCATAACGGAAGCTGCGCAGCGCGTCGAAGGCGAGCTTCGACGGGCCAGTCGCAGCGTCGCCGGCATTGCCGGTGTACGAGATGACGCCGCCGCCGGGCGCTGCGCGCAGCACGCCGCCTTCGACGAACGCGCTGACGCGCGTGAGGCGCAATGGGAACGAGCCTTCGATGCGGCCGGTGGCTTGCAGATCGGGGACATTGAGCGCGGTGACGAGTTCGGTGGCGTCGACGTCCCTGAGCGTGAGTTCAAAGCGCGTCTCTTCAGAACCTAACGTGACGCGTGTGGGCGCCATCGCGAGCGTGCCGGCGGCGAAATCGAACTCGGCTTGTTCGATGGCGACCAGTTGCTCGGGCAGCAATTGGAAGCGTACGCGGCCGTTGCGCACTGCGACGCCCGGATTGAGCAGGCCGACGCGGAGGAATTGGCCAGGCGGCGTGGTCAGTGTGAAAAGATCGTCGAAATAGATTTCGCCATTGACGTCGTTGACGACTGGGATCGTGGCGGTGGCGAGCGAGACGTTCTCAAGTTTCGCACGGCCGACGCCGACAATGGCGTCGCGCGTCCAATCGATATCGGCGGTGACAATAGCGTCGCCGGTCACGCTCTCGACCATGCCGCGCGCTTGCTCGGTGATGTCGTAAGGCTGCAGCGAGGGGCCGAAGCTGATGCGCTCAGCATTGATGCGCGCCGCCCCGACGCCCTGATCCACATCGTGCTGCGCTTCGAAGCGCGCGAGTTGTTGACGGCTGGCGTCGAGCACGATGGCGCCCTGGGCATTGATCTGGCCGTCGGCAAGAACAGCGTTCATGTCGGCGAGGCGCAGCGGATTGAACAGCGCGCGGTCGTTCTCCGTCGGCGGCGCGTTGGCCGTGAGCAAAGCTTCACCAGCGGCGACGCGGATGACGGGCTTGTCGTTCTCGGGCGCCGCGCTCCAGCCGCCGGCGATGGTGCTGAGCGTGCCGGGCAGCGCCGGATCGGTAAGCACGCCTTCGGCGAATTCGCCCTCCATGCGCCAGCTATCGGCGATGTGGGCATTGGCGGTGAGGCTCGCCATCACCAAAGCCAGCGTGCGGTCTTCGGCCATTTCGATGGTGAGGCGCGGGCTGTTGGCGGTGAGCGCCAGTGTCATGTCGCCCGTGCGCCCGCTGAAGCGGCCGACGACATTGCCGGCGGTGACGCGTGCGGGTTGCGCGGCTTCGCCAGCCATGCGGCCGTTGAGTGCGAGGCTGCGAATGCTGAAGCCGCCGGAGAGATTGCCGTTGGTGTCGGCCGCAATCAGCGCGCCATTGAGCGCGCAGAGCGCGAATTCGCCATTGGCGAAGGAAAGGCCGGCGGCGTCGAGCCCGCCCATGCGCGTGGGCAAGCAGCCATTGCTCGGCAGCACGCGCCAACCATCGCCCCAAGCTATGGTGACATTGAGGTTCGGCGTAAGCTCGCGCACTTCGCCGTCGCCAAGTGGGCCAGTGATCTGGACGGGGCCGCGCAGTTCGACGCTGCCGCCGCCGCCTTGCCCGCTGGCGATGGTGATGCCGATTTCTTCCGCGGCGATGCTGGCGTTCTCCGCACGCCAATTCGCGAGCGTAAGCGTGCCGTCGGCTTCGAACGGCGCTTCGGGCGACCAGGTGATGGTGTCGAGCAACAGCGCCGCATTGGGTGCGCCGCCACCGCTGAGTTGAAGTTCAACGGCGCCGCTGAGCGTGGGGCCGGGCCATTGCAACAAGAGCGCCGGTGCATCTTGGCGCAGCGATGCGAGACGCGCACTGAGGCCGCTTGCAGCGCGCGCTTCGATGGGTGCTGCGATGACGAAGCGCGGATTGCCGGCGTCGGAGCTGATCGTGAGCGGCGCGGTGAACGTGAACGCATCGACGGCGCGATCGAGCGCGGCTTCGGCGGAGGCGAAGGTCGGGCCGAGCGGCGAGCCGCCAAGATTGGGAAAGGCGTCGCGAATGCCTTGCTGCGCATCGTTGCTCAAACGCGCTTGTTGCAGGCGAAGGCGCGCTTCGCCGCCATAAGTGATCTCGTTTGCAATGTCGAAGGTGAGTGTGCCGGCGAGGTCAGACTCGTTGGAAACGATTCCGAAGGCGTCGAGCCCGTCAGCGACCACAGTCCAGCGCGCCGTGCCGCTTGGGCCGTCTCCGTCCGCGCGAAGATCGAGGCGGGTTTGCGCGAGTGCGTTAGCGTCGACGCGCAGCGATGCAGCTGTCGCGCCGGTCTGCACATTCCATTGCGCGAACTCGAGTGCGTCGTCGCGCATGGCGCTGTGCAGGCTGAGCGCGCCGGTGAGGGTTTCGCCAGCGAATGTATCGGTGTTCAACGCGCCAGCACGCCAGGCGCCTTCCACGTTGATGCGCGCCAGGTCGAGCGGGGCGCGGCCAAGCGCGCGCAGCGACACGTTCTGCGCGCGCGCGTCGGCCCATGTGAGATCCGAAAGCGCGGCGTTCAGCCGGAACGCGATAGTCTCATCACGCGAGACAATGACGAGTTCAGCAGCGCCGCGCGTCAGCGCGTAATTGCCCTGTGATTGTGTGGTGTCGGCGATGCGCGCCGCAGCGGTGAAGTCTTCGCCAATTGTGCCACTCGATTCAAACGTGGCGTTGAGCGCGCCGAAGGGGGCTTCGATCTCGGCCGCGCCATCAATGATTTCGAGCGCGAGGCGCGGGATGGAAGGGCGGCGCGCGGGGCCGCTGTCGGCTTCGAAGCGATCAAGTGCGCCGGCCGAGACGTGGCCTTGTTGATCGAGGCGCAGACGCACGTGAGGCTGCACAATGCGTACGGACAGTAGGCGCGGCATGAGCCCGCGCCATTCCCAGCGGGCTTCAATTTCGGTGATTTCGACATCTGGCGCGTCAGCCGCGCCAATACGGAACTCGCTTAGCGTGATCCGCTCCAAATCGAGATTAACAACCTGTAAGTCCGCCTCTGTCCCACGCTCGGACAGGGCTTGCCCGATCATGAATTCCGCCAGCGGCATACGCACGAACCACACGCCGGCGGCGACCAAAGCGGTGCTCACCCCCAGCGCGAGCAGCGCTGTGGCCCAACCGATCAATAATCGGCGTGGGGGCGGCGAATCTTCCGGGGGCTCTGGCAGCGCCTGGTCTTGACTCGCAACGGCCTGGTTAGACCTATGTGCCATATATCCTTGCTTGGCTTGGTCCTTGCTGGGTCTGACTACCTTACTGGCGCATTCCTGAGGCAATGGAATGACGCCAATTGGGTTTCCGGCGAGATAACCAAAATGCTGAAATCGCTTGTTTGGTGAGCGTTTTTTGGCAGGCCGGGGGTGGAGCAGAGGTTTGAGAGCAGAATTCGCTCAGCGCCTAATGAAGGCTCGTAAAGGTTTCACCGGCTATGCCGTCATGGCGGGCGCGGCGATCCTGGGCCTGGGCCTTGCCTGGAACGCGGGGCTGTTTTCGGGTGCGTCCGAAGCGCGCGCGGCTGAAAATGCGGCCATTCGTGAAGAAGCGGCGCGGCGCGCCGAGCATTTGGCGTTTACAGAGGTTTACCTTGCGCATGAAGCGCGCGAAGTGCGTGTCGGCAGCGGTGAGACGCTGGCCAGCGTGCTGACGCGCGCGGGCGCCACGCGGTCGGAAGTCAATGCGGCGTTGGCCTCTATCGCCGACGTTTACAATCCGCGCCGTTTGCGGCCGGGCCAAGAGATCAGTCTGTTCTTCGATCGCCGCACGGGCGATGCGCGTTTGACGGGCATTGCGTTCCGTTCGGAACCTGGCGCGTCGGTGACGGCGAACCGCACCAATGCGGGTGGCTTTGAAGCCCGCGAAGTTTTGATGCCGCTGACGTTTGAAATTGCGCGCATTGCAGCGCCGGTTGAAACCACGCTCTACGGCACGGCGATGCAATTGGGCGCGACGGATCGCGAAGTTGCAGCACTCGCGGATGCGTTTGCCTATGACGTCGACTTCCAGCGCGACGTGCAGCCCGGTGACAATTTCGAACTCGTTTTCGAGCGTTTCTATGATGACGAAGGCAACACGGTGCGCACCGGCGAACTCTTGTTCGTTGGTCTTGAGACGCGCCGTGGCCGTCGTGATTTCTATCAATTCCTCGCGCCAGGCGACACACGCCCCGATTGGTATGATCCGGAAGGCCGGAGTGCGCGGCGCTTCCTGATGAAGACGCCGATCAACGGCGCGCGGCTCTCGTCGGGTTTCGGCATGCGCCGCCATCCGATCTTGGGCTATTCGCGCTTGCATCGCGGCACGGATTTCGCCGCGCCGATCGGTACGCCGATCCTGGCGGCTGGCGACGGCACGGTGGTGCGCGCGGGGCCGTTCAGTTCTTACGGAAACTACGTGCGCATTCGTCACGCCAACGGCTACGAGACGGCGTACGCGCATATGTCGCGCTTCGCGCGCGGTATGCGGGCGGGCGCACGCGTTCAGCAGGGGCAGGTGATCGGGTATGTCGGCAATACCGGCCGCTCGACCGGGCCGCACCTGCACTACGAGGTCATGCACCGCGGCCGCCAAGTCAATCCGATGACTTTGCGCGTCGCTAATGGTCGGAACTTGGAGGGCCGTTCGCTGGAACTGTTCATGATCGAGCGCGAGCGCATCGATACCTTGCGCCACGTGCGTGACGCGGAGGTGACGCAAGTGTCAGCGTCTGCACCGACGCCCGCGACAGGATCGCCAGCGTCCCCGTGACGTAATGCGCGCAACTGTTGCGCGTACGTGCACAACTTCTTTGTTGAGCGCCGCGGGAATCCGGCGCAATGTCTGTGGTGACAGGAGGTCGCGGCGGGGGCCGCACAACGAGTGGTGCGCATGGGGATTCGAGCTCTAGTTGCTGACGATCACGAGCTGTTCCGCAGCGGTCTGAAGCAATTGCTGATCGACACGCTGGACGCGGACGAGGTTCGTGAGGCGGAGACGCTCGACCAGGCTCTGGAGATGCTGACCAGCGATGGCGCCGGCGATCTCGTGCTTTTGGACTTGCGCATGCCCGGAATGTCGGGTGTGGAGGCGCTGTCGGCGCTGCGCGATGGCTTTCCGGATGCAAAGGTCGCCGTCGTTTCGGCCTGGGAGGATCGCGGCGACATCCTCGCGGCGCTCGGCGCGGGCGTGCACGGCTACATTCCGAAATCGCTGCCGTCGGCGGAGATCGCGGCTGCGATCCGCTCGATCCTCGATGGCCGGATTTATGTGCCGCAATCGATTGGCCGGCGCGAGCAGGGTGCAAAGCCGGATGGTGCGGCGGCGTCGCTGCAGCCGAACTCTGGCGCGTTTGGTCAGGACAAGCTGACCGGGCGCCAGAAAGAGGTGCTGACCGAGCTGCTGAAGGGCCAGGCCAGCAAGGAGATCGCGCGCACGCTCGATATCGCCGAAGGCACGGTGAAAATTCATTTGGCGGCGATCTATCGCGCGCTCGGCGTGCGCACGCGCGCTGAAGCGATCGCGAAACTCAAATCACACTAAGTCGTGTTCGCGAGTTGCGTTGACGCTAGGGCGCTCAACGCATCCGCGTCGATCGGCTTGATCAGCCAGCCGAAGCCCGAGGCCCGCAATTGTGTGAGCGTGTCCGGGTCGGTATCGCCCGTGATCATGATGGCGGGCGGCGGCGGATCGAAGCGCGCGCGCACGCGGCGGGTGATGTCGAGTCCCTGCAATGCGCCGTCGATGCGTAGATCCATCACCAGCAAATCGGCGCGGAAGCCCGTTTGCAGCGCGAGATTAATCTCCGCTTCGTTGGCGCAGGCCTGAACCATCGCGCCTAGATCACGCAATGTGCCGGCCACTGCTTCACGGGCGAGCATGTCATCGTCGAGCAGCAAGACGTTGGCGCCGGCCACGCCGCGGCTAGCGACTTCACCGTTTTGGGTCGCGGCCCCGTTGGCGCGGCGTGCGCGCAGGGTGAAGCGCGCGCCGTGGCCGGGCGCCGAATCCAAACGCAGCGGCATGTTGAGCAAGTTGGAGATGCGCCGCACGATGGCGAGGCCAAGCCCTAGGCCGTCGCCCTTGCTGCGTTCGAGGCGTACGAATTCCTCGAACATGCGCTCTTGGTCTTCGCGGGCAATGCCAGGACCGTTGTCGATGACGCTGATGTCGACGGCTTGGCCGGACGTGGCGATCTCGATGCGCGCCGCGCCGCCGCCGTGCTTCATGGCGTTGACGACAAGATTGGAGAGCGCGCGCTCGAACAATGTCTCATCGGTTTCGATGCTGAGCGTTGTCGGCGCCGCTTCGATTGTGCGGCCGGGATGTTCGGCGATAATGCGGTCGATAATGGGCTGCAGCGGTGTCGGCGCGAATTCGGGTGTGATGGCGCCGGATTGCACGCGCGCCAAGTCGAGCAAGGTTCCGAACATGCCGACCATGGATTGGGTGGCGCGTTCCATCTTCGTAAGGATATCGCGCGCTTCGGTCGTTTCGACGCGGCGCTCCAGAGCCGTGAGATAAAGCGTCAGCGCATGCAGCGGCTGGCGCATGTCGTGGCTGGCGACGGCGAGAAAGCGGGTCTTCGCGGCATCGGCTTCCGCGGCGGCGGCGCGGGCGGCCTCGGCGGCGTCTCGCGCCAAACGCCAGCGCGCGCGCTCGCCGCGGACAGCCAGCGCGCCAAGAGCCGCTGCGACAAGGGCGAGCACGCCAAGCGCAATCGTGGTGGCGTCGAGGCGTTCGCGTGATCTGCGCTCTTCCTCGCGGGCGGCGTCGTTGATGGCGTTGGCGCGGGTGAGAAGCCGCGTGATTTCGGTGCGCAATTCGGCGCGAAAGCTGGTGGAGCGGACAGCAATCTCGGCCGGGCGGAGATTGGGTTGAGGCGAAAGGTCGGCCTCGATCAACGCCGCGATGCGGGCGCTCGTGGCTTCGAGTTCCGGGTCGATCGCGGCCTGCTGTTGCAACAATTCGATCTGTGCGCGCACGTCGGCGGCGGCGGCGTCGGCTTGCAAGCGCACATCTGTTGAATTGTAGGTCTCCTGCAACAAGCGCGCGGCTTTGACGTCCGTCAGGCTCTGCATGATCGCCAACGTGTCGCTGCGCATGTTGCGCGAGATGGCGACGGTTTCGATCGTACGTTGGTGCAGGTGTCGCTGCTGGCCAAATTCGGCGAGAACCGCGAACACGAGCAGCGCCACGAGCGCGATCGCGCCCATGAGCAAGAATTCCGCACGCGAGCGGCGCGGGCCGAGCGCATCGAGACGATCAGGCTGCACGGACTTGCGCCGCCGCCGCTTCGCTGAGGGATTGTGCGTCCACTGGTTTGATCAACCACGCGTAACCGGAGGCGCGCAGCATGGCCAAGGTCTCGGGGCCAGTGTCGCCAGTGACGACAATCACGCGCGGCGGTGACGCGAGCTTGGCGCGCGCGCGTGTGGCGATATCGATGCCTTGGAGGAGGCCGTCGATGCGCAAATCCATGACGAGCAGATCGGGCGCTGCGCCTTGCGCGAGCAGGGCGGTCAGATCGGCTTCATTGCCGCCGGCGCCAACCTCGGCGCCGATGTCGCGCAATGCGCCGGCGATGGCTTCGCGCGCCAGCGGATCGTCGTCGATCACGATGATGTTGGCGCCCGTCAGCGTCACTTCACCGTGAGCTATGCTCGGGGCGACGCCGCCATTCGCGGCCACGAGCGGCACACGCAGGATGAAGCGGGCGCCGCGGCCCGGCGCGGATATCAGGCGCACAGGCATGCCAAGCAGATCGGCGATGCGCTTGACGATGGCGAGCCCAAGGCCGAGTCCCTCGGCGCCAGCGCGGCCATCGAGGCGGACGAATTCTTCGAAGATGCGTTCTTGATCTTCGATCGGGATGCCCGGACCGTCGTCGGCGACGTCGACTTCGACGAAACTCGCGAAGGCGCGCGCCTCGATGTGCGCCTTGCCGCCGCCGTGCTTCATCGCATTGGCGACGAGATTGGCGAGAACGCGCTCAAGCAGCTTGGCGTCGGTGCGGACAATGGCTTGCGTCGCCGCCGCATCGACTTTGCCGCCAGGATGTTCGGCCATGATGCGGTCGAACACCTCTTGCAGGCGCACTTCGCCGATTTCCGGCTGTACGACGCCGGCTTGCACGCGTGCGAGATCGAGCAGCATGGCGAACATGCCGACCATGGATTGCGTTGCGCGATCCATCTTTTGCAAAATATCGCGCGCCTCGGCGCCTTCGACGCGGCGCTCGAGCGCGCTGAGATAGAGTGTCAGCGCGTGTAAGGGCTGGCGCATGTCGTGGCTGGCCACAGCGAGGAAGCGCGTCTTGGCCAGATCGGATTCCTGCGCTTTGGCACGCGCGGCTTCGACGGCTTCATGCGCGAGGCGCCATTGCGTGCGTTCGCGACGCAACGCGAGGATGGCGAGGCCAGATGTTGCGAGCGAGAGCAGGCCCAGCATCATGGTGATGAAATCGAGGCGCTGATGGGCGCGGTCTTCGGCGACGCGAGACTCATCGATGCGGCCGTTGAGCAAAACCTGCAACGCGTCGCTCTGCACGCGGAATTGCGTGTAGATGTCCTCTTCTGGTCGGCTGTGCGAGATCGCGCCTGGGCGCGAGGCAACTTCCGCGTCGAGAATATTGAGCCTGCGCTCGACGAGATTCTCCATTTGCGTAAGGCTCTCGCGAACGCCTGTGTCGTCACCTGCGAGCACGAAGGCGTTGCGCAGACGCGTGCGCGCGACTTCTTTGGCGCGCTCGTAGTCCTCGAGCAGCGCGCGATTGCGGGTGGCGATGAAGCGCGCGGCTAACGCTTCGGCGTCGCTCTGGCCGCGTGCGGCGCCGGCGATTTCGGCGCGCACGGCGCGCACCATGGCGACGACTTCGTATTCGTTGGCGTTCAGACGTGCGCCGCTGAGCAGGAGCGAGCCCAGAACAACGATCAGCACCGAGACAGCGGCGATGGCCGCGGCCAAGATGAACTCGGCCCGGATCGTCGTCTTGTTTGAATCGACGCTGGGTGATTCCGCCATTGTCCCTAGTGTTACCGCCCTGGCGCACGGCACCAAGTTATTCCGCGCCCTCCAGCCAAGCGACGATCGCATCGGCGCGGGCGGGCTTCTGCATCATGGCGAAACCGGCATTACGCGCGGCGATGTCGGAGCGCGCGCGCAGGGTGCCGGAGAGCACGAGGACGCGGGCTTGCCGTGCTGTGGACACGAGGTCAGATGCGATGGCCACGCCATTTGGACCGTCGCCTAAGTCATAATCGGCGATAATGAAGTGAAGCTCGTCGGCGCGCTCGCCCAGGACGTCATCGACGTGGGTGGCGTGCGCCGCGTGCGCGACTTCGGCGCCCCAATCCTGGAGCACCAATGTCAGCGCTTCCGCCGACACAGGGTCGTCTTCGAGAACTAGAACGAACGGCTTGTTGCGAACCATTTGCGCGGAGAAAACCACGCCAACATAATGTTGGGCAGGCGAAAAATGGTCATAGACCTCAGGGCATAGGTCTAAAGAAATACCGTAATGGCGCCCCCGGTGGCGCCCCGCGTACTAGGCCTTCGACCACGACTTCTGTGTAATATTCGCGTGCGCAGAATTTTGTCATCTTTACCGCAGCTAGAGTTTTGTCTGCCTGCGAGAAACAATTGTGACGAATGCCAACGCCTTTCAATTCGCTAACGACGAGTCCAACGAGGAATGGGTCAGCACGGGCGGCGGCGGTCGTGAGCCATCCGATTATTGCTCGCGCGAAGGCGCGGTGGCCCTGAAAGCCAAAATCGAGGCCTATTGGCGCGAGCGCGGCCAGGACGTGATGATCGCGCTCCACAATGTCGGCTTCCACCCGGCTATCCGCGCCGCACGCTACGATGTGCGCAGCGACATGGTTAACGGCATGCCGCGCAAGCGCAGCGCCGGCGCCGCGGCCCCGAAGGAAACCTTCGTGGAAGAATTCGACGTCAACGACGACGATCTGTCGTTCGAATAGAGATCGGCGCGCCGGCCCTGTATAAGCCGGCGCATGTCAGACGATCTCGCGCCTCCCGCAGCACTTGAAGCCCCCGAGGGCTATGTCGCCCTCGACTTTCGCCGCGGCTTTGTTGGCCAAATCGGCCCTTTGCACCGACGCGTGGTGGATGGCGTGGCGACGATGGGGTTCCGCGTCGAAGAGCGCCATACCAATGGCATGAAGAACGCCCACGGCGGCATGCTCATGAGTTTTGCCGACATGGCCTGGGGACAGATTGTTTCGGTTGAGACATCGTCCTATTGGGTCACGGTGCGGCTGACCGTGGATTTCCTCTCCAGCGCCCATATTGGCGAATGGATCGAGGGCGGCAGCGAGCTGATCGAGGCCAAGGAAGACCTTTTCCTGGTGCGGGGGCGGGTTTGGTCGGGCGATCGGACGTTGATGACTGGGACCGGCGTCTTCAAGCCGATCCAGCGCCGCGATCCGCGGCCGGGTGAGAAAGCCTACGCGGCGACAGCGTAAGCTTCTGGTAAGATTAACAAAAATATCGATTTTTCGGCTCGGTTGGCGTCGTTTGCGCACGCTCGCTTAACCCGAACAGTGCTCCCTTGCCACGGTAGCGAAGGAAATTCGCGCCCTGGTGGCGGGGTTCCCCTGGCGCGCGTATGATCCCAACAGGGGAGGCGTAGAAATGACATCCTCGAAGTCGCCGGCGGGGCCGGCCGATCCAACATTCCCGCCGCACGCGCAACGCGTTGCAACGGCGCGCATTTTGCACAATCGCTCCAAGCCTAACCGCCGCTCGCGTTTGCTCGCGACGTTGGCGTCACTTGGGGGGACTTTGGTGCGCGTTCATCCGGCTCTTTCGATGTTTGCGGCGTCGCTGATCGCGTTCGCGCCTGTTCACGCGCTTGCGCAGGACCAGGCCGCCAGCACCTCGGTGCGCGACCGGCCACGTGAAGAATACGATCCGCTCGGGGTACGTTTCGGCGCGTTTAACCTCAACGCCTCTATCAATCTGGGCGCTGAAAGCAATGACAACCTCTTCGCCGAGGAAGTTGGGCCGGACGAAGACATCATCTTCTCAGTGTCGCCGAATGCGACGCTGCGTTCGAATTGGTCGCGCCACGCAATCGAGGTGGACGCGGGCGCGCGCTTCGAAAGCCATGAGGATTTCTCAAGCGAAGACGTCGACACGGGTTACGCGCGCCTGATGGGCCGCCTCGATGTCGGCTCGCGTTCGAACGTTCGCCTGGACGCTGGCCTCGCGCACGAGCGTGAATCGCGTGCGGATTCGGATGCGCCGACCGTCGGCGATCCGGTCGAATACGATCGTTCGGATTTGTCGCTCACGGCCGAGCACCGCTTTAGCCGCTTCACCCTCACGGGCGCGGTGGCGCAGCGCGACTATAGCTTCGATGGCCCCGTGCAGAGCGTGCGCGACAACGATCAGACGAGCTTCCGCGCCCGCGTGGACGCTGAGCTGACGCCGCGTTTGGGTCTCGTCCTGCAAGCCACGACGGATGAGCGCGATTATGAAAACACGCCGAGCCTGAGCTCGGAAGGCACGACGCTGCTCGCTGGCGTGAGCGTGAATTTCACCGACCTCTTGGTGGGGGAAATCACGGCCGGCCAGTTCGAGCGTGATTATGACGGCGGCGCGACGGCCGACGGCTTGGCTCTCGCGGCCAATCTGGAATGGTACCCGACTGGCTTGACGACGGTGACATTCAACGCGCGCCAAAACGCGGAAGACGTCGTCGGCGCCACGAGTGCGACGCCGTTCACGGAAAGCCAATACGGCATCCGCGTCGATCACGAATTGCTGCGCAACGTCATCCTCACGGCCGGCGCCCAAGCGGGCACGCGTGAATATGAAGATCCGATCGATCGCGAAGACGAAGTGGTCGGCGTTGAGATCGGCGCCGATTATTTGATGAACCGTCGTGTCGCTCTGCGCGCGCGTTACAATTTCGACGACGTGCAATCGAGCGGCGCCGATCGGTATCGCGACTTCGAGGTGAATGCGTTCACGCTCGGCGTGAGCTTCCGCCTCTAAGTTTGAGGCGGGCGCATGCTGGGCTGGACGTACGCGTTTAAGCTTGGACTTTGAGTGTATGCCCGCCGCTAAGGCCAAAAAGGCCAAGACGACAAAGCCAAAGAAAAAAAGCGCCGCGCGGAAACGCGCGGCGTCTGGCGTTCAATTGAATGATGCGTTGGCCGCCGCCGCCTGGGTCGAAGCCGATCGCGCTTTGGCCGAAGCGTTGGCGCTGTGTGACGAGGCGCTGCAGACTGAAGGCGCGGCGCACGGTTTGGCGTTGGAAATGCTTGGACAAGCGCTCACGACAGCTGCGCGCAAGAGGGGCTTCTCGCGGCTTGGCGAGCTAGGCGGGCGTGAAGCGTTCGATCCGGATCGTCACGAATTCATCAAACCACCCAAGAAGACGCCCAAATCTGTGCGCATCGTGGCGCGTGGCGTGACGCGGGGCGGCGAGATGCTGACCAAGGCGCGCGTCGGACCTGTGGGGCGGGCGAAAGCAAGATGAGCGAATGGACGCTCTGCATCGATTTCGGGACGGCGTTCTCGAAGGCCGCGGCGGCGCCGCGCGATGCTTGGGCGCGCTTTGATCCGCGCTTTGTGCGCCCGCTGATGCTGGGCGGTGTGCAGGAGACGGGCAACGCGTTCCTGCTCGAGAGCGCCGTGTTCGTGGATGACCACCGCATTCTGTTCGGCCGCGCCGCGATGGCGCGGGCGGATAGTTTGGCGCAGCACAAGCGGATGGCGCTGCGTTCGTTCAAGACTTTGCTAGGCGTCAGTGATTTGGATCGTGCGCTGAACACCAACGCGCCAACGTCGATCGATCCGCACCGCATGTTTCAGATGCGCGACCTTGTCGTGCTCTATCTCGCGTACTTGCTGGCGGCGGTGGACGCGGCGGCGGCGTATGACGAGCTGGTCTCGAAAGCGTCCGGCGTCGAATGGCGCTACGCGGCGCCGGCTTGGCGCAGCGGTGATAGCGCCGGCATGCACCCGGCCATCGTGCGCCTGTTCGGCGAAGCCGATGCGTTCCGCACAGCTTTGGGCGACGACATGCTTGAGCCGGCCGGCGTACCGATCGAAACCGTGCAGGCCTTGTTGCCGAAGGCGATGGCCAAGCCCGAAGCGTTCGAGATGGGGCTTATCTTCGAGGCGACAGCCGCGGCCGCGTTTAGCTCGATTGGTCTGCAAGACAGCGCTTCGCACATGATCGTGCTCGACATGGGCGCGGGCACGACGGATGTGGCCGCACTCGTGCGCTCAGGTTCGAAATTGTCGGAGCTGGATAGCGCGCGGCTGACGCTGAAGCAGGCCGGTGATTTTATTGATCGGGCGCTCGCCAACGTCGTCCTCGACATGAGCAAGTGGGCGAAGACGCAATCGCAGAAAACAGAGCTGTGGGACGCGCTGATGCGTAACATGCGCGACATCAAGGAAAGCGTGTTCGCGGACGGTTCGGCTACATTGCGCCACGAAGGCCGCGTGATTCGCGTGAGCTTGAAGGACCTTGAGCGCAGTCGCGACTTCAAGACGTTTCAAAAAAGTCTGCAGGATGCATACGAGCACGGTTTGCTTGCTGTGTGCGATAGCGCGATGGCGCATGGCGCGCCGCAGATCCAGGCGATCGCCGTGGGTGGCGGCGCCGCAGCGCCCTTCATTCAGAGCCTGATCCGCGCCAAGCCGCCGCGCAAAGTGCGCGTGCCGGTGAAGCCGCGTCCGGCGACGCCGGACTGGGCGCATTCGCGTAATTTCCACGGCAACCTTGCGCCGGTGTTTCCACAATTGGCGATCGCGATTGGTGGTGCGTTGGCGCCGCCGGAAATGCTGGCGGCGATCGGCGGCTTTAGTCCGCCCGCAGGCGCCCGAAACGGTAACCGCTAGGCACGCGGTTCACATATACGCCGGCGCCGCCATGGCGCACGCGAAGCGCGCGCATGGTTTCACGGATCGCCGCGCGCGGCGTGTGATCCCATGCGGCGACGACGACGTTCTTATCCGCAAGGCGCGCCACCATCGGTCCGTCAGCTGTGCCGGCTGGCGGGCAATCGAGGATGACGATGTCGTAGGCGGCGCGGGCGCGTTGCAGCATCTGCTCGAAGCCACGCGTTCCGGCGAGACCGCGCCAGGCTGAGCGCGGACGCGCGGCGGGGATGAACTGAAGGCCGGTCTCTTCTTCCTCGCTGATGAAGCTTTGCCAGTCTTCTGGATTTTCGGACGCTTCGAGGACGCCTTCGGTTGGCTCGGGGCCAAGCGCCTTGGTGAGCGCGCGCTGGCGCAGATCGCAATCGATCAGCAGCACGCGCTTGTCTTGCTGGGTGGCGCTGATCGCGGCGCACATGGCGGCGGTGGTCGCGCCTTCGCCGGCGGCGGGCGCGATGAAGGCGACAACGCCGCGTGGCGGCAGCGAATGCTGCAGGTCGCGGAAGGCGGTCGCGAATGGCGAGGCGGGCTGGAACGCGAGCAGGCCGAGCGGTGAACGCCGATCCGGCGGCAGTTGGCGCAGATCCAGGCTCGTCACTTCAGGCGCTGCGCCAAGCATCGCATAGCGGCGCTTCTTGCCGCTGAAGTCCGTGACGCCAATGGCGTCGCGCCAAGCTTCGCGCGCGAAAGCGGTAACGATTGCAACCAGAAGTGCGACGCCCAACCAGGCGAGCGCGATCGGCAGCCATGGCAAAAGGGGTGTGAGCAAGCTGTGGATAAATGCCGCTGGAATGAACAATGACGTCAGCGCCAAGAACAGCGGCAATTGCCGGCGCTGCGCGCGCTTGAACTGGCGCCACGCCATGTTTGGAGCGCGCGCCACCCTACGTTGCGCCGGGCGCGACTCTACGCGCCGCGTTTGGGCAGCGTAATCGCGTACCGTAGGTTTGATCCGGCATCGTGCGAACGGAATCCGCTTAGGTTTTGCAAGCGCTTGTTATCATCAGCCCCAGAGCGCGCGAACGCACTGAGTCGCGAGTTTTGCAGTAGAGATGCAAGCCGGCAATGCACATTTTTGTTCCAACGTAGTGAACATCGCCTTGACCCTCACGCTTGGCGATGGCGCATGGCAGTGAGATTGCAGCGCTGCATTGTGGAGCGGGAAATCGCGCGCGCGTCAGGGGAATGATGTGCGCGAAGGGAGTAAGTGCGTACCAATGCAATATGTGCTGACAGCGTCGTGCCAAGACAGGACAGGCATTGTCGCGGCCGTGACGACGCTCTTGGCGGCGCAAGAATGCTTTATTGTCCGCACGCGCTCCTTCGGCGACCCCGACACCGGGCGCTTTTTCCTGCGCATCGAATTTCACCCCACGGGCTCATTTTCGTTGGAGGCTTTTGAGCGCGATTTCGGCGAGGTCGCGGCGCGGCTGGAGATGGATTGGCGCTGCCTGCCGAAGGATCGCAAGCTGAAGACGCTGATCATGGTCTCGAAATTCGACCATTGCGCCAACGCACTGCTCTACGCCGCCCGCGTTGGTGAATTGCCGATCGAGCCAGTGGCGATCGTGTCGAACCATTATGATCTCGCAGCACCCCTCGCGCACTGGAACACGCCATTCCATCTGGCGCCGGTGACGCCGACAACGAAGGCGGACGCCGAAGCCAAGATGTTCGCGCTTATGGAAAGCACCGGCGCCGAGCTCGTGGTGCTTGCGCGCTACATGCAGGTGCTGAGCGAAGATGCGAGCCAGCGTCTCTCAGGGCGCTGCATCAACATCCACCATTCCTTCTTGCCGAGCTTCAAGGGCGCCAAGCCCTATCACCAGGCGCATGCGCGCGGTGTGAAGACGATTGGCGCGACGGCGCACTACGTGACGGGCGATCTCGATGAAGGGCCGATCATCGCGCAGGTGACCGAGCCGGTGGATCATAATTTTAGCGTGCAGGATTTGGTGACACTCGGCCGCCACTTGGAATCTTCGGCGCTGGTGCGCGCGGTGAAGGCGCACGCCGAGCGGCGCGTGTTCATCAATGGCGTGAAGACGGTGGTGTTGTCCTAAGCGGCGGCTTGATGCTGGGGCGCGATATCAAGCGCGGCGAGGAACGCATCGGCGGCGGCGGCGACAGAGAAATCCTGTGCGCGCGCACGGAGTGCATCCTTATCGTGTGTCGCGTCGAGCGCTTCGCGCATGGCTTTGGCCATCGCCATCGCATCGCCTACAGGAACAAGTGCGCCGTAACGGCCGTCCGCAAGCACTTCGCGCGGCGCCGTTGGGCAATCGGTCGCGACGATCGGCAGGCCGAGCGCCATGGCTTCAACAATGGCGATACCAAAGGATTCCGTGATCGAACTTGAAACGAAAAGGTCGCCTTTCGCCAGGAGATTAGCGGGGTTTTCGACTTGGCCGGCGAAGATGACTTTGTCGCCGAGGCCAAAGCCGGTGGCGGCGGCTTCGAGTGCCGTGCGCTCTTCGCCATCGCCGATCAGCAGCAACGTGCCGGCGCTGCGGCGTGAGAAATATTGGAAGGCGCGCATCAGCGTCTTGAAATCTTTGGCGGCGTTCAAGCGACCGAGCGAAACGATGCATGGGCCCTTGATGCGTGCGATAAAGGCTTGCTCTGAGGGCGTGAGCGGACCGGTCTTCGGCGGCGGCACTGCGTTGTAAACGTGCGCCGCGTTGATCGCATTGGGCGCGCACAGTGCGACGGCGTCTTCAGCGGCGCCCTTCGAGACGCCGATGATCTTGTCGCACGCAGGATAAAGCGCGCGGATAAGTCTGGTTTCGACCTTGCCGCGTACGCCGCGCGCTGCGCGCATGCTGGAAAGCACGGCGTGCTCCCAACCAATCAGCGGCGTGCGGATCAGGCCCACGCGCTTCATCAGTGCGGCGGTCAGAATGTTGTGCGTCATTACCGCGATCAATAGATCGGGCGCTTCTTCCTTGATGGCTTTCGCGAGAGCGGGGCCGGCTAAGGCTGTGCGTGGCGCGTCGAGATAACGGACCGGGCCGACTTCCGCGAAGGCGTCGTCCAACGGACCGCCGCGGCGATCGACGATGAAACGCACATCATAGCCGCGTCGCTTCAGTTCCTGTGTAAGCCACAGCGTCGACTTCTCGGCGCCACCCACCGCAAGGTAGGGCATATAGAAGGCAAGGCGCGCACTCATGTTTGCGGACGAAAATCTTGTGGGCGGGGCCCGAGTTCGGTGGGGCGCCGGATCTCGCGCGCCTTCACCTGCACTTGCGCCTTCAACGGCAGTGCACAGATCAGAGCGAGCACGAAACTGAGCGCAGGCGCTTTCACGTTGAGCACGTTGTTGGTGTTGGCGGCGAGCAAGAACGCCAGCGCGCCGAGCAAAGCGCCGTGACGCATCAGAGCGCTTTTGAGAATGGTGTAATGGATCGCGCCAAACAGGATGATCATGACGATCAGCCCGAATTGGAAGATCATCATCACGATCGGACTCTCAATGGCGGTATTCTGCAGGAATGCACGGCTCAACATGGTGAGCTTATTGATGTCGCTCCCCAGGAAAAGCTCTTGGGGTGTGAGATATTGAAGCACGCCGAAAATGTCGATGCGCGTCATCGTGCTCTTGTCGACGAGCTTATCTTGGAAGCGGTACAGCAACGTGTCGGCCAGGCCTGACATGAGCACGATGGGCGCGATCACGAGCACTGCGAGCACGCCGACCATCACCAGACCCGCCTGCTCAGGACTGCGTTTCGTCTCCGCGCGCATCATCGTCACGAAGGCGAAGAGGTAAAATAATGTGGCGATCAACGTGGACGCGCGTGCGCCGCTGACAAATACGCCAAGCAGGAAGAATGTCATCAGGCCAATGCGGACCACAAAGGGCGCACGCAAAGCCGGTGTGAACATCATGATGGTGAGCGTCATAAGGCCATTGTCGAGCGGATGGCCCATGAATGCGGTGGGGCGGAAGGTCTCCTCGCGCTTGAGGAACGGCATGAGGCGGTTCTGCGTGAGGAATTCGAAGATCGACACGGTCGTGTTCACCGCCATCAGGGCGACCATCGTCACGATCACGCGTTGGCGCAACTCCGGCGCCATGCGGGTCACCAGCCAACCGGCGAGCGCGCCGCAAATGATCGAGTCGATCAGATAGCCGACGGCTTGCGTGCGGCCTTGCGCGATACTGGTGAGTGCGGCGAAGGCGGCGGCGGCGCAGATGATCAAGAGCGGCGCATGTTTGCGCATATCGATCAGCGCGCGCGCTTCCGAGCGCATGATCTCCCAGATCGCGCAAAGCACGATCAGATACGTGCCTGGATGGATCTTGAAGGCGATGAAGCCGCTGGACGCGGTGTAGGGAATGAAGAGGTCGAGAAAGGGCGGCGGCAGGAAGACGCGCACGGCCAAGGCCGCGCAGAAAAACAGCGCGAATTCCGAGTCATAGGGGCGGGAATTAACCCTCACGAAATGCCTCCGCCGGGCGTGCTCGCACCCTGGCCACAAGCTGCGCCTAATGCAACTAGCAGGCCCTTAAGGCGCTGGATATTAGGCGACTTCGGCGGTCGGCGGCGCGCTGTTTTTGTTGGCCGCAGCGACTGGCCAATTGTCCCGCCAGGCTAGGATCGACATCGGCACGCCAAGAGGTCGCTCGATGGCAAAATTCGCGACCGGGAACAGGGTGCGCATGTCGTTGAGCCCGAGTGGATTGTAGAAGCGCATGCGCTCCATGGCGTCGTTGATGTCCGTGGATTTGGCGCCGGAGCCCAGGCGCGAGCGCGTCAGCAACGCCGCTTGCACGCTGCGCGGGTAAATCGCGAAGAATGGGGCGAGCGGGGTCGGGAAATGTGGATCAACTGGCGAGTTCTTGTTGGGAACCTGAATGAAGTAGGGCTTGCCACTGTCGCAAATCTTGGCGGCGAGGTGCGCTTGCGCCTGGCGGGAGTCCAAATGCTCCAGGAAGCTGTTGGAAAAGATCAGATCGAATGAGGCGAGATATTTTGTGGTGACGTCATTGGCGTCGAAAACGCGGTTAACGATCTGCGATCCTTGATTTCCAAAGCCGGCGGCCGTGGTGTCGATATGGTGGTTGTTGATCAGGGTGATGTGGAGTTGGTCTTCCGGTTTCAGCCCCCAGCCGCGCCAAAACGGCACGGTGCCGCCAAGATCGACAATGCGCAGGGGCCGTTGCGCGGGCAGAAATTCGGCAAAACGGGCGCGGCGCTGCGCGCGTGTCCAGACCCGGAGTTTTTGAAGCATTGAGGTCTCCGATTACTGGAGGTCTGGAAATAAACTGGGCGTAATATTTCGCCCGAGATGAGAATTCAGCAATCGATCCTGTGAGTAACGCTCTGTTAATCATGAAATACAACTCAATTATTGTGAACTTTTCTCAGTAGGGGATCGGGGTGACCTAGGCCCGGCATTTGCAGGAAATTTCTCCTGTCTGGGGTAGTGTGCCGGCGCGCTGGGGTGCGCCGCTGGTGAGGGTGGTTCGATGAAGGTCGCGATCGTGGTTGCGCCCGCCAGATATTGGCGATGGCAGCGCCTGCTCGCGGAGCGTCTGGGCGCGCAGCATGCGGTTTCGGTGTTTGCAGCGGGCGGCGCGCGTGGGTTGCCGCCGATGTTGCGCGCGCTGCTGGCGATGGAGCGGCGCGTGTTCAAGGCGCCGGCGGATGTGACGCTGGAGCCTGCGCCGGCAGAGGCGACGACGCTTGAGGGCTTCGATCTGGTGATCAATCTGAGCGGCGGCCCGGCGCGACCGGGTGCGTTGCGTTTGTTGTACGATGGTGGGGCCGACGAAGCGTTCTTGTGGGGGCGCTTGTTGCGCAAACAGCCGCCGATGATCGCGGTGGCGCGCGACGGCGAAACTGTGGCCGCGTCTTATGCGGCGATTGAAGATGATCTGGTTTTGGCGCGTGGATTACGCTTCGCGTTCGCGCGCGCGGCGCTGTTGATCGAACGCGCGGTGGAGATCGTGGAAGGCGTGCGCCACAAGGCGCCGCTGCCGCACCCGGCGCCGCATGCGCCGCAGCCTTACAAGGACGCGCTGATCGCGCCGTTTGCTTTTGCGCGCGTGGTTGCTGTCGCGCGGGCGCTTTCACGCAAGCGCGGGCATTGGGTAACGGCGTGGCGACGTGGCGGCGGGCCGTTTGCGATCGCAAGCGCCGACGGCGCCTTCGTAGCCGACCCATTTGTGGTGTCGCGCGGCGGCGAGGATTTTTTGTTCGCCGAAGCTTTGGTCGATGGCGGGCCGAAGGGGCGCATTGTTGTGGCGCGTTTGCCGGCGCAGACGCAGGGCGTCGTGTTCGAGCACGTGCTGACTGAAGCGCACCATCTCTCGTACCCGCACGTGTTTGAGCATGACGGTGAGATGTTCATGATGCCGGAGACGGCGCAGGCGGGAAAATTAAGCATCTATCGCGCCGTCGATTTTCCGACGCGTTGGGAAAAACATTGCGATGTCATCGATGACGCGCGCGTGGTGGACGCCACAATTGTTCAACGCGCCGATCGTTTCTATTTGTTCTGTACGCTCGTGCCGCCGAGTGGGTCATCATGGGATGAGCTCTCGATTTTTCATGGACCGAGCGTGTTTGGTCCGTGGACGCCGCATGCGCTGAATCCCGTCAAGTCGGACGCGCGTGGCTCGCGCATGGGCGGCCGGTTCCGGGTCGTCGGCGATCGCCTGTTGCGGCCGGCGCAGGATTGCAGCACCGGCTATGGCGCGAAGCTCGCTTGGTATGAAGTGACAACACTTACGCCGGACACATTCACCGAGCGCCGCATCGGCGCATGGGATCCGAAAGTGTTTGGCGATTTCACTGGGCTTCACACCTACGACGCGCTTGGCGATGTCGAAGTATTGGATATCAAAATGGATCGGCCGCGGCGCGCGCGGCCACGCCCGCTTATTGTTGGCGGCGATGAGATAAAGGTTCCCGATGCGCACTGATCAGCGCAAGCCACGTGTGTTGTGTGTGGTGCCGCGTGGGCTTGAAGGCCGCGGCGGCATTGAGCGCGCGTTTCGCTATATTTCGCAGCATGACGATGCGCCGGCGGACTTCACGTTTCTGGCCACGCGCGGCGACGGCTCGCGTATGGGCTCATTGCTGATTTTCGCCAACGCGATTGCGCGCTTCACATGGATTGCGGCCACGAGGCAGGCGGATATCGCGCACATCAATCTGTCGCTGCGCGCGAGCGCTTATCGCAAAGCGTTGCTGTGGGGCATCGCCAAGGTGTTCAGGCTGCCGGTGATCTTCCATTATCACGGCGGCGGCTTTGATCGGCGCGTGCATGAGAAGAAACTTTGGATCGATGTCACCAAGTACATTCTGCGCCGCGCAGAGGGCGTGATCGCGCTGGGTGAGCGCTGGCGGCAGGTGTTCGTGGAAGAGGTCGGCGTGCCGGCCGAGCGGACGATCGTGATTTACAACGCGGTGCCTGATTTTGCCGCTGGACGCGATCTCGCGCGTCCGTCCGAGCGGCCGCTGACGATTTTCTTCGCAGGTGAGATCGGTGAGCGCAAAGGCGTCGATGTGTTGGCGGGCGCACTGGCGAAGATCGGCGTGAGCCAGGATTGGCGCTGCACGATTGCTGGCAACGGCGATGTCGCGCCGTTTGCGCGAACGCTGGCCGACGCGGGTGTCGCCGATCGCGTGAGCTTTCCGGGCTGGATTGGCATGGATGACATCCATGCGGGCATGCTGAACGCGGATATCTGCGCGCTGCCGTCGCGTAGCGAAGCCTTGCCGATTTCGCTGATCGAAGGTGCTGCCGCAGGCGCGGCGATGGTGTGCACGGGCGTCGGCGCGTCGGCCGAGATCAATGAGACCGGATTGACCGGCTACGTGCTGCCGATTGAAGCGGATGCGTTCGCACAGGCGTTCAGCGAATTGGCGGCCGATCGCGGCAAGCTGGCGACGATGCAGAAGGCCGCACGCGCGCGCTATCTCGAACGCTTCACGTTCGCGCGCATGCTGGAGCGCTTGGGCGAAGCTTACGCGCTGGTGCTCGACGCTAAGGCCGCATCGCGTGCTGGTGCGCGGCCGAGAGCGGCGGCGTAAGCGGCAAGCAGTTTCGGCTCCTGGTGCTCCCAGCAGAGATCTGACTCGAAGCGCTTGCGGCCGTACTCGCCGAGCTGCTTCGCCAGCGTGGGATCATCGAGCAATTGCTCGATTTTGTCGGCGAAATCCTGCACGTCGTTCGGCTTCGCGTAGAGCGACGCTTCTTGCGCGGAGAAACGGCCTTCCGTGCATTCGAATTGCACGATCGGCTTCGCCATGGCCATGTATTCGACGATCTTGTTCATCGTCGATTTATCGTTGAGTTCGCTTGGGCGATCGGGATTGACCAGCACCGTCGAGCGGCCAAGCCAATCCTTCAAGTCCGCATCGGAGACGCGGCCGGTGAAGCGGACGTGGTTTGAGAGATTGAGTGACGCGGCTTGGGCTTCAAGATCGCGACGCGCGCTGCCGTCGCCGACCAGCACGAAGCGCACATCGTCACGCTTCTTGGTGTAAACGATGTGGTGCGCGGCTTCGAGCAACAGGTCCAAGCCCTCTTGCGCGCCCATGACGCCGACATAGCCGACCAGTTTCTCCGCCTCGCCCGAGCTTGCCGCGCGGTCGATCCAGGCGCGGCGTGGCGCGCTGCGAACCACGTACACATTTTCCGGCTTCATCTTGCCACGCGAAACCGCGACCCGCTTGTAGCTTTCGTTCGTGGCGATCGACACGTTCGACATCGCAAAGGTCAGCCGTTCGAACAGCACCATGAGCGAGCGCAGAAAGGGGCGCGGCTTATCGTATTTGGAATCGAGCAATTCCGGGCAGAGATCATGATGATCGAAGATGAAGCGGCAGCCGAAGAGCTTGAAGGGGGCTGCTACCAAGAAGAGCAAGTCCGGGGGGTTGCAGGCATGGATCACATCAATGCCGCGCGCAAACGCCACGCGCAGCGCCAGCACGAAGCTTGAGATCAACGCAACCGGGTATTCGAAGAGATAGCCGGCAAAGCCTGAGGCTTCGATCGGCAAGGAATAGCGATAGACGTAAATGCCATCGATGCGCTCGAAGCCTTTGTCATAGCCTTTGCCTTTCGGGCAGATGACGTTGACCTCGTAGCCTGCCGCATGCAGCGAGTTCGCTTCCATCCACACGCGACGGTCAAACGGCACGGGCAGGTTCTCGACCAGGATCAGGACGCGGCCGAGCGGTTTGGATTGGGTGTCGTTGCTCACTTCAGTCTCGTATAGAAGCCGCGGCTGGTGGATCGACCGAACGTCGGGTGCGCGCGGCTCAGGGGCGGAATGTCCCAGGAATCGATGATCGCGTAGCCTATGACGCGGCGGCGCACGGCGTGGGCGACGCGGTTGATTACGCCTCTCGAATTGGCGCCGATGTCGGCCATGAATTCTCGAACCTGGTTCCAGTTTGGATACGCGCTCGGTGCAAGTTTCGCACCGGAGGCGCTCGGCTGGCCTATAACAGAGGCGCCGCGCGCCGCCCACAAGTGGGGCGGTTAACGCCGCGTTTTTTTGCGTCGTATGCGGCGCAATTGATGCATGGTTGACTTGGCGCCGCGGGCCGCCGCACCCTGAAGGCGCATGTGGGGCGGCTGCGCTCGCTCTTCTCCGCGGCGCAACCACGTATGAAAGGGGGCGCTGGTGGCGTCGCTGATTAAGATCTACGTCTGGCCGCTCGATCCTACGACGCCCGCGCCGGCGGCGGAGCTTGCGACCTTGTCGGAGAAGGAAACGGCCCGCATGGCGCGCTTTGTGTTCGACAAGGATCGCTTTCGCTTCGGGCAATCGCATGCGCGGATGCGTGCGCTGCTCGGCGCGCATCTCGGTGTCGGGCCGAGTGATCTGAGCTTCGGTGAAAACGCGCATGGCAAGCCGTTGCTCGCCGGCGGCCCGTTTTTCAACCTCAGCCATTCGCACAATCTTGCCGCGCTCGCGATCAGCGACGATCTCGACCTCGGGCTCGACGTGGAGCATGTGCGCGCGATCGAAGGGCCGCAGATTGCCCGACGTTTCTTCTCGCCGCAGGAATGCGCTGCGCTCAATGCCTATGCGGGGCCGGAGTATGAGAACGCGTTCTATCGCTGCTGGACGCGCAAGGAAGCATACGTGAAAGCGCAAGGCGAAGGCCTCGGCATTCCGCTGGATTCGTTTGACGTGACTATCGATGCGGATACGCCGCCGCGTTTGTTGCGTATTGATGGCGATGACGCGGCCGCGTGGCAGATGTGTGCGTTTGATCCTGCGCCGAATTATCAGGGCGCGGTGGCGTTGCGCACGGCCGAGGCGATCTCGTTTGAGGTGATCACCTCTGCGTAAGGCGGCGATGCGCGGTCCAAGAGAGATGTCCGGGCGTCGTGCAGGTAGCGATTGAAGAAGTGCAACGTGTAGTAAAGGCGGATCGCTCGCGCGCGTCCCGGTGAGAGCATGAGCCATTTGCGGGCATTGCTTTGGTCGCCGTACTCATCCGTGAACGCTTCATGCAGGGCGCCGCGCACAAGGAATGCGTAGGTGTCATCGTGCGCCGCCGCGCGCTCGGCCTCAAGCAACGCCATCTCCCGCGCGAACGCGAACTCGTGGCGGCGGCTGGAGGCGTCGCGCCGTGCGGAGGGCAGCTCGAAATCGGCGAGTAGGGTGAGATAGGGTGCGGCTGGCGGTTGCGCGGCGGCTTGGCCGAAGCGGCTGCCGTCGAGATTGACTATAGCGCGAAAGCGCGGGTCCATGGTCGCGGCTTGCGCCGCTGTCGCGCCGCCGAATGAGAAGCCCAAGAAGCCGACGCGATTGAAATCGATGCGTTCGCGCCACCTCGCCGGGATGCAGGCTTGCAGCGCGTCGAGCGCGGCGATGGCCTTTTGCGCTTCGAGCGCGACGCGGCGATCCGTGTTCGCGCGCGTTTGCGCGACGGCCTCGGCGCTGGAGAGATCAATCGTGGAGGTGCGGATACGCTCGTCTTCGGCGTTCGCGTACGGCGCATCTTTGGCAATGTCGTCGATGCTCACGACAATATAGCCGGCGCTCGCGAGTGCGGCGCGGAAGTCCGCGTTCTCCGCGCGCGCATTGCCCCAACCGGGGGCGTAGAGAATGATGCGGAGGGGTTGGGCGGGGCGAATGGGGCCGAGTTCGGGCGAAAGCGGCTCGCTAAACGCTTCGGCGCACGTGTTGGCTGAAGCAGGGCCGATGCCAGGGCGGCTGATGTCGACGCGAATGCCGCCATCAAGTTCGACGCTGCAATGCACGATCGGATCGAGCTGCATGCGCGCCGGCCCGGTGAATTCCCTGGTAACTTCGCTCAGATGCACGGCGCCGCGCCAAGCGGGCATAATGGTGAGCACTATGAGCGCGCCGAGTGCGATCGAGCTCCAGGTGTGCAGCGGCCCGGGCGGCGCCATGTGCGCGGGCGAGAGCCAGAGATAGGCAAGCGCGAGGAGCGCCAGCACAACAAGAGAGAGCGGCCAATATCGCGCGATCAGACGGCAGGCGTATCCGATCGTATCGATCAAGAGGCGCTCCCGCTAACCCGGCAAGCACCAAGGCGGCTGCCACAATGGGGCACGAGTACACCTTTCGGCTGGCCGGTGGTGCCAGGGGTGTAAATCAGAGAGGCGACGTCTTCCGGGCCCAACTGATGCGCAACGAAATCGGCGTCGCCCGCTTCGTCGTTCAGCAACAACGTGCTGGCGGCGGGGAAGCTGAACTGCAGCGTGTTCAGCGCGTCCGCCTGCGCGAAGAGCGCCTTCTGCACCGCGTCGTTCAGCATGAAGGCCAAGCGTGTTTCAGCAAGGCTCACAGCGCGCTCGTTCTTAGCGATTGACACGAAAGCACGCCGGGCGGACAGACCGCGTGGGCGCCAGTTCCTGTCGGAATTTTGGTTCGTTTTCCGTCCGGTACGTACCCGGATAGGCGTGTGCATTGCAACAAAACTCGCGCCAGACTGGACGAAATGGGACGGTAGGCAGCGACCTTCCGGGCCGATGTCACCTCTATGCAATACCTGGGCTCCCCGGAGCCCCCGATTGGGAGCAGTGGCGCCAAGCTGATCTGTATCGATTCAGCACGTTCGTTAGCGATGTTGGTGAGCGCGCCTCAACCGCGTGGGCTGGCGGACTTCTTGCATTACCCACAGAGAAATGGCCGCTGTCTCAGCGTCGCCGACAAAAAACCTTGCCTTGTCGCTGCGCACCGAGTTTGCGAGGCGGCGGGGACAATTGGAGTTTCTATGAAGGTCGCAATTATCGGCATCGGATATGTGGGCGCCGTGTCGGCCGCGTGCTTGGCGCGCGATGGCCACGAAGTAATCGCCGTCGATGTGAACCCCACCAAGGTAAAGGCGATCTTGAGCGGCCAGGCGCCAATCATCGAGCCGAACTTGCCGGAAGTGACAGCCGAAGCCGTCGCCGCGGGGCGCTTGCGCGCGACCGAAGATGTGGCGACGGCCGTCGCCGAGACGGATATGTGTCTCATCTGCGTCGGCACGCCGTCGACGCAAGCGGGCAGCCTTGAACTCAATTATGTGCTGCGCGTGGCTGAGCAGATCGGCGCGGCGCTCAAGAAGCGTAAAGGCCATTATTCGGTGGTGGTGCGCTCGACCATTCTGCCGGGCACGATGGATGGCATGGTGATCCCAGCTCTCGAAGCCGCGTCGGGCATGAAAGCCGGCAAGGGCTTCGGCATCGGCTATTATCCAGAGTTTTTGCGCGAGGGCAGCGCGATCAAGGATTACGACGATCCAGGTCTGATCGTGTTCGGCGCGCGCGATGACGCGACGTTCGAACGTCTGAGTTCATTACAAGAGAGCACAAGCGACCGTGTCCAGCGCGTGGAGATGCGCACCGCCGAAGGCATCAAGTATTTCTGCAACGCCTGGCACGCGCTGAAGATCAGCTTCGCCAACGAAGTCGGCAACATCTGCAAGGCTCACGGAGTCAACGGCGTGGAAGTTATGGAAGCTTTGGTTTCCGACACGCGCCTGAACGTGTCGAAGGCCTATATGCGGCCGGGCTTCGCCTATGGCGGTTCGTGCTTGCCGAAGGATCTACGCGCTTTGCGATATGCGGCGCGCCAGCTCAACGTGCCGACGCCGGTGCTGGATGGCACGGGGCTCGCTAATGATGTTCAGATCGACCAAGCGTTTCAGCTTGTCACGCGCGTGAAGAACGTGAACCGCCGCGTGAGTTTTCTGGGCGTGAGTTTTAAGCCGGACACGGACGATTTGCGCGAAAGCCCACACGTGGTGTTGGCGGAGCGTTTGCTCGGCAAGGGTTATGACATCGCAATTTACGATGCGAACGTACGTATGTCACGGCTGACCGGCGCGAACCTCGCCTACATTCTTGATCTTCTGCCACACATCTCGCGCATGCTGCGCGAAGATCTGGATCAGGTGCTGGCGTTCTCGGACACAATCATCGTTGGCCATTCCAAATTGCTGAAGGGCGTCGATCCCGCAAAGCTGGAAGGCAAAACGATCATCGATCTCGCGGGTCTGCCGCTGGAATGGCGTGAGCGCAAAGATTATTACGGAATTTGCTGGTAAGGCCTGCTAGACGAGTGGGACGATGACAGATGATGCGCCCTATTCCCCTTCGACGATGACGCGCCGTGGCGCCGGGCTTGGTTTGCTGGGCGTCGCCGCTGCTTGTTCGCAACCTGCGTCAGCGCAGATTGCGCGCACAAATCCGCTTGCACTGCGCCGTGGTATCGGCGTGCACCACATGCTAAATTGGGCTGAGTTCGATCGCAGCGGCTATCGCTGGCCGCCGTTCACGCGCGCCGACTATCAAAGCTCCGACGAAGAGATGGCGAACCTGCGGCGCGTCGGGTTCGACTTTGTGCGGCTGACGGTTGGGCCGGATATCTTCATGGCGAGCGAAGGCGCGCGATCTGCTGATTTGGCGCGGATTCTACGCGATCGGGTGACGCGGTTTCGTGCGGCCGGCTTGAACGTCATTGTCGATCTACATCCGACCTCTCGCAATCCGATGTACACGCCGGAGCGGCTCTGGGACGGCGCGGGCGCGTTGGTGTTTCGCCGCTATGTCGAGATCGTGGGCGAGGTGGCGGGCGTCATCGCGGATTTGGATGGGGTTGCATTCGAATTGATGAACGAGCCGCAGGCTTATGGCGTTGGCGCGGCGCATCGCTGGCAGGAGATGAGTCAGCGTCTCGTCAATAGTGCGCGCGCGCAAGCGCCGGATTTGCCGCTGATCGTATCGGGCGGCTTCGGTGGTGGTCACTTGGGCTTGGTGAATCTCCAGCCGGTGGACGATCCGCGCATCATCTATACGTTCCACTATTATGCGCCGCTCACCTTCACGCATCAGGGCGCGATCGATGATGCGAGCCACATCAGCAATCTGCCGTGGCCGGCGTCCGAGAGTTCGCTGCGCAACGAATTGCGCGCGACGACACAGCGCATCAATGCGGTACTGCCGGCCAATCAACGTGCGCGCGCGATCGAGACGGCGCGCAACGAATTGCGTGAGTATTTCGAAAACGATCACGGCGAAGCGACGATCACGCAAGCGTTTGGCAATGTGGCGCGTTGGGCCGATCAGCACGGCATTCCACGTGGCGCGATCCTACTGGGCGAGTTCGGCGTGGTGCGCTTCCATCGCCAATATCAAGGCGCACAGGAGCGGCACCGTACGCACTGGCTTCGGGCCGTGCGCGCCGAAGCGGAGCGTTTAGGCTTTGGTTGGTCGGTCTGGACCTATCGCGGCGACGGCGGCATGGCGTTGGTGGATGAAGAGGATGTGCTGAGCTTCGATCAACCCTCACTGCGCGCGTTGGGGCTGAACGCGGGCTAGAGGACTTCGATCATCGTCGTCAGCACGGCGCCGGCGTTTGCCGCTTCGCCGCGCGCGACAAGGCGTTGCGCGCTGGCGAGTTTGCCGAAGCCGGGTGAGACTTCGACAGTGTTAAGTTCGGCTTTCCCGGCGTTCGCAAGCTGCACGCTGATCCGCAGCCGTGCGCCTTTGGGCGTTGTGACGAGCGCGTGGTCGTCGAACATCTCAATTTTGGTGTCTTGATGAAACGTGTAGCCGGTCGACCAGGGTTTCGGCGCTGGGAGTGCGCCTTCGAGGCTGTCCCTGATCGTGATGCGCGCCCCGTCAACCTGCACGCTCCGCACGTGCTTCACGCCATGCGAGGCGACATAGCCGTCATGTTCGGCGCTGAAGTTCGGTGCGGGCGAACGAAGCTTGGTTTTCGCGTGCTGCGACCAATTGAAGGGGCCAGCGATGCGGCTTTGGTTTTGGCCATCGAGGCAGAGCGTATTGTGCGCAAGCGTGCTGCGGAAGCGATCGCGAGCGTGATTGCGCGTGTGGTAGAGATAGGTGCCGGCGTCTATGATCACCGGCTCGTCGCCAACGTGTAGCCACACCGCAAGCGCGTCGGCGTGGCCGTGCGCGGCGATGGAGAGGAAGCCCAGCGGGCCGTGATCGATCGCGAACATCGCGTCGCCGTGCGTGGTGGGAATGCGCCAGACGCTGTAGCCGCCGTCCGCGAAGGTGCGCCGACCTTTCGGCGCAAGGGAGGCTGGCGCGGGCGCTGACGTGAACGCATCAAACAGAGTCGGCGCTTGTGGCGGTGGCGCGCTTTCGCCGTCGCCGAGCCAGCGTGAAACCGTTGCGCAGATCGCGCCAGGGTAGAGATAATCGTGCTTCGGGCCGAGTGCTACGACGCGACCTTCATCGTCGTCGCAAATCGCCGGCGTGCGGCCGGCATCATCCATCATCCAGCGGAGATGGCGCGCGGCATCGCGGAGGCGCGTTTTGTAAGCGCTGGAACGCGCATCGCCGTTTGCTTCGCCGCACATCGCCGCCAGTGCGAACCATTCGAGCGAGTACGCGGCGTAGGTCGGCGATTGCTCAGCGCCGACACCGTCGGCGTGGAACTGCTTCAGGACTTCGCTTTCAAGTTCGTGCGCTTCGTGGGCACGACGCGATGCGCCGCGCAGCGTGGATGCGCACGTGTAGGCGATGTAGAGCGCTGCAAGCTCGGCGATGCGGTGATTGTTTGCCGACGAGAAGAGTGACGGATAGCGCGCGAGCATCCACACGTGTGCCGCCAAGAATTGGCGCAGGCGTGGCGCGAAACTTGGCGGCGCGATATCGGCGATCAACGTGTTGACGAAGAGCCCGACGATCACGCGTGTCGCGAACTCGATGCCGTTCGTCCAATTCACGCCGTCATAGGGCGGGTTGAACTCCATCCAGCCATCGAGCACGTCCGCGATCTCGGCCGCGAGCACGCGATCCTGGTCGCGATGCGCCGCGACCGCGAGCGGCATCAAGAACTGAAGGCGATTGATTTCCCAAACGAATTTGACGTCGCCGAAATCTTCCGCGTGACGATAGGCGCTCTTCGACGCGCGCTGCCCACGACCTGGCCAATGCTTGCCGGAGGCTGGATCGAGCGACCACACATCGCTGCGCCACCATTTGCTCTCCCCTGGCTTCGGCCATTGCGCGGAGAGAAAGGAGATGTCGCCGTTCAACGTCGCACGCGCATCGCGCTCGACGGCTTCGGTGAGATGCTTGGTGCAATCTTCGACGCGCAAGCCCGGAAGCGGCGCGATTGCGCCGTCGAACTTGAAGCGATCCCAATTCCAATTGGTGCGGCTGTCGGCGAATTGCTTGCCGCGCTCGATGAAGCGGTGCGCGACTTCCGGCGGCGACATACTGGCGAGGCGGCGCATGTACCATGCGAGGCGTCCGCCCTTGGATGATGTGCTCACGCAGCCGGCTTCCACTCGTGAATGACGAAGGGCTGCTTTCCTGCCGCAGATTTGCGGAACGCGTCAACGAACTCGACATCGATATCCACGATCGGTCCGATCTTGGTGCGCGCGGTCGCTAGAATCTGTGCGGCAAGCGCGTCGCAGCGATCGTGTTCCGAGCGCACGAGGATGCGCACTTTGCCGGGGCCGGTCTGCACGATCTGCAGACCTTCGATCTGATCGAATGGACGCGGAATGTGGTTGAGGCCAAGGAACACTTCGCCGCTAGGCCCATACACAACATCGCTCGCACGGCCGCTCACGCCGGCGAACGAAGCTTCGCCGCGTGCGATCGCCTCGAGATCGTCGCTGGCGCCCAGCACGATCTGGTCGCCCGTGCGATATCGCAGGAGGAATTGCGCGCGGTTGTGATAGTTCGAACCGACGATCTCAACGGCGCCGGCGGCATCGCGCTGGAGTTCGACTTTGCCGTAGCCGGCGTGGAAGAAGTACTGGCCGGGCTCTGTGGAATAGGCGAACGCCACGCGCTCGGCCTGGCCGTAATAATCGATCACTTGCGCGCCAAACACCTCCGCCAGCTTCGCGCGCGCTTGCGGCGGCAATTCTTCCGACGATGTCAGCACCAGCTTGAAGCGCAGCGGTCGCTTGGCGCGGGCGGAGAGCGTCGCGAGTGCGACCGCCATCGACGGGTAGGCGTAGAGCACGTCCGGCGCGAAGGCTTCGAGCAAGTCGGCGTAGGCCGGGAACGTCTCGTCGTCCAAATGGTGCGCGGAGAGCGTGGCGATGCGGCGATCGGCGCTGATCTTCCAGAACGGCGGCGCGCGATCTTCCGGCGGCTTGATCGTATCGGCGCGCAGCACCGCGACTTTGGCCGTTGCGAAGCTCAAGCCGGCCCTGGCAACGAGCCAATCGATCACAGCCTGTTCGAACATCACCAACGAAACCGAGCGCGCCACTTCGAGTGAAGCGCCCGAGGTGCCGGAGGTGCGGCCGCTGGAGACGGGAAGCAAAGTCTTGGCGCGATAGTGCGCGGGGTTGGCGCGGACTTCAGCCTTTGTGAGCAAGGGTGCAGCCGAAAGCGCAGCGAGATCGGCATAGGTCGGTGCGCCTCGTGCGGCGGCGACGAGGGCGGCTTCGAGTTTGCGATCTTCTTCGGCGCGGGCGTCCACGCTCAGCGTTTCATAGCGTCGCAAGAAAGCGCGCGCGGTTTGATAATAAGGTGGCGCGCGGCGGGCCAATTGTTGGATCGGTGAGATCTTTTTGATCAGCCCAAGCATGATCTCACTCGTATGGCCGGGTGTAGGGCGAGATTCCAGCCTCGTGTGCGCGGCGCAGACGTTCGGCCGATTGCCATTGCTGCACCAAGAGCACCTGGTACACGGCGTCCGCCGGCAGATAATCCATACACGCGCGCAACGCTTCCGGCGTCACCGGCACGCGCGTCAGCGCGAGCAGGCGGGGGTCTTCAGCGCCGCCGACGAGGCCGAGTTGATGGCCCATTTGCAGGCGGGCGCAATAGGTGGCGAGCGGCGCCATTTCTTGTGCGCGCCACGAATAGGCCAAGCAATCTTCGGCGTCGCAGAGGCCGTTGCGTTGGCCGGCGAGATCGTAGGCGGCAAGACGCGCCCACGGGGCAGGCTGGATCGGCGCGCGCGATAGCGTGCGTTCTGCATTGAGAACAGCGCGGTCGCGGAAGTCGGTGTTCTCAGGCATTTGTGCGGCGAGCGCAGCGTAGGTCCACGAGACGGCTTCTTGCGCGCCAGCGTGCCATCCGCCGGGGCGCGCCCAATTGCTCTCGATCGAATTGGCCGCAAGCAAAAGCGCCGACGTGCGGGCTGGGCCTTCGTCTTGTGCGAGTGCGCTGTGCGCTGCGGCGAGCGCGGTGTTTGTCGAATAGGCGGCTTCGAACACCAGGGCGCCGCCGGCGGCCATGCCTAATGCTGCAACGCAGAAGACGGCGCGCAGCACGCGGCCATAGGCTTTCGCCAGCACTGAAGCTGACATCACGCGGCGACGGCGCGGACCGGCTGGGCGTGCTTGGAGGATGTCATTTTCGTTAGATGACCCACCGGCGCTGTATTTTCGCGACGAGGTCATGGGCGACTCGTGGAACTGTTGTCGCGGTAACGAGTTGGAAACTGCATTTGGAACCGTGCTGTTAATGTTTTGCCTGAATTGTAGCGTTCGTTCTTATGATCATGACGCGCACTCAACGCTCGCCCCTTGAGGCCATTGTCCCGCCGCCAGCGGTGCAGACGCGCGAACCCGCACGCGGCGTGCCGGTATATGTGTCGGTGTTGGCGGCCATTGGCGTGAGCTTGCTCCTGTGGGCGGGCATTTTCGGCCTAATTTCGCTGATCTTTTGAGCCGTTGCGCTTAGCGGCGCCGTTCGCGAACGCACCCAAGCAGAACATGATCAATGCCGCGATCGCTGGCGTCTGCAGCCCGAAATCGACGACACCATGAATGAGCGCGAGCGTCGCTGCGGCGAAGGCGGCGCCCGCCCATTCCGAGCCAGAGCTCTTGGTGGCGGCTGAAATGCCCGCGCGCAGCATTGTGGGCGCCAGCATCAAACTCAGCAGCACAAAGCCAATGATCCCCACTTCTTCGAGGGCTTGCACATAGATGTTGTGCACAGAGCCCACGTCGCCGGCGTCGCGCCACGTGGCGATGGTGAGATAGTGGGCGTTGAGTTCGTGGAAGGTGTTCAGCCCGTGGCCGAGCAGCGGGCGTTGCAGGAAGATCTGCCAATGCATCTCAAGCAAGGTGGCCCGCACGCCGGCGTCCGCTCCGACCTGCAAGAGCCGCGAAAACAACATCTGGCCGCCGGAGACGATCAGCACGACAGCGAGGATCGCCACGGCAAAGATCGCGCCGCGTGAAAGCTGGGCGGCCCCGGCTGTGCGGCGCCAGGGCGCCCAGACGAGCACGCCAAAAATCACAAACGCCGCGGCCGTCGCCAGAATCCCGGCGCGTGATCCCGTCAGCACCAAACAAGCGAGCGTCAGCGCCAGCACCACGAAGGTGAACGGCGCGGTGAGCGGCAACAACAGCGGACGCAATTGCGCCGGCTGCGCGAGCACGTAATCGCTGGGCTTGCGCGTTGCGCGTACAAGCCGCGCCGCCAAAAGCAGTGCGAAAACGCCCAATGTTGTGGCGGCGGCGTTGGCGCTGCCGAATTGGGCTTCGAGGCGCGTATCGACGCCGGTGAGCAGCCAATAGAGCGAGAGCACGCCGAAGAGCGCCGCGAAGATGAGCACAAGCGTGGAAAGCACGCGGCGATCCTCGCGCGTGTGAATGGTGAGTGCGCCGAGCGCGAAGGCGGCCAGCGGCGCGAATAGCGCAGCGACGCCTTCAAGCGTGCGATAGGGCGAGATCGAGATGGCGCCATGGTCAAAACCGAATTGGCGCCAGAAGGGGTGCCAGTAGTCGCGGAGCGGTGCGAAGTCGTCAGTGGCGATCCAGGCTGTGGCGGTTGTGTAGGTGATGAAGCAAACGGCGGCGAGGATCGGCAGCCAGTACCGATTGACGAGCGCGATCAGCGCTTCAGCGCGTGCGTTGGCGGCGACCAGGATCAGCGCGGCCGAGAGCAGGACAGCCAACAGCGCCGCGTTCGCCGCCGATTGCGCGCCGCCCAGGCACAAGCCGGCCGTGATCAAGCCGAGCGCCACCATGGCGCCAAGCCGACCGATCACGTCATGGGACGTTCGCGCCGTCATTCAAAGCTCCAGACACATCCTTGTTGGGGTGCATGCAAGCACCTGGCCATGCGTAAGGCGTGGAAAACCGCGCTTGGCCCTCCCGGTGGCGTCGCACTTGCTTGTATAAGCCCCAGCAGCCGGCGGCTTGGGCCGTTTCGGCGCTTCAGGAGTATTGGAATGGCTCTGGATGGCACGCGTCGCCTGTTCTTGTTCGGCCTGCTTTCGGGCGGGGCCAGCGCTTGTGCTTCGACGATCCCGACAGGGGATTCCGGCGTCGAGGTCAGCGAATATCGTCTGGGTTCGGGCGACCAGCTCCGCATCACGGTGTTCGGCGAGGCTGAACTCACCGGCCAATATCTGATTAATCCGCAGGGCGAGATTGCTTTCCCGCTGATCGGCAATGTCCAAGCGCGGGACAAGACCATCGCTGAGTTGACCACCGCCATTCGTACAGCCCTCGAGCAGGGCTTCGTCCGCCAACCCAACGTCGCAGTCGAAGTGCTGACGTACCGACCGTTTTTTATCCTGGGAGAGGTACGCACGCCGGGCACTTACCCCTATTCGGCGAATTTGACGGTCTATAACGCCGTTGCGACAGCCCAAGGCTTCACCTATCGCGCCGATCGCCGTCGCGTGTTCATCAAGCATGCTTGGGAAGACCAGGAGCGGGTCTATCCGTTGACCACGACCACACCCGTGCAGCCAGGTGACACTGTTCGCATCGGCGAGCGTTTGTTCTGATTTTTTAGGCGAATTGTCTTGAGTGACTCCACCTCTAGCCTTAAGGATTTGGCAACCAATGAGGTGGGTGTCATGCGCAGGATTGCGTTTGTGGGCGTGCTTGCGACCGGCATTGCGGCTTCGGCGTGGTTTGCTGCGCAGCCTCTGGCTGATCCGCATCGCACAGCGCCGACGCAAGCCGCCAATCCCAATTTGGCGCACCCCAATGCGACCTACATGACCGAAATCGGCTCCACGCTTGAAGTGGCCATGATCCAGCCTTCGCAGGGCGAGTTGGCTGCAGCGCTTGAACATGCGTTGCTGGGCGAGGAATGCCCGAGCGAAGACGAGGCTATGGTTAAGATCATTAACGCGACCTCGGGCGTCGATCATGAGATCGCCGCGGCCGCAGTGGAGCAAGTTTCGGCGCGCGCGCACGGCTGCGCATCGATTGATGTCGCGCTTGGCCGTTCGCGCGGCGTGGCGCAACAAGCAAAGGCGCCTGAAGCGCCGCAGCCGCCCGTGAACGAACCGGCCTTCTTTGGCACGGGCGCTCCCGTCGGTGGTGAAGGCGGCCCTGGCTATCGTCAGGGCTAACCGGCGTTAGCCATCGCGGGGCGCGGTGGCGGGCGACGGCTCAAAATGGAGGAATGCCCCTAGCAGTCGCAGGCGTGCGGCTGGCGTTCGTGTCCGGGCGGAGGCGGTTGAGGCGGGATGGACGCCTGATCAGCAGAGTAACCCGGCTCGGTCCCCTGTCACGCGAGGTTGTGGCCGGGAATTTGCTTTGGAGGATGGGCCGTCGGCCAAAGCAATCGCTGTGAGGGACGTCTCGCGGCTTTCTGGGTGCATAGAATGAATTTGATAGCCATCCGCCAGCCAGTCGATGAACTGGAGACCGTTTCGGCCCCCGAGCCGAAAGGCGGCGGGCAGGGCATGTCCCTGATCAAATGGGTTCTTGCCTTCTTGGTGCGCCGTTGGATGCTGATCGGCGCCGTCGCCGGCGTCATAGCCTCGATCGCCTTTGTTGCGCAGATGATGCAGCCGCCGAAATACGCTGCCTCGTCCATCCTCCTGATCAATCCGGGCCAGGACCGCGTTCTGTCTCAGGACCAGATGGTCACCGGCAACGACATGCTGCCGGCCTCGGCCATCGTTGAATCGCACATCGAAGTGCTGACCTCGCCGATGATGATGGGGCGCTTGGTGGATTCACTCGGCTTGGCGACGCCGCCGGCTGGGACCGACACCACCACCGATCCGTTGGAAATCGCCCAGCGCCGCCAGTCCGTGATCAATTCTGTTTCGGGCGCAATTCGCGTGCAACGTCTCGGCGCGAGCTACACGGTGAGCATCACCGCCGAAACGGAGAACCCGCAATTGTCGGCCGACGTGGCCAACAGTTTGGCGGAACTTTATCTCGCCTACCAACTCGAAAGCCGTTTCCAGACGGCCGAGCGCGCCAATTCGTGGCTGTCGCAACGTCTCGCGGAATTGCGTGACGACGTGCAGCGCAAGGAAGCCGAAGCTGAACGCTATCGCGCCGATACCGGCCTGCTCTCGACGCAAGGCGTGCTGTTCACTGAACAACAAACCACAGAGATCCAAGGCAGCGTGCTGCAAGCGCGCGCCGATCTGGCCGAAAAGGAAGCGCAATACCGCCAATTGCAGCAGGTGATCCAAAGCGGCGGCAGCGTCGATTCGATCGCCGGCGTGCTGAACTCGCAAGTGATTGCGCAATTGCGCGCCCGTGAAGCGGATATCGCGCGTCGTCAGGCCGACGCGGAATCCCGTTACGGCGAGTTGCATCCGACGGTTCAAAACGTGCGCGCCGAGCGCGAGGACATCCGCAACCAGATCAATGCGGAGGCGCAGCGCGTTGCCGCCGGTATGCGCAACGAAGTTGAAATCGCGCGCGCCCGCGTCGCCACGTTGCAGGGCAATCTGGGTGACGTGCGCGGGCAACTCGCGGGCAATTCGGACTCAATGGTCCGCTTGCGCGAACTTGAGCGCGAAGCGGCGGCTGCGCGTACCGTTTATGAAAGCTTCCTGCAGCGTTTCCACGAGATCAGCGATCAAGGGAACATTCGTACGACGACGACGCAGCTTGTGTCGGCGGCGACGATCCCAACACGTAAAAGCTCGCCGAGCCTGCGTTTGGCGCTGCTCGTTTCGATCGCCGCTGGCTTGGCTCTCGGCTTGGCGGTGGGTGTGCTTGCTGAAGCGCTCGATGAAGGCTTCCGCACCGCCGACGAAGTGGAACAGAAGCTCGGCGTCGCCGTACTCTCATCCGTGCCGAAATTGCGCCGCAAGGATTTGGCCTCGTTGCCGGAGAGTGCGCAGCATCCCGCGGGCTATCTCGTTGAACGCCAGATGTCGGCGTTCACCGAGAGCCTGCGTGTGGCGCGTACGTCGATCGTGTACGGGAACACCAACACGAAGAACCAAGTTGTCGCGGTCACGTCGGCGTTGCCGAACGAAGGCAAGACCACCGTCGCGCTTTGCTTGGCTCGGGCTTCAGCTTTGTCGCAACAAAAAGTTCTCATCATCGATTGCGATTTGCGTCGCCGCTCGCTGAAGGAAGTGCTGCATTTCGAGCCGCAAGACGGTCTGCTTCAGGTCCTCAATGGTGAGGCGGACTGGCGCAATGTCGTGTTCCTCGACGAGCCGAGCGGCATGCACGTTCTGCCGCTGCGCGAGTCACGCTTCATTCCGGACGACGTGTTTGGTTCCGGCGAGTTCGCCAATTTGCTCGCGGAATTGCGTAACCATTACGATCTGATCTTGCTGGATTGCGCACCGGTGCTGGCGGTCGCGGAAACGCGCGTTATCGCCTCCCTTGCGGATTCAACCGTGATCGTCGCACGTTGGGAAAAGACGCCGGTGCATGCAATCCGCGCGACGCTGCAGCAATTGTCGACGACGCGCGACAACGTGCTGGGCATGATCTTGAACAACGTCGACACGCGCGTGCCGGGCTACGCTTATCACATGGGTTCGTACTACGAAGCGTGACGCGAAAATGTCGCGCTTGATCCACAGTTTTCGGAGCGCTGGCGCGCGCAGAATACGCGCGTCTCTGCTATCGAAAGGCACGAAACCAAGACCGCGCTTCAAAGCTGTGGCGGATTTAGCGAGCCGCACGAAAATAGCGAAAAACAGGCCTCCAAACACAATTGTTGGCTTGCATTACGTGCAAAGATTTCGTTGTGGTAATGCAAATCCGCTCGGCGTGTCTCAGAAGCGATGACAAGTCTGCTGCGGTGGGGAATTCGGATGCTGGATCAAGTGAGCGCAGGCGTGGGGACGCCCAGTCGGCAGCGGAGTGCTGTTCGCGCGACCGCCGAGACTGTCAACGAAACTGACACGTTGGCGAGCGCGGTCATCATCGAAACCGATCCGGAGCTCTGGCGTCGCCGCTCGCGTCTGGCGCGCACGGAACCCGTCGGTGGCGCGCTGAAGCGGGCGTTCGATATCTGCGCCGCAGGTGTAGGGATCATTATCCTCGCGCCGCTGCTGGCCGCTATTTGGTTGGTGGTGCGCATGGAGCGCAACGGCGCGGACGCCGTATTTAAGCAGCAGCGCGGCGGCTTCGACGGCAGGCCGTTTCAAATTTACAAGTTCCGCACGATGATTTGCGCCGAGAACGGCAAGGATGTGAAGCAAGTCCAAGCTGGCGATGACCGGATCACGCCGCTTGGTCGTTTCCTGCGCCGTATGAGCTGGGACGAGCTGCCGCAACTCTTCAACGTGCTTAAGGGCGATATGTCGATCGTCGGTCCGCGCCCGCACGCGTTGGAGCACGATCGTTCGTTTGCCGAAATCGACGCCACGTACCCGCAGCGCTTCGCCGCCCGACCCGGCATCACCGGCTTGGCGCAAGTGTCCGGCTGCCGTGGCCCGACGGAGACGGTCGATAAGGTTATCGCCCGCACTGGCTTCGACGTTGAGTACACGCGAACCTGGTCGCTCTGGGCTGACTTGAAAATCCTTGGCCGCACCGCGCTGCTCGTGGTGAAGCGCGACCCGGGCGCGATCTGACCTCAGCGTTTGTCAGTGCCCCGGTCCTTGCATAAGCACAGGCATGGGCTTTTTCGGGTTATTCGAGCGCGCCAAACCCGCGCTCTTCCCTGACGGACGGGTGGGCTTCGCCGTGGGCGACATCCACGGCCGCGCCGATTTGCTCGCCAAATTACTCAATCTGTTCGAGGCGCGCGCCGAGCAGGAGGTGCGCGAGGGCGGGGCGCCGGTCCTGGTGTTCCTGGGCGATTACGTGGACCGCGGCCCGGACAGCGCCCGCGTGCTCGACCTGCTGATCAGCCGCCGGCCCCATACCTATGAACGCCACTTTCTGCTTGGCAATCACGAACGGGCGATGCTCGGCTTTTTGGAGTCGCCGCTTTCTCATCGCGGCTGGCTGGTGCATGGCGGTACGGACACGCTCCAATCCTACGGCATCGCCCCGCCATCCCCGATGCACGCCACGGCCGACGAGTGTGAGGCCGCCGCCGCCGCATTAAAGGCGGCGCTCCCGCCTGAACATCTCAGCTTTCTGCAAGGGCTTGAGCGCTATGCCGAATTTGGCGGCTACGCGTTCGTCCATGCTGGGGTGAGGGCCGGCCGATCGTTGGCCAAGCAAAAGGACGGCGACCTGCTCTGGATCCGCGAGCGCTTCCTCAACAGCAAGCGCCGCTTTTCGCATCGCGTCGTGCATGGGCACACGCCGGCCGATGCGCCATTCGCGGACGAACGCCGTGTCGGAATTGATACCGGGGCCTACGCCACCGGCGTCCTGACCGCCGCGCGGTTCGAGGGCGAGGCCGTTGAATTCCTTTCCGTGACCGATCGGTCGCGCTGATTTGCGCAGGGGACGGGGCTATTGTGACCGCCTGCGGCGCGGTTTACACCCGCCGGTCAAAGGTTCTGCGAGGAGATGTTGGAAATGGCGGCAGGCGGCCACGCGCGCGGTGAGATGGACATCCACGACCAGCGCGACACGTTTCATGGCTTTTTGGTCGCGTCCATTTGGGGCTGCGGCCTTATCGCCCAATCGGTAGCGCTGCTGACGCTAGCGTTCGCCATCAACATGGGTTGGTGGCCGGGCTTGTTTGCATTCGTCGGCATCGGCGTCGCGCTTGGCCTCTTCTTCCGCATGTCTGGTGTCTATTGGGCCGTACAGATCGCGCTCTTTGTGCTCCTCGGCGTTGGCGGTCTTATTGTTCCGGCGCTTGCCGGTTTGATGGGTTGATCCGTTGAAGATCGCCTTTCTCAAGGAAAGCGCGGCCGGAGAAACGCGCGTCGCAGCCACGCCGGAAACGGTGAAGAAGATCGTAGGCCTCGGCCACAGCGTCACGGTGCAAACCGGCGCCGGTGTCGCCGCCAGCGCGCCGGACGATCAGTTCAAAGCCGCAGGCGCGGAAATCGTCGCCGATGGCGGAATCGGCAGCGCCGACCTTGTCGTGAAAGTGCGACGTCCGACCGATGCCGAAATCGGCGCTATGAAGGCGGGCGCGGGTTTCGTCTCGCTGCTTGAGCCTTACGGCGATCGCGGCGTGGTTGAAGCTTTGGCGAAAGCCAAGATCGATGCGCTGGCGATGGAATTCATTCCGCGCATCAGCCGCGCGCAATCGATGGACGCGCTAAGTTCGCAAGCAAACCTTGCCGGCTATCGCGCCATGATCGAGGCCGCCGCACTCTACGGTCGCGCCATGCCGATGATGATGACCGCCGCCGGCACGGTAGCTGCGGCGAAGACGTTCATCATGGGCGTTGGCGTTGCTGGTTTGCAGGCGATCGCAACGGCGCGCCGTTTGGGCGGCGTTGTCAGCGCGACGGACGTGCGTCCGGCGACGAAAGAACAGGTCGCTTCGCTCGGCGCGAAATTCGTCGCGGTCGAAGATGAAGAATTCAAGCAGGCCGAAACCGCCGCGGGCTACGCGAAAGCAATGAGCGCGGAATATCAGGCCAAGCAGGCTGAACTCGTCGCACAGCACATCGCCAAGCAGGACATCGTCATCACCACGGCTTTGATCCCTGGTCGCCCGGCGCCGGTGCTCGTCACCGAGGCGATGGCGAAATCCATGCGTCCGGGTTCGGTGATCATCGATCTCGCGGTGGCGCAAGGCGGCAATTGCCCGCTCTCGAAGCCAGACGAACTGGTCGAAGTGAACGGTGTGAAGATCATGGGCTTCACCAATCTGCCGGCGCGTCTGCCGGCGGATTCCTCGGCGCTTTACGCCAAGAACTTCCTCGCGCTTCTGCCGCTGCTCGCGGACAAAGAGAGCAAGACGTTCGCCCCGGCGTGGGACGACGAGATCATCAAAGGCGCGATGCTGTCGAAGGGCGGCGCGCTCGTTCATCCGCACTTTGCGCCAGCGAGCGCGGCATGAATGATTCCGAGTTCGCGGAGCGGTACTACGCTGCTTGGAACGCGCGCGATCTCGAAGCGATCCTCGCGCTCTATGCGGACGACATCGAATTCTCGTCGCCGTACATCGCAGCGCTTGGTTTTTCGCCGGACGGCGTGGTGCACGGCAAGCCAATGTTGCGTGCGTATTTCGAACGCGCGCTGGATCGGGCGCCGGCACTGACCTTCACGCCGGAAGCGCTGATGATTGGCGCGCGCGGACACACGCTCATCTATCGCAACCACCGCGGAGAACGCGCGGCGGAAACCCACGAAATGGATTTGCTCGGCTTGGTCATCCGCGCCGACGCCACCTACGAGACTGCATAACAACAAAGAGCAGGAGGAAGCGCCATGGCCGGAAACGGACGCAAGCTCGCTTCAGCGGCCTTGTTGGGCGCTTTGGTGTTCGCGAGCCCCGTCAAAGCGCAGGATGGCGCGGCGAGCTTCGCGCAGGATTTGACGAATTGCGCGGGGGCCGTCGCCGCACACGCGGGCATTGACGTGCTTGCTTATCCGCGCGGCGCAAGCGGCGAATGGGCCGATGTGTTGGGCGGCATCATCGAGGCGATGAATCGAGAAGAGGGCGTGCAAGGCATGACGGGCCGCTATGCGGCGAGTGCTGCGCGCGCCTATTGGGCTGAACAACCGCGCGAAGCGCGGGAGGCTGCGGCGAACACGTGTCGCGCGCGGTTTGGGAGAGGGTAAGCATGGTCGATCCATTCGTTTTCTATCTGGCCATTTTCGTGCTGGCGATTTTCGTTGGTTATTACGTCGTGTGGTCGGTGACGCCGGCGCTGCACACGCCGCTGATGGCCGTCACCAACGCGATTTCGTCGGTGATCATTGTCGGCGCGCTGATCGCCGCTGCCGCAAGCGCGCAAGCGGACGGCGGCTGGATCGCCAAAGGCGCCGGCGGCCTCGCGGCAGCGCTTGCCGCGGTGAACATCTTCGGCGGCTTCCTTGTCACCCAGCGCATGCTGGCGATGTACAAGAAGAAGGAAAAAAAGTGATGCGCCGATCGGCGCTCGCACGACCTCTCGCTATCGCGTCGACGCTTTGCGCCGTCGTGACGGCGTTGCTCGTGGCGTTCGCGCCGACAATGGCGAGTGCGCAGCGCGTGCTGACGCGCGAAGCGGGCTCGGTGGGTATGAGCTACGCACCCTGGGATGGCGCAATTGAACCACGCATCGTGCGGCCCGGTGATGAGACCTGGGTTGAGACGCTGATCATCCATGACGCCGTGCGGCTGGAGAGGGACGTGCCGGCGCGTGTGCGGCCAAGTGCGCTTGCAGCGCAAGCGGGAACGGTGCTGTACGGCTATCAATTGCTGCGCGGTGCGGCCTATTGCGTGCCGTTTGACCTATCCAACGACCACGTGCGTGCGGTCCAATGCTTCCGCGACTTCAACGACGACGGCATTTTTGACGGCGCCTATGTCGCTGAATCTTATAATCGGGACGCGCGCGCGTTTCCGCGGCACGTCTATGCGCTCATCGGTCAGCGCGGCGCAATCAACTACACGCGCCTGAATGTAAACGAGGCGCCCAGCTTTCCGGCGCGCGTGGTGTTCGTGCGCATGAGCGGTGACACGCCTAGGCTGCGGCTGGAAACGGACCGCGATATCGGCACGCTCGAACAAGACTGCGAAATCATCGAGCCCGAAGTCTGCAATTGGGCGGGTGCGGTGTTCCGCTTCAAGCCGCAGGCAAACGGCGTCGTCGAAATTCAACGGCTGCACGCTAACCCCGATCGCGCATTCTCGATCACCATGAGAGATGCGCGATGACCTCCGCTGATTGGCGCGCCCTGCTTGAAGCGTATCTCGACGGACGCCTGTCCGCCGAGGCCTTCATGCGTCGCTTTATCGACGCGTGGCGCGCCAGCGATGGCCGTGTCCCCGGCGCGATTGCCGGGATGCAGGCGACGGTCGAGGCGTTTGAAGCGGAAGTCGCCGATGTGCGTGAGGAGGGCATCGTCAACGAAGACGAGCTCCGACAAGCCGTGCAGCGTGCGCTTTACAATCTCGCTGACGAGCCAAGCGTCACGCCGCAGACCTTCGATCGCACGCGGGCGCGCGAAGAGATGCGGCGGATGCAGATCCAGGTGCGTGGCTGCGCCGGGATTGGCTGCCTGATCGCGCTCGTGTGGGTGGCGCTGTGTATTCTGCAGATCACCTTCGTGAGCGATTGGATTCAGCACAGCTTCGGCTGGAGCGCGTGGCCTTCGGCGGTCGTCGGCTTCTTCCTCGCTTTCGTGCCGATCGTCGGCAATTTGCTGGCGTTCCTCGCCGCAACCGAATTACGCGACTGGCCGACATGGCTGGCCGCTGTGGTTTTCTTCGCCGCACCTGCGGCGACTTTAATTTCGGGCTGGTCGCGCTGGCGGCGTCCTGGATGACATGGGGCTGAAATGAACGCTGATCTCGCCGCACTCCTGTATCTCGTTTCCGGGGTGCTTTTCATTCTCGCGCTGCGTGGGCTTTCGAGCCCCGAGACGAGCCGTCAGGGCAACAATTTCGGCATGCTCGGCATGGCGATCGCCGTCGTCACGACGCTGCTCTTGGTCGATCTCGATACGACGACGATGCTGATCATCGGCGGCGCCATTGTGATTGGCGGCGGCATCGGCGCTTTGATCGCGCGCTCGATCAAGATGACGGAGATGCCGCAACTCGTGGCGGCGTTCCACTCGCTCGTGGGCCTGGCGGCCGTCGCGGTGGCCGCGGCGGCTTTCTATGCGCCGGACAGCTTCCACATCGCCACGGCGGACGGCGGCATCAAAATGAGTTCGCTCATCGAGCTCGCGCTCGGCACCGCGATCGGCGCCATCACCTTCACCGGTTCGGTTATCGCGTTCGCGAAGCTCAACGGCAATATGAGCGGCGCGCCGATCATGCTGCCCGCGCGCCATCTGATCAACATCGCCATTGCCATCGCCATCGTCGCGCTGGTGGTTCTGACGATTCAGGATGGGGGCCGCACCGAATGGCACTATTGGGCCATCGTTGGCCTCTCCCTGCTGATTGGTGTGCTGCTCATCATCCCGATCGGCGGCGCCGACATGCCTGTCGTCGTCTCGATGCTTAATTCGTATTCTGGTTGGGCGGCTGCAGCGCTTGGCTTCACGTTGGAGAACGTGGCGCTCATCATCACCGGCGCTCTGGTCGGTTCATCGGGCGCCATCCTCAGCTACATCATGTGCAAAGGCATGAACCGCAGCTTCATCAGCGTCATCCTCGGCGGCTTCGGCACGGCCGATGGCGGCGCTGCGGCGGGACACGTTGAAACGCGCCCGGTGAAACAGGGCAGCGCCGACGATGCGGCTTTCATCATGAAGAACGCATCCAAGGTGATCATCGTGCCGGGTTACGGCATGGCGGTGGCGCAAGCGCAGCACAGCGTGCGCGAATTGGCCGATATGCTGAAGAAGGAAGGCGTGGAGGTGAAATACGCCATTCACCCGGTCGCCGGCCGCATGCCGGGCCACATGAACGTGCTCTTGGCCGAAGCCAACGTGCCGTACGATGAAGTGTTCGAACTCGAAGACATCAACAACGAGTTCAGCCAAGCCGACGTCGCTTACGTGATCGGCGCCAACGACGTGACCAATCCGTCGGCGAAAACCGATCCGCAATCGCCGATTTTCGGCATGCCGATCCTCGACGTGGAAAAGGCCAAGACCGTGCTCTTCATCAAGCGCGGCATGGGCTCAGGCTATGCCGGCGTCGAAAACGAACTCTTCTTCCGCGACAACACGATGATGCTGTTCGGCGACGCAAAGAAGATGACGGACGAGATCGTGAAGGGGCTCTAGGGATTGCAACTCGTTGTCTTGCGCTCGCCACACCCATTGGAGAAATGCCGGCGTAGGCTGAAAGACAACATCTCTGGATGGCCGATTGGCGGCCATGCGACGCTTTCCGTGCGCTATGGATTCAATTCGTGGCGCAACCATCTCTATATGCACCTCCAGAGTGAGGTTGATGGTACGTCGGTGCGTTGTCGCGCCTATCTGTCTCGCATCATGATCGCGTTTCATGTGCTGTTTGCAGCGAGTATCATCTGGCAATTCGCGAGTGTCGGTTGGGTTGTCATTGTCGCGCAATTGATCCTCTCAAGTGCGTTCTGGTCGGTATGGATTGTTGGGGGACTCTACTTATCGCGCCGGGAGCCTGCCGAGCTGCGCCAGATCATTTGCGACGTCCTTGATGCGAACGCCATCACGCCGCTTCCAACATTGCCGCCGCCTTGATACTGCGAGGCGCCCAGTGAGCGGGCGGCTACACAAGAAGCCGCCCCGCACACCGAACTTGTCGCGACGAACTTCGCTGAGACGGCTGTGCGCATCGCGACGGAGGACGGCGAAAGCATTGTTGCTTGGTATCAATCGCCTGCCGAAGGGCAGTCGATCTTTCTCTTCTTCGATGGGGCGGCCGCAGATTTGGGACGGGCGCTGGCGGCGTATCGCGGAAGGCGGCGCGGGCTTTCTTGCTGTTTATTGTCGCGGCTATCTCGGTTCTCGTCGATGAAGGCGATCATCGAGCTCCGCCAGGGCAAAATACGCCGACGCCTTCTTCAGGATTTCATTGGCCTGGCGCAGCTCGCGGTTTTGCCGCTCCGCGCTTTCATGCGCTCGCACTCGTCGGTCGTGAGGCCCGGGCGTAGACCCTGGTCCCGCTCGGCGAACTCAGTCATGTAGCGTCTGCGGCACGCAACCGATCTTGGCCGCGATCGATTCAATCGCCGCCCATTTCGAACTATGCTCCTTTCGGACGGCGCGCTCACGCACCTCCGGCGAATAGTTCGGTCTTGTCTTGGACTTGCTCATTGCTCCACCTTCTCAAGAAAGGGAGCCTCCGGCAAATCCGGTGCGGTTCACCGGTTTGTTTGCGTTTCGCAATCTCGGAGACAATATGACGCTCGGTAGACCCGCCTTCAAACCAGATAGAGCATGGGCATCAGCCTTAAGGTGGCGAGTGATGATCGGTTCGATTATTGCGGTCGTGCGTACCAACGGTCCAGCGGTTCTAGGGCGAGCTACGCTGTTGCTTGCGCTTGCCGCCTGGGGTGGAGCCATATCGCCTTTTTTAGACGGACTGAATCACTTCGCGCCCATTTGGCTCGCCGTCAGTCTAGCCGGAGTGTTGGCCTGTTGGTTGGCGGGTTCTCGCGGTTGGGCTGTCTACTGCGCGATCGCCACACTCGCTCAAGCGGTGATCATCGCTCCTGAATTCATGCGCACAAATGCGCCTTTGGCGGCGACCCCAACCGCGGAACGAACGGTGCGTATCGTATGGCTTAACACATGGCTGGGCTCGCGGCCTTCTGAAGACGTGCTGCATTATCTAGAAACGAGCGAAGCGGACTTCCTTTTGGTGTCGGAAATGCACGACGAGGGGCAAGCGTCGTTTCGACGCCTGCGCGCCACCTATCCGACAGTAATCCGCTGTGAGGACGGGCGCGCATGCAATACCATCATCTTCGCTAAACGTGAGGCTCTTTCCGTACAAACCCAAACCGGCCTTCGCGCGACTGCTGGCGATTTTGACATTGACGGCGCGCAGCTTCGCCTGATCGCGGCGCACGTCGCGCGCCCTAATCCGCCTGGCAGACAGCAACGCGAATTAGACGCACTCCTTGACGTGATAGGCAGTGACCAAGCCTCCGTCATTCTGGCAGGCGACTTCAATTCAACGCCGTGGTCATTCACGCTTCGCCGCTTTGATGGCGCGAGTGAACTGCAGCGGCATACGCGCGCGTTGCCTACCTGGCCCGCTCAGGAGTGGACGCGGTTGAGGCTGCCTGCGCTCACGCCTTTTCTTCCGATTGATCATGTCTATTCGGGCGCCCACTGGCGGTTAGTGTCGGTGCGGCGCGGGCCAAGAACTTCATCCGATCATTTTCCGCTAGAGGCGACGTTTCAATCGAGGCGCAGTGAGCAAACCTCCGCTGTTGGAAACCGGCGAGAGCGTGCTGAGTAAGCGGGTGGGACGCGAGCGGATCGACTGAGCCCGTTAACGAGCCTATTTGGGCCGCACCACGAAGGGTGGATGCCATGAGTTACGCCGTCGGCCCTAGCGATCTAACGCTGTGCGTGAACGCTGCTCCTAACCGGCGAGACGTTTTCGGCGTTGAGATGCCGCCCACCAATCTTAGGGCGCCGCCGTTGGCGGACGAGCTTGGCGCCTATATTGCTCATGGTCAGGGGTCACGAATGGCGGCAAGAATTTGGTGCAGGAAGCGGAGGCGGAGGGTTAACGATGTCTGAGGCGGTCGATGACAGGATCTCCGCGTTGAAGCAGACCCGCCTGTGGACGGAGATACGCAAGCTCAAACACGACCTGATCATCCGGTTCGCGAAGCGCGAAAATCGAGTGTACACGCAATTCTACCGTTTTCCGCATCAGTTGCGCGCACTGGTCGAGCGGGTCGTACCCGCACTTAGGCCGCATGGGGTGGGCGCCGAGCCCCTGAAAATCCTGGTATTCGCCTGCTGCAGCGGCGAGGAAGCGTTTTCGCTATCCTATGTGCTGCGCAGGCACTTTCCGGAGTTGCGCTACAGCATACGCGGCTACGACATTGTAGGCGATGTGATCGAAAAGGCTAAGGCCGGGCTCTTTACGCTCGAGGAGGCCAGCTGGGGTCCATTCGTAACCGACGAGCTCTTAGGCGAGATGTTCGAACCCGCGGGCGAGGGGCTCCTGCGCATAAAGGCGGAGATCAGGGAGCCAATCACCTTTGCCGAGGGCAACCTGCTCGACCGGCAGTTCATGGAGTCATTGGGCCAGGCTGATATGGTGTTCGCTCAGAATGTCCTGTTCCACCTGCCGCGCTCTCAGGCGCGTGAGGCCTTCAGGAACATTCATCATGTGCTGACTGCTGGAGGCGCGCTGTTCATCAACGGGGTGGATACCGACATGCGGGCGCAGATGACCAAGCAGCTTGGCTTGGAGCCGTTGGAATACCTGGTCGAAGAGATTCACAACGATGCGCGCGTCGATCGCGGGAACGCCTGGGCCGGCTCGTATGTGGGACGCAAGCCCTTCACGCGTAGCGGGCGCGACTGGCTGCGCCGACAGGCAACCATCTTTTACAAAGCAAGGTAGCTCATGAGTTTGAGGCCTCTTGATCTCGCCGAACCGGCCGCGTCGATGAACATTGAGCAATCGATCGCCAAGTGTTTCGAGCAGCAGGTCGATCGCGCACCGCATAACTTGGCGGTCAGCGATGAGAAGCTTTCTCTGACGTATGAGGAGCTGAATCGCCTCGCCAATCGACTGGCCCATGTGTTGCTATCGGGGTCCGCCGAGCGGGTGGTTGTGTGCATCGAGAACGGTTCATCGTGCGTCGCCGCCATCTTGGGCGTGCTTAAGGCGGGGCACGCCTACGTTCCTGTTGATCCTGCTTTTCCGGAAAGCCGCAACGCTTACATCGTCGAAAACTCCCAAGCCACTGTCGTGGTCACCAATTCGCGCAATCTGGAGATGGCGGAGAATCTTTCTGCGGGCAAAGCGCGCGTGGTCAATATCGACACGTTGCCGGCGGGGCCGGATAGCAATCCCGATATTGATATTTCTCCGGACGCGCTCGCCTACATCATCTACACTTCCGGTTCGACCGGCAAACCCAAGGGGGTAATGCAGAGTCAGCGCAACACGTTGCATGGTGCGATGCGACGGAGCCGATTGCAGCATGTCACCTCCGCAGACCGGATGACGCTGTTCTATTCCTGCAGCGTCATGGGATCGGTTTACTGCATTTTCGGCGCGCTGCTGAATGGGGCGGGGCTGTTCCCTTACGACTTCCGCGAACGCGGCGTGGATGCACTCGGCGAATGGCTCGCGGGAAATCGCATCACGATCTACCACTCGGTCGCATCCGTCTTCCGTCAGTTCGCCGCCACCTATCCACGCGGATCGGCTTCGTTTTCCGTGAGACTGGTTATTTTTGGTGGAGAGCGTGTGCTGACCTCCGATGTGGAGTTAGCCCGTGACGTCTTTGGGCGCCAAGTCGAGTTTTATACTGGCCTTGGCTCAACCGAGACGGGCACCATTCGTTATTTTTACATCGGTCCAGAGACCGTGTGGGACGGCGCTACGGTTCCGATCGGCTACCCCGTTGAGGGGATGGAGATTGTGCTGCGGGGCGATGACGGCAAGCCAGTTGGCGTTGGCGAGATCGGTGAAATCACCGTGCGCAGTCCGTACCTGGCGCTGGGGTACTGGAACAATCCCGAGGCAACGGACAAGGCGTTTGAGGCCGCGACTGGCGACGCCGACGCATCCACTTATCGGACCGGCGACATGGGCGAACTGCGCGCCGACGGGCTGCTGCAGCATCGTGGGCGCAAGGATTTCCAGGTCAAGATCCGCGGTTTCCGCGTGGAGGTGGGAGAGGTTGAGACCGCGCTGCACGATCATCCTGGCGTAAGCGAGGCCTCAGTAATTGCCCGCGATGTTGACGGTGAAGAACACTTGGTCGCCTATCTGGTGACAGGGGAGGGCGCCAGAGACATCAGCGTTCGCACTTTGCGCCAGCACCTGCAACGGCGCGTGCCATACTACATGGTGCCGACGATCTACGTCAGGCTGGACGCCATGCCGCGGACGCCGAACAATAAGGTCGACCGGTTGGCGTTGCCTGCGCCTGTGATGGGCAATTCGCTCCCGGATGACGTGCCAGTGACCCCGGTCGATGATCTTGAGCGCGACTTGCTGGAAATCGCCGGCGAATTGTTGCGCGCCGCTAATATCGGCACCAACCATAACTTCTTCGACTTGGGTGGTCATTCATTGTCGGCCACCAGGCTTATTGCCCGTGTGCAACACCGCTTCGGTGTTCGGCTCGACATGCGCCAGGTAATTGAAGCGCCCGATTTCAAAGCGATTGCCGAGTTTATACGCCGCGCCGATTCCAGTTTGGCCAGTGCTATGCCCGGGCTGGCGCACGCGCCGCGTACAGGAAGCTTGCCCGTGAGCTTGGCGCAGCGCCGCATGTGGCTTGTCGATGTGCTGAGTAACAGCAATTCAGCCTACAACATCAGCAACACTGTGCGTCTTGATGGGCCGCTTGACGTGGCCGCGCTGGAGCGCGCGATTAACGAGATTGTCGCGCGGCATGAAGTGCTGCGCACATGTTTCCCGCAGGGCGAACGCGAGCCTCGGCAGGAGGTGCTCCCGGCGACGCCAATGCCGCTGGAAATAACCGATCTCAGCGACCTGCCGGCAGAAGCGCAGGAAGCATGCTGGCAGGCGCGAGCCAAACAATTGTTGCAACGCCAACATGATCTGGAGCGCGGGCCGCTGTTCCAGAGCGCCTTGCTGCGCTTGGGGCCTGAAAGCGCGATCCTTGTGTTGGTGTTCAACCACATTGTTTACGACAATGTCTGGTCCTCCGGCATTTTCTTCCGTGAACTTGGCGCGTTGTATTCCGCTTTCACGACCGGCCAGACGCAAATGCCTTTGGCGCCACTTGAGTACCAGTTTGCGGACTATGCCGTTTGGGAGCGCGAGCGAGCGAGCAAGGGCGATCTGAAACCCCAGCTTGCCTATTGGAAGCAGCAGCTGGCGGACTTACCAGAGCCGCTGCAGGTGCCGGGCGACCATTTGCGCCCCGACACGCCGTCGCTGAAAGGGGGGCAGGTCGCTTTCCAGGTACCCGCTGACCTGGCGAATGCCGTGGCGGATTTCGCGAGGGCGGAATCGGCGACAACCTTCATGGCGCTTATCGCTTGCTGGCAGATGTTGTTGCATCGATATTCGCAAAAGGACGACATCCTCGTCGGCACGCCCACCGGGCGACGGTATCTCGCTGAGACGGAGGACATGATTGGCCTCTTTATCAACAATCTCGTCTTGCGGGCACGTTTCGCCCCTGGCCTAACCTTCCGAGGTTTGCTGGCGCAGATGCGGACGGCGACGATAGACGCGTTCAGCAATGACGAGCTTCCATTTGAGGATCTTGTTGAGGCGCTCGAAGTCCCGCGCTCACGGGCAGGTTCGCCGCTCTTCCAACACCTCTTCATTCATCGCAACAATACCCACGGCCGCTGGGAAATCCCGGGACTGAAGCTCTCTCAGATTCCGCTGCATACGGGGGGCTCCAAGTACGACCTCACGCTGTCCATGCTTGAAGAAGACGCGCGCATGTCGGGAACGCTCGAGTACAGTAGCGACCTGTTTGAGCATGACACCGCCGAACGCATGACCGGCCACTATGTGGCGCTCATGAGCAGGGCGATCGAGAACCCCGACACGCCGCTGGCGATGCTCGACATGCTCGACGCGGTTGAGCGGGAAGCTTTGCTGCACAAGTGGAATCCGCCTGCCACGCCGTTCCCAGACCTACATCCGCACCAACTCGTGGAGCAGCAGGCTGCAGCCTCGCCGGATGCCCCCGCTGTGATCGGCGAGACCTATGCTTTGACCTACGCTAAGCTGAACGCGCGCGCCAATCGGCTGGCGGCGCGGCTGCGCAAAATGGGCGTTGGGCCAGGCGAACTCGTGGCCATTTGCATGGAGCGTTCCCCCGACCTTGTGGTCGCGTTGCTCGCGGTCATGAAGACAGGGGGGGCATACGTCCCGCTGGATCCCGCCTTCCCGGTCGATCGTCTCCATTACATGGTGGAAAATTCGCGTACGAAAGTCTGCATTTCCCAAGCCAGCGTGGTGGACCGCCTTGAAGCTGGCAAGGCGGAGATCGTCCTGCTCGAAGCAAACGATCCGAGCCTGGAAGATGGGGATGCCTCGGATCAGCCGCCGGCCGGCGGCCTCGATGATCTTGCCTATGTGATTTACACTTCCGGCTCTACCGGCCGGCCCAAAGGGGTGCAGGTTGTCCGCCGTGGTCTCGTGAATTTCCTGGAATCTATGCGGCGCGAACCCGGCATCGGACGCGGCGACGTGTTGCACAGCCTGACGACGATTTGCTTCGACATCGCTGCGCTCGAGCTTTTCTTGCCGCTCGTTTGCGGCGCGCAGGTTGTGGTCAAGTCCCAGAAGCTTGCCCTCGATCCCGAGCTGTTACTCGCCAGCATCCAGCAGACGGGAACCACGATCATGCAGGCCACACCCGTGACCTGGCGCATGTTGCTGGATCAGGGCTGGCGCGGCGACCCGCGGATAAAAGTGCTGTGCGGCGGCGAGGCGATGTCGCAGGAATTGGCGGACCAGCTTATTGCGACCGGGTGCGAGGTCTGGAACCTGTATGGACCTACTGAAACCACCATCTGGTCGTCGGTTCGCCGGGTACAGGCGAAGGAGGACGCCATAAATCTTGGCTATCCGATTGCGAATACATCGTTCTTGATTTGCAGCCCGGATTTGGCGCTGCAGCCCGTTGGTGTTCCGGGTGAGTTGCTGATTGGCGGCGACGGACTCGCCCGCGGCTATTTCGCCCTCGACGAGATGACCCGCGAGAAGTTCATCGACCATCCCTTCACGCCGGGAGAACGCCTGTACCGGACCGGCGACCTCGTCGTGCGGCGCGCAAGTGGCGATATCCGCTTCCTCGGGCGTATCGACAACCAGGTCAAACTACGAGGATTCCGCATAGAGCTGGGTGAGATCGAAACCCATCTTGAAGCTCATCCGACCGTCAAGCAATGCGTAGTGGCGGCGCGGGATGACAAGGGGAGCGAGAAACGTCTTGTAGCCTATCTGCTCGCCACTACGGGCGAGACGATTGATGCCGATGCGCTTCGTGCGTTCGCTCGTGAACGCATGCCTGAGTACATGATCCCATCGTCGTACGTGCAGCTTGAAACATTTCCGCTCACACCGAACGGCAAGGTGGACCGCAAGGCATTGCCCGATCCGGCCGATTTTCATGACTCGGAATCGGTAGGCGGCGATTATGTCGAGCCGGGAAACGAGACTGAATTTATCTTGGCGCAGATGTGGATGGAGATCCTCGGAATCGACAAGGTCAGCGTCATGGATTCCTTCCAGGATCTCGGTGGCACCTCACTGTCCGCAGCGAATCTTATGGTGCGGATAAGGACGGAGTTTGCCTATTCATTTTCGCCGGACGTTTTGTTGCAGGCGCCGACAATCCGGCGACTTGCTGAAGCCATCAACGAGCACTTCACCCCCGTAAACACCGTGTTCGTACCTCTGAGAGAAGCCGCGCCGGGCTCACCGGTCATGCTTCTGGTTCCCGGCGTTGGCGGGCACGTATTCTCGTTTCTGAATTTTGCCCGGGCGCTGCCTTTCGAAGCGACTGTCTATGCCCTCAAGCCGTTCGGCGTGGGCAACATCGACGAATTGCCAACGACGGTAGAGGCCATAGCGGCGAAATATATTGCTGAACTTGAGAAAATTTGTCCGGAAGGTCCATTCATCGTTAGCGGCTATTCTATCGGCGCGCGCCTGGCGTTCGAGATTGCGCGCCAGATGGAGAGCCTGAACAAGCCCTTGCTCGGATTTATATCGTTCGACATGCCTGCTCCGGGTTTTCCGTCGAAGCGGGGTCTTGCATCGAAAATCGTCGACTGGGTTCGGGACCTTCCTTCAATGCGCTGGAGCGAGATTGTGACTCGTGTCGCGAGGCTAACGCGTCCCGCCCATGAGCGTTACAAGGAGTGGGGCATCATTCCAGACTATGGCATGGAGAAGGTTATCCCGCGCCTGTTGCATGCAAATCGAATCTACCGACCCAATTACCGATTACGCGCTTCGCTTATTTTCATCAGGCGCCCATTGCCCGATCGAGCAACCTATGGTGACGGCCCGGAGGTCGTTCAACGAGGGTGGAACGAGTTTTCGGAGGGCGCGGTTGATGTCCGAATGATTGTGGCCCGTCACGCCGATCTGTTTCTGGGCGAAACGACAAAGGCGCTGGCGAAGATCGTTGGCGAGGCGTTGGGAAATGCGGTGGTGCGGACACAAGACGTGCAGGTGACTGCCCCTCCAGCGCGAAATTTGACGCTGATGGACGTCAACCGATAATTGCCGGTGCTCTGTTTTGATCGATCACGTCGTGAGCAATTTGTTGAGCAAAACCCTACCGCTTATCGCCAGGAATGGCGCCCTAGCTGAGCCGATTGAGGTGACTCCATAGAGTTCATCTCGAAATGGGCCGCACTCCGAATTGCCACCGGCCAGGTCGCAAAATTCGATCGTTTCAAGCCCTGCGCTTGCGCTTGCTCGATCGGGCCAGCGTGCGGCGCACGAACCCCGACGAGTGCGGCGCGGTCTGGCAATGGATCCAACTTGGCAAGCCACAGCAGAGCCCCGTCAGCGAGAGCTTCAATGTGATGAGCTTCTCAACGCTGCCGCACGCGTGCATCGCTCCCGCGGATTGACGACCGCCCACACGGAAAGCTCGGCGGACTGACGCGGATCAGCTGTGCCGCGCGATGGACAGACGACGAAGAGCTTGAACAACGCCCCTTGGGAGTGTTTGATGATTTCTTGTGGTGGCGGGATGAGAACGGGGGCACACGTCACGATCAAGAGAGAGAAGCCTCACTGGCAGCGTTCGCTCGCTTCGCGCATGGGCGCGGGCGTGTACACCGATCCCGTCTCTGGCAACATAATGCCTTGGCGGTTGTACGTCCCGCCCGCCGCCGGTGGCGGTTTAGAGCGATTGCCGATAGTGTTGGCGCTGCATGGCGGTGCTGGTCGTGGCGATGACAATCTCAGCCAGCTGGATGAGAGCGTGGACCATTTGCTCTCTGACGCCTGCCAGGGGCTTGAGCCGGTCTTGGTCCTGGCCCCACAGGCGGGCATACGCACTCATTGGGTGAACTATCCCAGCTTCGACCCGCCTTTCACCAATTTCGATCAGCGCGTGATCGCTGAGAGCAAGAATCTTCAGACCGCAATCCGCTTACTGCGAGACGTCTCCCACAAACATGACGCTGATCCGTCGCGTATCTATCTTACTGGGATGTCGATGGGCGGAGAGGGGAGCTGGGACGCCCTTACATATTACCCGGATCTGTTCGCTGCGGCGTTGATTTTGAACGGCGCGGGGGACCCACGCGCAATGGGCCGAGTCACGAAACTGCCAATTCGCTTTTATCATGGTCGTGCAGATAAAATCACGCCCGTAGCCAACAGCCGCGAACTGGCGGCGCGCTTACATGAACTTGGCGCGCTTGCGCGCTACACGGAATTGCGCTGGGCGGGACACGACATCAGGGATCGGGTCTATACGCGCGCGAACTTTGCGTGGCTGCTTCAGCAAAGGAGAACGGACTGACCGGTTCATCCATTCGCATTGCTCGTGCGTTGCGCCCTGCTCGTAAGGGCGCACTTATGTGTCGCATCCGCGGCGCCGCAATTGAGTTTTAAGAACGCGCGTTTCTATCTTCGCGACAATCATCCGGGCTACAATATGACCCCCCCTACCGACCGACTACCGCAAGCGGAGATAAACAGGCGCGCGCTCGACAGCGAGCACGTACTGGAGAACCTTGGCGCCAGGACGGTAAATGGCAGCGCGCTCGCATTGGGTGCGCAGCTCACGCGCATGGTGCTGCAGTTTTTGAGCACCTTTATTTTGGCGCGTCTGCTTGCTCCGGCTGATTTTGGGCTGCTGGCAATGGCCGGCACTGTCACGGCGTTTGTCGGGGCGTTCACGGATCTTGGTCTTCAGACCGCCACTGTTCAGCGCAAAGATATCGATCAAAACTTGGTAAGCGGCTTCCTTATTGTGGGCGTCGGCGTCGCGGCCGGTATGGCGCTGCTGCTGTTCGCCTTTGCGCCATTTTCTGTGTTGGTATTTGACGACGATCGCATTCCGCTGCTCCTCATGATCGTGGCGGCCAGCCTGCCGGTAGGCGCCCTCGGCGCGCAGCACTCGGCGTTACTTACACGACAGATGAGATGGCTCACGCTGCACTCGATCGGCCTTTTTTCCCAGCTTCTCGGGCTGATCGCCGCCGTCGCCCTCGCCGCGTGGACGGATATCGGGTATTGGGCTCTGGTCGTTCAGATATGGGTGAATGCCGGGGTCAGCAGTATGCTTGCCTGGTTGATGTGCCCATGGCGGCCAAGCCGGATCACGGATTGGGGAAGCGTCCGCGGTGCGCTCGGTTTCGGATTGAATTTGACCGGATTTGCTTTCGCGAACTACTTCCACCGTCAGCTCGACAATGTTTTGGTCGGATGGAAGGGGGGCGCAACCGAACTCGGCTACTATTCCCGGGCCTATAGTTTACTTCTTTTGCCGCTCAACCTAGTCAATGGTCCGCTGAGTTCTGCGCTGTTGCCAGCGCTAAGTCGCGTACAGAACGATCCTGTGCGCTGGCGTGAGGCCTACCTGACAGGCCTTAGCGCAGTTACGATTGTCTCAGCCGGCATTTCCGCCGTACTTTTTGGCGGATCGAAAGTCATCATTCCCTTGATCTTCGGGCCGGGCTGGGACGATGCGCGGCTGATTTTTTCTGCGCTCGCGCCCTGCATGCTGGCGACCACTCCGATGAACACCACGGCATGGATTTATATGTCGCTCGGGCGAACAGATCTCTTGTTGCGTTGGGCCCTGATAGCCTCGCCCACATACGCGGTAGCTTTCGTGATCGGACTCCCAGCTGGTGGATTTGGTGTTGCATTAGGCTACACGATCGCGGCGACCTTGCTGATGCTACCCTGTTTCTGGATGGCGACGCGTAGGACAACCATTTCGATGCGAGATGTCGTCGCTGTTTTGGCGCCGCCGACTGTTGTGGCGATCTTGCTTGGCCCCGCACTTGAGCAAGTTTGTGCGCGCGTGGGATTTGTTCCAGGCCTCGTAGCGATATTCGTCGCGGGCGTTTTGTACGCGGCGGCATCCGTAATAATGATTGTCTGGCTGCCACAATATGGTGGCTTAAAAGCCATGAGCAGCAAGACCCTCTCTCGTGTGCAGCACAAACTGGTCGCCTTGAGAGGCGGTGCGCGATGAGGCAGCATCGAACCGTGGTGTGATCCCCTCGTTATCTTCAACCCGCGCCATTTCCCAGGCGCGGCGGAAAAGATCGGCATGATCAGCATGACATCGTCGCATCATTTGATGCACCCGTCTCCAATTTCTTCGAGATGGGTAGGTCTTTCCGCGCGGTGGGGGACTCTATCTATCGCGCCGAGAGCCCGCCGAGCTGCGTCAGATTGTATGCCGCGTTCTGGATGCTGCGTCTGTCACACCGCTCCTGCGCCGTCTGAGTTCGTCGATCGTCGCCTGTGAATGGCGCCATGAAGTGGGCATTGCGATAGGGAGTTAGAGGTGCGCGGTTGGTTGCTGATTGTGATCGGAGCCACGCTGATCGTCGGCGCACTCTTGGCGCTGCTAGTCACCTACCCCAATTCCCTCGTCTATCATCCACACACAGAAGAGGTTGCGCCGAATTTTGCTGAAACGCAGGCGGTGCGGCTGGAGACTGAGGATGGTGAGCGCATCGCCGCTTGGTATCGCGCGCCCGCGGAAGGGCAGCCGATCTTTCTCTTCTTCGACGGCAATGGCGGGCGGCCGCAGATTTGGGAGGGGCGCTGGCGGCGCATCGCTGAAAGCGGCGCGGGTTTTCTCGCTGTCTATTATCGTGGCTATTCAGGCTCGACCGGGAGCCCCAGCGAACGCGGCCTGCGTCTCGATGCCCGCGCCGGCTATGATTGGCTGATCGCGCACGGCTACGCAGCCGATAACATCGTTATTCATGGCTTTTCGCTGGGCTCCGGCGTCGCCGTCCAACTCGCGGCTGAGCGACCGGCGCGGGCGCTCATCTTGGAAGCGCCGTTCACCGGCATCGACGATGTGGCGGCCTCGCATTTCTCTTTGGCGCGCTATCTGATCCGCGATAGCTGGCGATCGCGCGACTATATCGGTCGCGTCGACATGCCGGTGCTGATCGTGCATGGCGACGCTGATAGCGTGGTCCCGTTCACGCAGGGCGAGCACCTGTTTGCGTTGGCGAACGAGCCCAAGCAATTCGTGCGCATGCCGAACTCGGACCACGCCACTTTGGTGCGCGATGGCATTTACGACCACATCTGGCCGTTTCTCGCAGCCCATCCCTGACACGCATTTCACGTTCGCCGCGCGCGCTGCTCCGCTAAGTTCCGCGCGCTACGGGGAGTGCGCGCATGGCCGACGTTTTCATCTCTTACAAGAAGTCCGATGCGGATCGCGTGCGGCCGTTGGTGACGCATTTGCGTGATGCCGGGCTCGATGTTTGGTGGGATGAGGGCATTCAACCGTCGACGTCGTGGCGCGCGGAGATCGCCAAGCAGCTCGCGGCGGCAAAGTGCGTGGTCGCGGTGTGGACGAACGATAGCGTCGATCACGAGCAGGGCGCGTGGGTGATGGAAGAGGCGACGCACGGGCTTGCGCGCAAAGTGCTGGCGCCCGTGCGGCTCGATCTCGTGGCGCCGCCGCTTGGTTTTGGCGAAGTGCAATATGCCGATTTGGCGGCCTGGGGCGGCGGCGCGGACGATCCGCGCTTGCAGCACTTTCTCTCGGTAGTGCAGGCAATTGTGCGCGCGGAGCCGATGCCGGTGGCGCCGCGACCGATGCATTTCGAAGCGCCGGGCATCAAGCTGCAAGGCGTGACGATGCAGAACGTCAACATTCAGGTCGGCGAACGCGGGCGTAATGACGACGACGATGGCGAGGAAGAAGAGGCGCCTATGGCGACGCACACATCGAAACGTGACCGCACGAGCTTTTCCCCCTCGATGTTTCTCACGCGGGTGATCGGCGTGATCTTTCCTTTGGTCGGGATCATCATTTTCATCTTTGCGATGGGCGGTATGGCGTGCGACCAAGGCAACGCGCCCGGCGCGTTCTGCCGCGCGCTCGATGCGCTGAGGCAATGAGATGGCCGAACCCAAAACGCAGAAGACCAAAGCCTCCGTCGCGCAATTCATTGCCGCTGTCGAAGACGAGACGCGCCGCAAGGATGCGAAGACGGTCGACAAATTGATGCGCGAAATCAGCGGCGAAAAGCCGGCGATGTGGGGACCGTCGATCATCGGCTATGGCCAATGGGTGAACAACAATACTTTGGGCTCTGCGCCTTGGCCGAAGATCGGCTTCTCGCCGCGCAAGGCGAATATGGTGCTCTATGTTTTGTCGGAGTCCAAAGAATGCGCCGCGTTGCTGAAAAAGCTCGGCAAGCACAAGACCGGCAAAAGCTGTCTCTACATCAACAAGCTCGCCGATGTTGACGCGGGCGTGCTGCGTGACCTGGTGGCGCAGTCGTGGAAAGAGATGACCAAGAAGTACGGGTAAAGAAAAAGGGAGCGCCGCGAAGCGCTCCCTTCAATCGTTTCACGCTATCGCGCGCTTACCAGATCGTGACGCGATCTTCCGGCGCGAGATAGAGCGCATCGCCCGGCTGCACGTTGAACGCAGCGTACCACGCATCCATGTTCCGCACCGGACCGTTGGCGCGATACATGCCGGGCGAGTGCGGCCCGTTGATGACTTGGTTGCGCATGGCTTCGTCGCGCATCAGCGTGCGCCAGACTTGCGCCCAGCCGAGGAAGAAGCGCTGATCGCCCGTGACGCCGTCGAGCACCGGCGCTTCGGCGCCGCCGCGTGACAGCGTGTAGGCATGGTAAGCCACTTGCAGGCCGCCATTGTCGCCGATGTTTTCGCCGAGGGTCAGGCGGCCATTGAGGTTCAGGCCCGGGAGCGGTGTGAATTGCTCATATTGCGCGGCCAAACGGCTGGTGACCTCCTCGAAGCGGCGCACGTCTTCGGCGTTCCACCAATCGCGCAGCACGCCTTGCGCATCAGACTTCGCGCCTTGGTCGTCGAAGCCGTGGCCCATTTCGTGACCAATCACGCCGCCAATGGCGCCGTAATTCACGGCCGGATCTGCGTTGGGATCGAAGAACGGCGCTTGCAGGATCGCGGCAGGGAAGACGATCTCGTTGAACACCGGGTTGTAATAGGCGTTCACCGTTTGCGGCGTCATGAACCACTCGTCCTTGTCGGTCGGGCGGCCCAGGCGTTCGAGGTCGTGGTTCCAGTCGAAGATCGATTGGCGCTTGGCGTTGCCGAACGCATCGTTGGCGCGCACGTCGAGCGCGGAATAATCGCGCCAGCGATCCGGATATCCAATCTTGGGGCGGAACGTCGCGAGCTTTTCGCGCGCGGCGACTTTTGTTTCCGCTGACATCCACTGCAATTGGTCGATGCGCTGGCCGTATGCGGTGCGCATGTTCTCGACCAATTCGGTCATCTGTTGCTTGGCTTCCGGCGGGAAGTGGCGCTGCACATAGACCGCGCCAATGGCTTCACCGAGCGCGCCGTTGACGGCCTGCACGGCGCGCTTCCAGCGTTCGCGTTGCGCCGGTTGGCCGTTGAGCGTGCGGCCGAAGAAATCGAAGACTTCATCGTCGATGTTCTGCGGCAGAACCGGCGCGTTGTTTCGAATGAGATGGTAGGTGAGATACGAACGCCAAGTTGAGACCGGCGTTTGCATGAAGAGATTGGCGAGTGGGCCCATGGCCGAGAGCTCGCTGATCACGACTTCCTGCACGCCGCCGAGGCCGGCCGCGTCAAACGAGGCGTCCCACGGGAAGCTCGGCGCGATGGCGCGAATTTCAGCGCGAGTCTTCAGGTTGTAGGTGCGATCGCGGTTGCGGCGATCGGCGACGGGCCAATGATGCTCAGCGATGCGCGTTTCGAGCGCGAGAATGGCGCGCGCCTTGGCCGCGCCGCCGGTTTGACCAGCCAGCGTGAGCAGGCGTTCGATATGCGCGACGTAGGCAGTCCGGATGTTCGGAAACTCGCCGTCGGTGCGGCGATAATATTCGCGCTCTGGCAGGCCAAGGCCCGCGTGCGTCATGTTGCAGATGTAGCGGTCTGGGTTGCGCTCATCGAGGCCGACATAGACCGCGATCGGTGAATTGACCGCGATGCCCGGCGTCGAAATGAGGCGGATGGTTTGCTCGTGCGTGCGCAGCGCCGCGATCGCATCGATTTCCGACTGCAACGGCGCGAGGCCCGCGGCGTTGATCGCCTCTTGGTTCAAGAAGGAATTATAGAAATCCGCGATCTTCTGCTGGTTCGAGCCAGGTTGGCCGCCAGCCAAAGCGATCTCTTCGATGATCGTGCGTGCGTCGCGATCCGCCTTCTCGCGCAGGATATCGAATGTGCCCCAGCGTGTACGGTCCGACGGAATTTCCGTGCGCGCGACCCAGCCGCCATTGGCGTAGTGGAAAAAGTCGTTGCCTGGGCTCACGCTGAGATCGCGCGAGCTGAGATCAAAGCCCCAGGCGCCGATCGCGGCCGGCGCGCGCGCCGGCGTCGCGGTAGTCGCTTCCGTCGCGCCCGTGGCGCAGCCGGCAAGCAGAGCCAGCGACGACGCGCCCATCGCGCGACGAGTGAACATAATCATGTGTAGTACCCCTCCGAGGAAACCCTATTCGGCGGCGGCCAGTTTGCCGCGGCGCGAATAGAGGCGGGCATAGAAGCCGAACAGACCGCCGACGACCCGCTTGATATCGACCCCGATCATGTAGAAAGCGGGCGTCAGGATCAAGGTGGCGGGCATGCAAACCAACACGCCGAAGGCCAGCGAAAGCGCCATCGGCTTGAGGAATTGCACGATCGCGGCGTTCTCCAACAGCATCGGCGCCATGCCCACGAATTCCGTCACCGAGGTGAGGAAGATCTGACGGAAGCGCGAGACCGAAGCTTCGACAATGCCACGTTCGGCGCGCACGCGCATGATCTGGAACCCAGCTTGCTCGAGTTCGTCGGCGCGTTCCTTGTATTCGCCCGCGTCACTCTTGACCTTATCCACGCCGACGATCTCGACCGGACCACGTTGGAACCCGCTCTGCGCCGATTCCAGGATCATCTCCTCGTGTGGTTCGAGATCGGGCGCGATAGCGAGGTATTCAAACACGTCGCCATTCGGGCCGACGATCTCGTGCAGTTCGACCGGCTCGCCGTCTTCATCCACGGGCGTGATGGCGCCGGGGCGCTTCAGACGTAGGGCGAAGAAGCCACGGATCTGGTTGCAGCGATCGACCAGCACGACGTTGTCGTTCACGACCACGCCGATGGCGGCGATCACGCCCAGCCACGAGAACAGTGCGAAGCTCGTGTCAAAGATCAAGTGACCGACCGTGGCGCCGACGATGGCGAACGGAATGACCGAGAGGATCATCGCCGGTTGGGCGTAAGAGCGGAACGTCACCGCGAGCAGGAAGTAGATGCCCGCGAACGCCATCAGCATCAAAGTGCCGAGCTGGGCGAAGAATTCCGCCTGGCCTTCAGCTTCACCGATCGCGCGACGCGACACTGTCGAGAAGCGCGCCTCGAACTCGGGGAAATAATCGTTGTCCAGCGTGCGCATGATCTCTTGGCGCGCTTCGGCGTTGACGAGATCGGCGGTGACAAGGATCGAGCTCATGCGCTGACGGCGGTCGAGGCCGGTGACGCCTGGCGCGAACTCCCACGTGGCGACGGAAGCCAGCGGCACTTCACGGCCGTCATTGGTGCGCAGACGGAACGCGCCCAAGCTTTCCAGCGTGCGGCGATCGTCGCGGGGATAGCGGACATAGACGCGCACGTCGTCGCCTTCGCGCGGCAGGCGCTGCACTTCTTCGCCGAAATACGCTTGGCGCACTTGGCGCGTGACGTCGCTCAAGGTGATGCCAAGTTGGTCGGCGCCCGGCAGCATCGTGAAGCGAAGCTCTTCGATGGCTGCATCTTGGCTGTCGCGCACTGAGCTCACGCCGGCGAATTGCAGCAGGCGCGCTTTCAGATCTTCGACGGCAGCTTCGAGGTCTTCCTTGTTCTCGCCCATGAGCGCGAGTTCGATGGCCGGCGAGCCGCCGCCCGACAGCGAGAAGCTGATCTGATCCGCGTCCGGCACTTCGCCGAGCAGCTCTTCGAGACGCTCCGTGACTTGGCGCGAGCGCAGATCGGGGCGCGTCTCGGGCGGCGTGAGGCCGACATAGGCGCGGATCGAATTGTCTTCGATCGATTGGCTCCACGACCGCACGACGCCGCGCGACATGGCGCCCGTGTTTGGATCTTCGACCGCGTTCTCGGTTGTCTCTGATTCCAGCGCACGGCGAGCGGCGTCGAGCTGATCAGCAACTTGCTCCATGCGGGAGAAGGGTGTGGTCTGCGGCAGCTCGATCGACACCTGCATGAAGTCGCCTTCGACTTCCGGCATGAAGGTTTGCTTCACGCGACCCGACGCCATGAGGCCAATGGCCAGAATGGTAATGACGAGAAAGGCCGACCAGGTGAGGTAGCGCAGCTTCACAGCGCCCGTCACGAAGGGCTTGTGAATCGTTTGCGCGACCCAGATCACCGAATGCGCGCAGCGTTGCTGCAGGCGCATCAATTGGCTGCCGATGCCCGTGCCTTGCGGGTCGGGCTTTTTCACGTGCGCCAAGTGCGCCGGCAGGATGATCAAGCTTTCGATCAGCGAGAACACCAAAGTCGACATGACGACGATCGAGATCGCGCGTGTGAATTGCTGGACGTCGCCGCTCAGCAGCATCATCGGGCTGAACGCGATCATGGTCACGAACACGGAGGCGACCAGCGGCTTCAGCACCATTTGGGTGGCGAGGATCGACGCATCGGCGCCGGTATGGCCGCGCTCGGCCCTCTCGTAGATGGATTCACCGACGATAATGGCGTCATCGACCATGATGCCCAGCACGAGCAGGAAGCCGAACACGCTCATGAAATTCAGCGACACGCCGACATAGGGCAGGATGAAGAACGAGCCGGCGAAGGCCGTCATCACGCCGAGCGTCGCCCAGAACGCGACCTTCGGATGCAGCGTCAGCAACAGCAGCACGAAGATCAGGAAGAAGCCTTGGGCGGCGTTCGAGAAGAGGATGCCGAGCAGCGAGTTATAATCTTCGCTTTCGTTATAAATGGTCGTGATTTCGAGACCGGCCGGCAGTTCGGCGCGCATCTCGGTGAGCGCCTCTTGGACCGCGTCGTTGGTTTCCCAAATGTTGAAGGTGTCGGCCGTTTGCAGGGCGATGATGGCGGACGGGTCGCCATTCATGCGGGAATAGAGATTCACATCCTGGAAGCCGTCATTGACGGTCGCGACATCGCCGATGCGCACCGTGCCGCCATCTGGCGTTTGCCGAATGATCACGTTCTCGAAGTCGAGTTCTGAGTCCGCGAGATTGCGCGCCTGCAGCTGGAAATTGCCGTCTTCGGTGCGGACCGCGCCTGCGCCAGCGTTGAGCGAACTCGAACGCACGGCGCGCGCCACTTCGTCGAAGGTGAGGCCGTAGGCTTGCAGCGATGCTTCGGAGACTTCGATCGACACCTCGGGCGTGCGCACGCCGGTGACGATCGTGTTGGCGCCGCCGGGGAGCAACGACATGCGATCTCGCAAGCGCTCGGCCGTATCGCGCAATGTGCGTTCGTCAGTCGCGCCGTGGACACCGAGAATGATCGACCAATTACGACCGACTTCGCGCGCGACTTGGATTGGCTCCATGCCTGCAGGCAGACCCGCGATAGATTCCACGCGTGAGCGGACTTCTTCGGTGATGGCGTCAACATCCGAACCCGGATCGACGGCGATGCGCACCCAACCGAAGCCTTCTCCGGCGCGTGAGCGCACCCAATTGACGTTGTTGAGGTCGGCCGTGGCCTCCTCAACACGCACAATGACCTGCTGCTCCATGTCCTCCGGGCTGGCGCCCGGCCACACGGCTTGAATGAACACGCCGTCGCCGCGGCCAGCGGGGAAGAATTCCTTCTCCATCTTCTGGAAGGAGAGGAAGCCTGCCACGACGCAGAACAGCATCAGCAGATTGCCGGCGACGGGGTTGCGCCCCCACCAGGCGACGAGGCCCTTCAGCATAGGTCGTTCCTTTGCGGCTCCGCCGTCAGCGACGGAGCAAGTTCGGTTCGCTTACTCGCGAATTGGCAATTGCTCTTGGCCGGCGGCCGGCGCTTCGCTTTCGCCCGCGCGGTCGATTGGCGTAACCGCCATGCCTTCACGCGGCGAGGTCAACACGGAAACGACGACTCGCTCGCCATCCGCGACGCCCTCACGGAAAAGCACTTCGTCCGCCGTGGTTTGCGCGGCGCGCACCTGGCGGATGTCGATCGTGTTTTCCGGCGTGACGACATAGACGTATTCGTTGCGCTTCAGCGCGCTGCGCGGCGCGGCCACCATGGTTTCGCGGCTCGAACCTTCGAGGCGCGCGGAGACGAACATGCCCGGCGCCAGCGGCGCTGCATGGCGCGCATTAAACGGATCGCGCACTTCGACGACGCCATAGACGAGGCGCGTACGCGCATCGATGGATGCTTCGGTGCGCACGAGGCGGCCTTCCCAGCTGCGTTCACGACCGCCGGTGGCGCTCGTGACGTGCGCGACTGGGCCTGGATTGGCGGCGGTGGCGGTGAAGCCGACCGGAATGCGCATCGACGCCAAATCAGCGTCGGTGAGGGGGACGCGGACTTCCACCGCGTCGGTGGCGAACATCACGGCGACAGGCGAACCCGGGCCGACATAATCGCCGACATTGACGCGACGCTCGCGCATGCGGCCCGTGAAGGGCGCGCGGATGCTGGCGCGGTTGAGATCGAGTTCGGCCGAACGCAGCGCGGCTTGTGCGGCGGCGAGGCCGGCGCGCGCTTGCGCCAATTGCGGCTCACGCACGGCGAGCGGCGGCGCCTCGCCACGGCCAAGCGCTTGCCAATCTTGGCGGGCGAGTTCGGCTTCGGCTTCTTCACGCACCAAAGCCTCTTGCGCTTGCGCGACCTGCGCGCGCGCGCGCACGACCGCGAGTTCGTAATCGGCGCTATCGATGCGCGCGAGCACTTCGCCTTCGCGGAAGGCGCCGCCATCCACGAACGCTGGGCTCACCCATACGAGGCGGCCGGCGACTTGGGCTGCGAGCGTGGCTTCCGTGCGCGGGCGCACTTCGCCTTGCACGCCGATCGAGATTGTCGTCGGGCGCGCGTGCGCCACGGCGAATTGGATCGCCGGTGCGTGCGGGGCGTCGCCTTTTTCTTCGGGCTTGGGCGCTGTGATCATCATCAGCGCGAGCGCTGCGCCGCCGCCGACAATAACGACCAGCGGGGCTGCAAACACAGCCATGCGTTTGGCGGTGGAGAGCAAGCTTGCGCGTGGGGTCGCCACGTCATCGTCCGAACCCGAGTGCGCCTGCATATTCAGATCCATCATGTTCATGGCGTGATTTCCCGGTCTTCGTCGATGCCGCCCGTGCGGGCGCCGCCGCCGAGGGCGACGTGATAGGCAATGCGGTTGGAAACGCGATCGGCGCGTGCGGAGATAAGGCCGCGCTCGGCGTCGATGCGGCGTGTGTAAGCGTCGATCAGGTCGAACAACGTGGCGACGCCACGTGAATATTCGCGTTCGGCCAATTCTTGCGCGGCGCGCGCTTCGTCGGCGGCGATGGAGAATTGGCGTTCGCGCGTCTCAAGACTCGTGTCGGCGCTGATCGTGCCTTCGACCTCGCGCCAGGCGGCGATCGAGGTGCGCACGTAGCCAGCGGCGGCGGCGCGGCGATCGGCGACGCTGGCGCGCGATTCAGAAAGGAGCGCGCCGCCATTGAAGATCGGCATGGTGATGCCGCCGATCAGGTTCGACACCATGTTGGCGCTGTCGTCGATGTCGTTGATGCCTTCGCCCGTGCTGCCGGCGTTGGCGCGCAATGTGAGGCGCGGCAGCAGAGCGGCGCGCGCTTCGTGGATGCGGAAGCCGGCCGCGCGCATGCGGTTCTCGGAAGCGAGAACGTCGGGGCGACGCTCCAGCAGATCGGCGGGCGCACCAGCGGGGGCGATCGAAGCGAGCTGGGGCAGGTCGCCCTGCGCGCGCAGCGTACCATCCGGGTAGCGACCCATAATTTCTTGCAAGCGGCGCGACGCGATCAATAGGCCATCTTGTGCGCCAGCTTCGGCGGCGCGGGCAGAAGCGACTTGGCTGCGCGCTGTGCGTAGATTGAGCGATGAGGCGATGCCGGCGTCATAGCGGCGTTGCGTGAGATCGAGCGCGCGTTCGCGCGTTTGCAAATCTTCTTGCGCCAGCGCCAGCAATTGCTGCGCTTCGATCAGACTGACCCAAGCTTGCGCGGATTGACCAGCGATCGAGAGGCGCGCGCCGTAGAGATCTTCTTCGGCGGCGTCGGCGGTGAGATCGGACGCCATCGCGCGCGCGGTGAGGCGTCCCCAGAGATCGATCTCCCAAGAGGCGACGACGCTTGAGGTCATGAACTCGGTGCGCACGCGCGAGTTCGAACCGGCGATCGGCTCTTCGGTACGTGTGCCGTCCACGCCGACGCTGAGGCTCGGCAACAGATTGCCGCCGAACGCGCCGCGCGCGCGCCAACGGGCGGCGCGGTACTGCGCTTCAACGACTTGAAGGTCTGGGCTGCCGGCGAGCGCTTCGCGCGCCAGCGTCGACATCTCCTGCGAGTTGAGATCGTCCAGCCAAGTCACTGCGGGCGAGGCGGCGAGCTCGGCCGCGCGTTCGGCGCCGATGGCGTCTGCCGCCACGTAAGAGTCCGGCTCGGGCGGGAGGTTGCGGCCCGCGCACGAACCGGCCGCGGCCAACATGCCGAGCCCGATCAGGAGGCGCGCACCGTAATTCATTCTTTCCCTCGCAGCTGCCGGCTCTAGTCCCGGCCCTCTCGAAAGTCAATAAAAGAATATTGAAATTCGATAAGGTTTGTCGCCTTTCGGCGAGTTCACTTCCCCGTTCTCCGTCTAGGATGCCGGCCGCCTCCATTTTGGATGCGCTCGCCCGTGCGGCGCGACGAACGGGCGGATTCGTACGGCGAATGACGGGCCCTCCTGCCTCAATGACGTTCGAGATGGGCGGTTTCCGACAGGACGGACGCTTGCGTAGGGGCGCCGGCGCGGCCTAAGCCGGCCTAAGTCATGGTCATGGAAAGACTCACGCCATCGCGCTTGCGATGGGACCGAGCGCCGGCCTCGGCCTGGGCCGCTGGCGCGTTGGCGATTTTGCTGGTGCTGCTGGCGCTGGCGACCAACACGCCGGCGGCGCTGCTGATCCTGCTGGCGGTGGGGATCGCGTTCTGGGCCGGTCGCGAAGCGCGCCGCTTCATCATTGGCCCCGTCAGTGCTGATGATTCAATCGAACTCGTCGGCCTTGCCGAACTCGCGCCGCTGTTGGAGGCGCTGCCTGATCCGGCGCTCTTGATTGACGCCAGCATGCGCATCGTCAGCTCAAACGCAGCGGCGCGCCGACAGATGCAGTTCGAGGCGCGCGGGCAGTTTCTGACTTCAATTTTGCGCCACCCAGATGTGCTCGAAGCTGTGCAAGCGGCCGTGCACGACGGCGCCACGCGCGCGGTCGAATACGAACAGGCTTCGCAAGCGGGGCGCCATACACGCTGCTACGTAGCGCCAGTGAATTGGGGACCAGATCGCGCGGCGATGCTGGTTTTTCACGATCAGACCGCAAGAATCAGCACCGAGCGCATGCGCGCGGATTTCCTCGCCAATGCGAGCCACGAATTGCGCACGCCGCTCGCGTCGCTCTCTCTGCTGATCGAAACCATCGCCGGCCCCGCGCGTGACAACGCCGAGGATCGCGATCGCTTCTTAAAGATGATGCAGGTGCAGGCTGACCGCATGCGCCGGCTGATCGATGATCTGCTTTCGCTCTCGCGCATCGAACTCGATGAGCACGTGCCGCCATCTGATCGCGCCGATCTGGTCGTGGTCGGCCACGAGGTCGTGGACATGCTGAGCGGGGTGGCGCGCGAGCGTGGTGTTGAGCTGAAGCTCGACGCGCCGAGCACGCCGATCAAAGTGGTCGGCGAGCGCTTCCAGTTGACGCAAGTCGCGCAAAACCTGATCGACAACGCGATCAAATACACGCCAGAAGGCGGAATCGTGCGGATTGAGCTAGGCGTGAGCGGCGATCGTGAAGAGACGATCGCGCGGGCCGGCAAGCAATGGGATGAGGCCGGCCGGGTGGCGATGCTGACCCCGGCCTCTGTCGCCAACCGCTCGTACGCCTATATACGGGTGGAGGATGCTGGACCTGGCATCGCGATGCGGTTCTTGCCGCGCTTGGCCGAGCGCTTCTTCCGCGTCGAGCGGGAACTCGGCAACGAGCGCGGCGGCACTGGGCTCGGCCTCGCCATCGTTAAGCATATCGTCAACCGCCATCGCGGCGGGTTCTTGGTGGAAAGTCAGCCTGGGCGGGGCTCCGCGTTCGCCGCCTACGTGGAATTGGCAGGGGAGGACTGAGTCCTTGCATGGCCGTTTCACATCAGTGTCACGAAACCCGCCTAAGAGCGGGGCGCAAACGGGATGGATGAGTCCACGGTCCGGCAGGACCGCGCCTAGGGGTCTGACATGGAAGAGTTTTCGGCCGCCAATGCTGAGCGAGGCCAGATGCCGCCCAGCATGATGACGACCCCGACCGTGAAGGCTTCAGCCGGTTCGCTGGTTGGCGCGGCGACCAAGGTCAGCGCCCGCGACGTGCGCGTCTTCTACGGTGAGAAGCAGGCGCTGTTCGACGTCTCGCTCGACATTCCGGATCGCTCGGTCACGGCCTTCATCGGCCCGTCGGGCTGCGGCAAGACAACCTTCCTGCGCTGCATCAACCGGATGAACGACACGATCGATGGTTGCCGGGTCGAAGGCACGCTGCAGATCGAAGGCAAGGACGCCTACGGCAAGAACGTCGACCCGGTCGTGCTGCGCACGCGCGTCGGCATGGTGTTCCAGAAGCCGAACCCGTTCCCGAAATCGATCTACGAAAACGTGGCCTACGGCCCGCGCATCCACAACATGGCCAAGTCGAAGGCCGACATGGATGTGATCGTTGAAAAATCGCTGCGTCGCGCCGGCCTCTGGGAAGAGGTGAAGGATCGCTTGGCCCAGCCAGGCACCGGTCTCTCGGGCGGTCAGCAACAACGTCTCGTCATCGCGCGCACGGTTGCTGTGAACCCGGACGTGATCTTGATGGACGAGCCGTGCTCCGCGCTCGATCCGATCGCCACCGCGAAGATCGAAGAACTGATCGACGAGATGCGCGAGAATTATTGCATCATCATCGTCACGCACTCGATGGCGCAGGCCGCACGCGTGTCGCAGAAGACGGCCTTCTTCCACCTGGGCAAGCTGGTCGAAACCGGTCCGACCGAGGAGATTTTCACCAACCCGCGTGACTCGCGCACGCAGGATTACATCACCGGCCGGTTCGGTTAAGTCCGATGGCGGCGCCCAAGGCATCCAAGGGCGCTGCAGCGCCCGCACTGGCACGTCGAGTAAAGAGCAGCATGGCTGAGCATACTGTCAAAGCATTCACTGAAGAGCTCGACGCGCTGACCCAGGAGGTCGCGCGCATGGGTGGTTTGGCTGAAGCCGCCGTGAACGACAGCTTGGCTGCTGTTGTTCGCCGTGACACCGAATTGGCGCAGCTCGTGATGCAGCGCGACGCGCGCATCGATGCAGCGCAGCGCGAAGTCGAAAAGCGCGCGATCAAATTGTTCGCGCTACGCCAACCGATGGCCAGCGATCTGCGCGTCGTGCTGACAGCGTGGCGATGCGCCGGTGAGCTTGAGCGCGTCGGCGATCTCGCCAAGAACATCGCCAAGCGCGCTTTGGTGTTGAACCAATCCGAGCCGATCCAATTGGTTCGCAGCGTCGATCGCATGGGTAAGATCGCGGCCGATCATTTGAAGCAAGTGCTCGACGCCTACGCCAACAAGGACGTGCAGTCCGCGATCGGCGTCTGGAACAACGACGACAATATCGATGCGCACTACAATTCGCTCTTCCGCGAATTGCTCACATATATGATCGAAGACCCGCGGACGATCTCATCGTGCGCGCACTTGCTCTTCATCGCCAAAAACATTGAGCGCATCGGCGACCACGGCACCAATATCGCCGAATACATTCACTTCTTGGTCACTGGGGAAGAGATCGCGACGCAACGGCCGCGGGCCGAGGCGGAGACCGGCGATTAAGAGGCGCTGAATGGCTAAGGCTCCCCACGTTTTGGTCGTCGAGGACGAAGAAGCCCTCGCGCAATTGTTGAAGTACAATCTCGAGAAGGAAGGCTATCGCGTTTCCGTCGCCATGGATGGCGAGGAAGCTTTGGTGATCGCCGACGAGAGCAATCCTGATCTCGTTGTGCTCGATTGGATGCTGCCGAAGGCGCCGGGCATCGAAGTGTGCCGCCGTCTACGCGCGCGCCAGGAAACGCGCAACACCCCGATCGTGATGCTCACAGCGCGTGGCGAAGAGAGCGATCGCGTACGCGGCCTCGACATGGGCGCCGATGATTATATCACCAAGCCATTCGCGATGGGCGAGTTGCTTGCGCGCTTGCGCGCCGTGATGCGCCGCATTCGGCCGGGCTTGGCCGACGACAAAGTCACCTGCGGCGACATCATCATAGATCGCGTGGCGCACCGCGTGAAACGCGGGCAGCGCGAAGTGCATCTGGGTCCGACGGAATTCCGCATCCTCGACCACTTGATGCAGCATCCAGGCCGCGTGTTCAGTCGCGAACAATTGCTTGATGCGGTGTGGGGTTCGGACGTGTACGTCGAGGCCCGCACCGTTGACGTGCATATCGGCCGCTTGCGCAAGGCGCTGATGGTCGGTGAAGAGCACGACCCGATTCGCACCGTGCGCAGCGCAGGCTACGCGCTGGACATCGAAGCGGCTTAAGCGCCGACGGCTTTCGGATCGATCAAATACTCACGGGCGCAGAATTGGCAGCGCGCGTGCAATTGGCCGTCTGGCTCTATCAAGTGTTGCAACTCGTCCTTCGCGAACGTGCGCATCAAAGCCGTCAGCCGCTCCTCGTTGCAGGTGCATCGATCATCAAGCGGCGATGGATCCTCCATGCGCACGCCTTCCTCGTGGAAGAGGCGATAGAGTAAGCGATCAGTCAGCAGAGCGGGATCGATAAGCTCTTCGTCCTTCACAGTGCCGAAAAGCATCGAAGCGCGGCTCCAATCCTCACGCGTGTCGCCACGCGCATCATCGCTGGCGACGCGTTGGATAAGGATGCCGCCGGCGCGCCATGTGTTTTGACCATCCGCGCGCATGAGTTCGCCGACCGCGAGGCGAATGCCCGTATCGACTTGCTCCGACGTGCGGAAGTAATTCTCAGCGCAGCTCGCAAGCGTATCGCCGTTCAACGCAACGATGCCCTGGTACGGCGCAACGCCCGGTCCACGATCGAGCGTGAGGATGAGCGAGCCCGCGCCCAGCAATTCGGCGGGTGGAACGCGGTTGGCCTTCACTAGCTGTTCCGCAGCGCCCTCGGTCAAACGCGCATAGCCGCGCAAGCCGCCGCTCGAATGCTCGGCCACAAGCAACGGCACCAAGCCTTCGCCTTGGGCCTGCACCACCAAGCGACCCTCGATCTTCAACAACGAGCCAATTAACGCCGCCAACGTCAGTGCCTCGCCTAACAGCAGCGCGACTGGGCGCGGATAATCATGGCGGCACAGGATCGGATCGAGCGCGCCCGCCGCAATGCGCACAATGCGCCCGCGCACAGGCGCGTTATCCAGGCTGAAGCTGGCGATGAGATCGTCGGTGAGCGGTGCTTCGGTCATGAACGGCGAGAGATGGGGCTTCGCGCCACTTTAAGCAATCGCTCTTACAGCTTGCCCAAGCACCACATCAGCACAGCCTTCTGCGCGTGGATGCGGTTCTCGGCTTCGTCCCAGGCGCCGGATTGCGGGCCGTCGAGCACGGAATTCGTCACTTCCTCGCCCCGATGCGCCGGTAGGCAATGCAGGAACAGCGCGTCCTTCGCAGCGTGCGCCATCATCTCGTCGTTCACGGCGTAGGGCGGGAAGGCGGCCATGCGCGCGTCTTTATCCGTGTCGCCCATCGACACCCATGTATCGGTGACGACCACATCCGCGCCTGCGATCGCCGCTTTCGCGTCTGTCGTTACACTCACATCCGCGCCGGCCGCTTTCGCCGCCGCTACTTCTTGCGAACGCGCGGCGTAATTCGCGGGCGTCGCAATGCGGAGTTTGAAGTTCAGCTTCTCCGCCGCGTGAATGAACGAGGTGCAGACATTGTTGCCGTCGCCCAGCCAGGCGATCGTCTTGCCGGCGATGTCGCCCTGCGTTTCCTCGATCGTCATGATGTCGGCGATGATCTGGCAAGGGTGCGAGAGATCGGTCAGGCCATTGATCACCGGCACGTCGCTGGCTTCGGCGAAATCCAGAACGTCCTGGTGATTGTTGGCGCGGATCATCACCGCATCAACCATGCGCGACAGCACGCGCGCCGTATCTTGCACGGTTTCGCCACGGCCAAGCTGCGTGTCGTTGGCGCTCAGGATGATCGCCTTGCCGCCGAGCTGAATCATGCCGATCTCGAAGGAGACGCGCGTGCGCGTCGAGTTTTTCTGGAAGATCATCGCCAGCGCATGGCCATCGAGCGGGGCATCTTCGTCCGGCTTGGCTTTCGGCCAATCCAGGCGTGCGGCTTTGCGTGCGTGCGCTTCATCCACGATCGCGCGCAGATCTTCGCTCGAGAGCGCGGAAATGTCGAGGAAGTGGCGGACGTCGCTCATCCGTTCGATTGCGTCGCGTAAGCGGTGAGCACCGCGTCGATCGCATCCACGGCTTCGCGGATTTGCGTTTCGTCGATGATGAGCGGCGGCGCCAAGCGCAGCACGTTGTCACCGGCGACGCCGACCAGCACTTTGCGATCGCGCAACTTGCCCTGAATGTCCTTCGGATTGATCGTCAGCTTCACGCCGCGCAGCAAGCCCTTGCCGCGCACATCGACGACCAGATCCGGGTGGCGATCCTTCAAACCTTCGAGCGCTTGGCCGAGATGGTTGGCCATCAAATTCACGTGCTCGAGCAGCGCTGGCTTCGAGAGTTCGTCGTAGCACGCATTGCCGACAGCCATCGCCAACGGGTTGCCGCCGAATGTGGTGCCGTGGACGCCGACGACCATGCCTTTCGCTGCTTCCTTGGTCGCCAGAAACGCGCCCATTGGGAAGCCGCCGCCGACACCTTTAGCAACCGCCATGATGTCCGGCGTCACGCCTGACCATTCATGCGCCCACATCTTGCCGGTGCGACCAGCGCCCGATTGAACTTCGTCAAAGATGATCAGGAAGCCGGTCTCGTCGGCGAGCTTGCGCAAGCCGCGCAGAAATTCGTGCGGCACTTCGCGCACGCCGCCTTCGCCTTGCACCGGCTCGATGATCACAGCGGCCGTCGTCGGGCCGACGAGCTTCTTCACTTCGTCGAGATCGCCGTACGGCGCTTGGATGAAGCCGGGCAGGCGCGGGCCGAAGCCTTCGAGGTACGACGGATTGCCCGACGCATTCACCGCCGCATACGAGCGACCGTGGAACGAGCCTTGAAAGCCGATAATGTCGATGCGCTCAGGATGGCCGTTGGCGGTGTGATATTTGCGCGCCGTCTTCAGCGCGCCTTCGATCGCCTCGGTGCCCGAGTTGGTGAAGAACACGACGTCGGCGAAGCTGTCGCGCGTGTATTTCGCGGCGAGCTCTTCTTGGCCCTTCACCTTGAACATGTTCGAGGTGTGCCAGAGCTTGTTGGCTTGATCGGTCAACGCCTTAACCAGAACGGGCGGCGCATGGCCCAGCGCGTTCACCGCGATGCCGGCGATGCAATCCAAATATCGCTCGCCCTTATCGTCCCAAATCCAGCAGCCTTCACCGCGCTCGAAGTTTTGCTGCGGCGGCGAATAGACGGGAAGAATATGGCTTTCTGCGGCGCTCATTTTGGCTCTCAGAATTTGGGGAAGGCGCGGTTTTGAGCCGCGCCGCTTGCAAGGTCAACCCAGGCGTATCATCAACAATCGATGAGGCGAGATCATTCTCTACCGCGCGGCGAACTGCACCGCCTGCGTCACCAATCCGTCGTGCTGGAAGGCAACCCGCTGGGCGATCCGACCGACCGCGAATTGCACGTCTGGACGCCGCCCGGCTGGAGCGCGACCGAGCATCTGCCGATCATCGTCGATCTGACCGGCTATTGGGGCTGCGGCCTTGGCCACACCAATTGGAAGCCGGGCGGGGAGAACGTGCCGGAGCGGCTGGATCGGCTGGCGCATGAGGGCATGGCGCGCGCCGTGGTGGCGTTTCCGGATTGCTTCACGAAGCTCTACGGCAACCAATATCTGAACAGCGCCGGCTCCGGCCGCTACGCCGATTATGTCTGCGATGAAATCGTGCCGACCGTGGAAGTCCAATTCAATTGCGGCGGGCTAGGCCGCCGCGGCGTGTTCGGCAAATCCTCGGGCGGCTATGGCGCGGCCTGGCACGGGCTCAATCGTTCGGATTTCTGGAGCGCGATCGCAATCAATAGCGGCGACATGGGCTTCGACGCGCTCTTCATTCCGACGCTCTATGACGACGTCGATGCGCTCAGAAAGTTCGATTACTCGATCGAGAAATGGGTGCGCCACGTCGAGAGCCAGCCGAAGCTCAAAGACAAGGATCGCATGATCCTGATGGATCTCGCGCAAAGCGCTTTCTACGATCCCGACACCACGCAATTCCGCAACATGCGCCTACCGATGGACCCGCGCACCGGCGAACTCATTCCCGAGCGCTGGAACAATTGGATGAAGCACGATCCGGTCGTGATGTTCGACACGCTCGGCGAAAATCTGCGCAAGCTAAAGCTCATCTACATGGATTGCGGCTGGTCCGACCAATTCCGCATCCATTTCGGCATGCGCCGCTTCGCAGCGAAACTGAAAGCCGCCGGCATCGCCCATATCTACGAAGAATTCGACGACGACCACACCGACGTCGATTATCGCATGGACGTGTTCTTGCCGCTGCTGGCGAAAACGCTGAGCGCTTAACGCCGTTTGTGAAACGCGAGACCCAACGCGGAAACCACGCTCGCGAATACAAACCAGACGATGACGAGAAATAGCATCGCGTCCGTGTCGTCATCGCCGGTGTGGTCGATCCAGTAGAATTTAAGCGCCAGCCACAGCCAAATCATCAGCGCGAGAGGCGCCCCAGCGGCGAACGCCACGCCGCGCCATCCAAAACGCTGCGCCACAAAGAACAGCGCTGCCGCGATCGCCAATCCGAAAAGCGGCAGCGCAAAGCTCATTGCTCAACTCCGCAACCGATACCCGCTCTTCAGCATCGCCCAGCACGCCCAGCAGAGTGCAGCCGCAATGCCCAGCGACCAGAGCGCGCCTGTCACCAACGGTGCATCGTGATGGCCGATGAAGCCATAGCGGAAGCCGTCGATCAGGAAGAACACCGGGTTGAAGTGTGCGAACGTCTTGAACGGCTCGGGTAGCACGTCCGTCGAGTAGAACGTGCCGGAGAGGAATGTCAGCGGCACGACGATGAAATTCGTTACCGCTGCGATGTGATCGAACTTGTCCGACCAGATGCCGCCGATCAGGCCAATGGCGCCGAACATCACAGCAGCCACGACGCCGTAATAGATCGCCACCAGCGGATGCGCTGGCACGACGTTCGCCAGCCACGCAATCGCGATCAGGCTCACCGCGCCCACGAGGATGCCGCGCGCCGCAGCGCCGACAATAAACGCGATGGTTAGCTCCAGCGCCGAAAGCGGCGGCATCAGGAAGTCCACCGAATTGCCCTGCACCTTGGCGATCACGATCGACGACGACGAATTCTGAAACGCGTTCGACAGGATCGACATCATGACCAGGCCCGCCGCCAGGCCATCCGCGTAAGCGCGCTCAGAGCCCGGCCAATTGCCGTCCCGCAGCACCAGGCCAAACACCATCATGAAGAGAAGGGTCTGGATCAAAGGCGCGAACACAGTCTGCGCGCCCACTTTGAGGAAGCGCTTAATCTCGCGCGCCACGAGAGTTTGCAGCCCCAACCAATTCACAGATCCGTAGCGGCGGGAGCTCAACGGAGCTGTGGAGACCTGGGTGTCCATACCGAGAACGCGCCTTTCATAGATTCTTAATGAGTCTGAGTGCTCGTTAACCATGAGCAAAGGGCCAAGTGGCCGTTTGTATTGGAAATAGTGAGTCGGGGCTTGTGCATCAGCCCTGGGAGAAGCCGGTTGTGATTCCGTTAGTAACTTGGGGATAACACTAGTCCTAGTATATCCCCATATGTTGCAGACCTATTAGTTGACACTTTAGCGAAATGAGCGAATTTAGCCGCCACCCAAGTGAGAGCTTGGGCCATGGGCAAAGGGGCTTGAACATGGGTTGGAATGAAGAGCGCGTAGCGCTTCTACGCAAGCTGTGGGCAGAGGGGCTGTCCGCAAGCCAAATCGCTAAACAACTGGGCGGGGTCACCCGCAACGCCGTGATCGGTAAAGTGCACCGCCTTGGTTTGGCGGGCCGCGCGACACCGTCCCGCCCGGCGAAACGGCCGGTGCGTGCGGCTCGTCCGCGCGTGATCAGCCCGACTGCGCCGCGCCTGCGGCCGCCGTCGAGCCACCTGCCGACGGTCGTTATTCCGGATCTTGAGCCGATGAAGCTCGAGGATGGCAAGGCCGCCTCCGTGCTGACGCTCAACGAGAGCATGTGCAAATACCCAATTGGCGACCCGACCGACGTGAACTTCGCGTTCTGCGGCCGTGGCTCCAGTGGTGGCCCGTACTGCGCTGACCATGCGCGTCTGGCCTACCAGCCGAGCCAAGCCAAGAAGCGTCGCGCCGCGGGCGCGCCGGACGAGCTTCGCCGGATGATGCGCCTCTCTGCGATGTAAGTAGCTCAAAGCTGCACTTGAACGCCGCGATCGCAAGGTCGCGGCGTTTTTGTGTGGGCAATTGCCGGCGCCGCTAAGCTAGAAGGCGGCATGAAACCGCGCGAACTTCTCGGCACGGCCATCGTGCCCGGCGGCGAAGAGCTTCGCCTCTATCGTCGCGACGGCGATTTCATGATCGTGCTCGGCGGCAATGAGCTGATGAGCAGCCGCATGAGCGGCTCCGAAGAGGCGCTTGCTTTGATGACGTGCGAGCGTCTGCACGGGCGCGCGGCTCCGCATCTGTTGATCGGCGGTTACGGCATGGGCTTCACGTTGCGCGCCGCCCTAGGCGCTCTCGGCCCGAAAGCGCGCATCACGGTGGCGGAGCTTGTGCCCGAAATCCTCGATTGGGCGCGCGGCCCGATGGCCGCGCTCACCGCAAACGGCCTCGACGATCCGCGCGTCTCGTTGATCGTCGATGACGTCGCCTACGCCATCCGCGCCAGATCCAAAAGCTATGACGCCATCCTGCTCGACATCGACAACGGCCCCGAGGGCCTCACGCGCGCGGAGAACGATAGGCTCTATTCCGCGGGCGGGCTCGCCGCTGCGAAAGCCGCGCTGAAGCCCGGCGGCATTCTCGCCATCTGGTCAGCCGGGCCCGACACGAGCTTTACGCGCCGGCTTCGTCATGTCGGCTTCAAAGTCGAAGAGGACGAGGTGCGCGCCCGCGCAGGCAAAGGCGCACGCCACGTCATCTGGTTCGCGACCGCTTGATCATGCGCGCGCGCTGGCCGAAGCTTGCGCGCAAGACAAAGGGAGAAGCTCAATGATCGGTGTTATCGCGACCATGAAAGTGAAGCCGGATCAAACCGCGCCGTTTGAAGCGGCGATGCGCGAACTCGTGGCCGCCACACGCGCCAACGAGCCGGGCGTCACCACCTATCATTTCTGCCGCTCACAAAAAGAGCCGACCACCTACGTCGTCATGGAAATGTACGCCGACCAGGCCACACTCGACTCCCATATGGCCTCCGAATGGTTCCGCAACGCCGGCCCAAAGCTGATGCCGTGCCTGGCCGAGCGGCCCGTGCTCGAAAAATTTGATCCGCTGGAACCGTAAGGGCGCACCTCTCAATCATCTCACATTCGCCTGAACGCATGCGCTGACAGAGATCGCTTGCGCGACCAATAATTCGATGATACTGGAAATATCGAAATGAAAACTGATGACGCCGTCTCTGCGCTGGGTGCGCTTGCCAATGAGCATCGGCTCGCCGTGTTTCGCTTACTTGTGCAGGCGGGGCCGGAGGGGCGTGCGGCCGGCGTGATCGCCGAGAAGCTCGATCTGCCGGCGTCGTCACTTTCGTTTCACCTCGCGCATCTGACGCGTGCGGGGCTGATCCTGCAGCGGCGTGAGAGCCGTTCGCTGATCTATTCGGCTGACTTTGTCGCGATGAACGACCTTGTCGGCTTTCTCACTGAAAATTGCTGCGGCGGCGCGTCGTGCGCCCCGGCTGCGCAAGCCGCATCCAAGAAGAGGAGAGCGTCATGAAGCGCCTACACGTGCATGTTGGGGTGAACGATCTCGATCAATCGATCCAATTCTATTCGCATTTGTTCGCCGCCGAGCCGACGGTGAAAAAATCGGATTACGCCAAGTGGATGCTCGACGATCCGCGCGTGAATTTCGCGATCTCGTATCGTCCGGACGCGGGCGGCGTGCGCCACCTTGGCATCCAGGTGGAGAACCAGGGCGAGTTGCAAGAAGTGTATGCCCGCTTGAAGCAGGCTGATGGGCCGACTTTGGAAGAAGGCGAGACGACGTGTTGCTACGCCAAGTCCGAGAAGACTTGGATCGCTGACCCGCAAGGCGTCACCTGGGAGACATTCCTGACGACCGGTGAGGCAACGACTTACGGAGGCGGAGCCGAAGGCGCTGCGCCTGAATCACATGCAGCGACCAAACCACCTTCGCCGTGTTGCGCGCCGCGCCAGATGGAGAGCGCGGGATGAGTGCCAAAGCGCACCGGCCGTACAATGTGCTCTTCCTCTGCACCGGTAATTCCGCGCGTTCGATCATGGCGGAAGCGATTTTGCAGCGTATGGGCGCGGGCAAGTTCAACGCCTTCTCGGCTGGCTCACAGCCGAAAGGCGCCGTGAACCCGCACGCGCTGCATTTGCTGGAGCGCTTCAATTATAAGATCGATCAGTTTCGCTCGAAATCCTGGGACGAGTTCGCGCAAGCTGGCGCGCCGCCGCTCGATTTCGTCTTCACCGTTTGCGACAATGCGGCCGGCGAAGTGTGTCCGATCTGGCCCGGTCAGCCGATGAGCGCGCATTGGGGCGTGCCTGATCCGCCCGCGGTGGAAGGCTCTGAAGCGGAAGTCGCGGCGGCGTTTCTCGATGCGTACGGGCGCCTCAGCAATCGCATCGAGATTTTCGTGAACTTGCCGATCGCGAGCCTCGATCGCATGACGCTGCAAAAGCGGATCAACGACATCGGCAAGTCACAAGACGATGCATAGAAGCGATGTCGATATTTGAGCGCTATCTCACGCTCTGGGTTGGCTGCTGCATGGCGGCGGGCATCGCGCTTGGCCAGCTTTTTCCGCAACCTTTTGCGCAACTCGCGGCGCTTGAAGTGGCGCGTGTGAATATACCGGTGGCTGGTCTTATCTGGCTGATGATTATCCCGATGTTGGCGAAAATCGATTTCGCTGCGTTGCGTGAAGTTGGAAAATACTGGCGCGGCATCGGCGTCACGCTCTTTGTCAACTGGGCGGTGAAGCCGTTCTCGATGGCGCTGTTGGGTTGGCTCTTCATCGGCCATATTTTTCGTGACTATCTGCCTGCGGATCAGGTCAATTCCTACATCGCGGGGCTGATCATCCTGGCGGCCGCGCCATGCACGGCAATGGTCTTTGTCTGGTCCAATCTCACCAAGGGCGAACCGCACTTCACGCTGAGCCAAGTGGCGCTCAACGATGCGATAATGATCGTGGCCTTCGCGCCGATCGTTGCGTTGCTGCTCGGGCTTTCCGCAATCACCGTGCCCTGGGAGACCTTGGCGCTCTCAGTGGCGCTTTATATTTTGGCGCCAGTGATTATAGGCCAAGTGCTGCGTCGTCTCGCTTTGCGATCGGGTGGCGAGCCTGCGCTTTCACGGCTCTTGGCCATTCTTCAGCCGTTGTCGCTAATGGCGCTCTTGGCCACGTTGGTGCTGCTGTTCGCCTTTCAAGGTGAACAAATCATCGCGCAGCCTTTGATTATCGCACTTCTTGCGGCGCCGATCCTCATACAGGTCTATTTCAATTCCGGTCTCGCTTATCTGCTCAATCGCTGGAGCGGTGAGGCGCATTGCGTTGCGGGGCCATCGGCGTTGATAGGCGCTAGCAATTTTTTCGAACTGGCAGTCGCTGCCGCGATTAGCCTTTTCGGTCTCAACTCGGGCGCTGCGCTTGCTACAATCGTCGGTGTGCTTGTGGAAGTGCCTGTGATGTTGTCGGTCGTTTACATCGTGAACCGCAGCAAGACTTGGTACGAACGCGGTTCGCGCAAAGCTACCGCGCAGCGCCTTGGCGGGCGGCCCAGGCGGTGAGCACGGCGGCGGCGACGCGGTCGGTTTCCAAGAGCGGCGGGTAGGACCAGCTTTCGAGTACGCCGGTGAAGCGTCGCGAACAGCCGCGGCGCGCGAGACTGCGATGGAAGCCATCCAGTTTGCCGCCGCTGCCATCGACGTCGAGTACGTGGATCGGCTTTGCAGTCGCGGCCGCTTCGGTCGCCATGTTCACGCTGTCGGCGGTGACGAAGATGTGGTCGGCCGAACCCAGCATCGCGAAATACGGGTTCACGCCTTCGGTTTCGTAGAATACGGCGCAATGCGGTGCGAGATAGGTGCGGAATTGCATGCGCGCGGCATCGCCGGTGCGACGCGAGAGCGTCACCATCAACGAGCCGCCGGTTTCGCGCTGCACTTTGACGAGCGCGTCAGAAATTTCGCGCGCGCGTTTGGCGGAGATGTTCTGACGTTTCGACTTGCCGCCGATCAAAACTGCAAAGCGCGGGCCGGGCAATTCATCGAGGGATTGCGGATAGTCGAGCACAGCTTGATCGAGCCGATCGGGCGTCACGCGATGGCACGCGCCAACTGTGGAGAGCACATTCGCGCCTTCGAGCTGATCGTGCACGGGCGGGGCGACCACATCGAACTCGCGCGGGTTCACACGCGGATCTTGCAGCTGCACCACGAAGGTTTTGCCGTTCGACCATTGCTTCACACCGAGTGCGAACGGGATCGAAGCGCGGCCGCAGCCGACGAAGATATCGGGCCAGGGCGGATCGATAGGATCTGCGCCGACTGAAAGCGCATGGCGCGGCGCCGGGACGAAGCCGGGGGGAAACCACGACCAGGGCGTGCGCAGGCCGATGCGTTTGGTTGTGATGAGCGTCGGCGCGCGGCGCGCAATGGCTTCCGCGAGGCCCAGCGCCTGGTTCTCGATCCCGGCGCGGCCATCGGTGACGACCCAAATCTTGATGGGCTCGGCGGGCTGGAAGCCGACGCTTCTCATCGGTCCAGCTCCGCCCGATCCAGGCTCAGAGGTACTTCACCTTGACGATCTCGTACGACTTGGCGCCGCCTGGGGCCATGACCTCGATGACGTCGCCCTCTTCCTTGCCGATGAGCGCACGCGCGATCGGGGAGGTGACCGAGATTTTGCCTTGGCTCACGTCGGACTCGTCTTCGCCGACGATCTTGTACTTTGATTTCGCACCAGAATCTTCGTCGATCAGGTTCACGGTCGCGCCGAACTTGATCTGTTTGCCGGACAGCTTCGACACATCGATGATCTGCGAGCGGGCGATCTTGTCCTCGATTTCGGCCACGCGCGTCTCGATGAACGCCTGGCGATCTTTCGCGGCGTGGTATTCGGCGTTCTCTGAAAGGTCGCCGTGGGCGCGCGCTTCCGCGATCGCCTGGATCACCGAGGGGCGCTCTTCCGTCTTAAGACGCTTCAGCTCTGCGTCGAGGGCAGCATAACCCTCGGCGGTCATTGGAATTTTTTCCATGGGTGTGTGTATTTAGTCCGTCTAGGAAAGGGAAATTTGTATCCGCTCCGGCCCCACGTCAAGCATAGGCCTGGAGCGCTCGAACGCCTAGGGGCGCGCCCGTCTTCAAGAGCCGGATGGCCTGGATCGAGGCACGGGCGCCCGACACAGTCGTATAATAGGGAATGTTCTGCGTCAGGGCAGTACGGCGGATCGAATAGCTGTCCCGGTAGGATTGGGCGCCTTCGGTTGTGTTGAAGACAAGCTGCACGCCGCCATTCTTCATGACATCGACGATGTGCGGACGGCCCTCGGCCACTTTATTCACGCGCTCGATGTCCAGGCCCTCGGCTTTGAGGCGATCGGCGGTGCCGCCGGTGGCCAGCACGCGAAAGCCGAGCGCGATCAGGTCGCGCGCGACCGGGACGATCGCCGGCTTGTCGCTGTCCTTCACCGAGATGAACACCGCGCCTTCGGTTGGCAGCACCGTGCCCGACGCAATCTGGCTCTTGGCGAAGGCGGCGGCGAAATTGGCGTCGAGACCCATGACTTCGCCGGTCGAACGCATTTCTGGGCCGAGCACGGGATCGACGCCGGGGAAGCGCGCGAACGGGAAGACGGCTTCCTTCACCGCGACATGGCCCTTGGATGGGCGATCAAGCTTGAGCTCGCTGAGCTTCACGCCGGCCATCACCTTTGCGGCGGCGGCGGCGATCGGGCGATTGATGGCCTTGGCCACAAACGGCGCGGTGCGCGAGGCGCGCGGGTTGGCTTCGAGAATGAAGATTTCGCCGTCCTTGATCGCGAACTGAATGTTGATCAGGCCGCGCACATCAAGTGCGAGCGCGAGTTTCTTGGTCTCTTCTTCGATCTGGTCGACGATTTTCTTATCCAGCGAATAGGGCGGCAGCGCGCAGGCGCTATCGCCCGAGTGCACGCCCGCTTCTTCGATGTGCTCCATCACACCCGCGACGAACACTTCTTCGCCGTCGCAGATGGCGTCGACATCGACTTCGATCGCGTCGCGCAGATAGCGATCCACGAGCAACGGACGCTTATCGCTGACGACGAGTTCGCTCGGGCCGCCGAGGGCGCGCGAGATTTGCGCGACATAGCCTTCGAGCTCTTCCTCCGTGTGCACGATGCGCATGGCGAGCCCGCCGAGCACGTAAGATGGACGCAACATTACCGGATAGCCGATCTTGCCGGCGGCGGCGCGCGCGGCGTCGAGCGAGCCAGCGATGGTGTTTTCCGGTTGCTTTAGGCCGATCTTGCGCAACAGGGCCTGGAAGCGATCGCGGTCTTCGGCCAGGTCAATCGCATCGACGCTGGTGCCAAGGATCGGCGCGCCTTCGTCGGCGAGCGGCTGCGCGAGCTTCAGCGGCGTTTGCCCGCCGAATTGCACGATCAAGCCTTCGACCGTGCCGCGCGTTTTTTCCGTGTCGACGATTTCCAGCACGTCTTCGGTAGTGAGCGGTTCGAAATAAAGGCGGTCGGACGTGTCGTAATCCGTGCTCACTGTTTCCGGGTTGCAATTGACCATGATCGATTCAACGCCGATCTCGGCGCACGCGAATGCGGCGTGGCAGCAGCAATAATCGAACTCGATGCCTTGTCCGATGCGGTTCGGACCGCCGCCGAGAATGATGATCTTGTTGCGATCGCTCGGATCAGCTTCACAATCGGGCGCGGCTTGTTCGCCTTTGAGATTGAAGGCGCCGATCTCGTAGGTGGAATACATGTACGGCGTCGTCGCGCGGAATTCGGCGGCGCAGCTGTCGATGCGCTTGAATTGCGGACGCACACCCAGCTTGCGACGCGCGGCGCGGACGTCGCGTTCGCGCTGGCCGGTGAGCTTGGCGAGACGCGCGTCGGAGAAGCCTTGCGCTTTGAGCGCGCGGAAACTCACGGCGTCTTTCGGCAGACCGTTGGCGCGGATATCGGCTTCCTTCGCGATGATTTCGGCGATTTGGCGCACGAACCACGGATCGAAATGCGACGCCGCGCAAATTTCTTCAACGCTCAAACCGCGGCGCAGCGCTTCGGCGCACACCAGCAAACGATCCGCTTTCGGCGTGACCAAGCGCGCACGCACGGCCGCGCGGCCATTGTCTTCGTCGCTCGCGCCTTCGATCTGAATTTCGTCCAGGCCAACCAAGCCGGTGTCGAGCGAACGCAGCGCTTTTTGCAAGCTCTCTTGGAAGGTGCGGCCGACGGCCATCGCTTCACCGACGCTCTTCATGCTCGTCGTCAGCGTCGTGTCGCTGCCGGCAAAGCGCTCAAACGCGAAGCGCGGAATTTTGGTGACGACGTAATCGATCGTCGGCTCGAACGAGGCGGGCATCGCGCCGCCGGTGATGTCGTTGGCGATTTCGTCCAGCGTGTAGCCGATGGCGCACTTGGCCGCGACCTTGGCGATCGGAAAGCCGGTGGCCTTCGACGCAAGCGCCGATGAGCGCGACACGCGCGGGTTCATCTCGATGACGACCATGCGCCCATCGCGTGGGTTCACCGCGAATTGAACATTAGAACCGCCGGTTTCGACGCCGATCTCACGCAACACCGCGATCGAAGCGTTGCGCATGCGTTGGTATTCGCGATCGGTCAGCGTGAGCGCCGGCGCGACGGTGATCGAGTCCCCGGTGTGTACGCCCATCGGATCGATATTTTCGATCGAGCAGACGATGATGCAATTGTCCGCCTTATCGCGGACGACTTCCATCTCGTACTCTTTCCAGCCGATGATCGACTCTTCGACCAGAATTTCGCTGATCGGCGAGGCCGCCAAGCCACGCTCGACGATTTCCTTGAACTCCTCCAGATTGTAAGCGACGCCGCCGCCCAAACCGCCAAGCGTCAGCGACGGGCGAATGATTGACGGCAGCTGCACGTGCTCAAGTGCGGCGAGCGCTTCGTCCATCGTGTTGCAAAGGCGCGAGCGCGGACTCTCGAGCCCGATCTTGTCCATCGCATCGCGGAATTTCATCCGGTGCTCGGCCTTCTCGATCACGTCGGCATTGGCGCCGATCATCTCGACGCCGTGCTTCTTCAAGACGCCGGTGCGCTCCAGCGTCAGCGCGCAATTGAGCGCGGTCTGGCCGCCCATCGTCGGCAGGATCGCGTCCGGCTTTTCCTTCTCGATGATCTTTTCGACCATCTCCGGCGTGATCGGCTCGATATAGGTGGCGTGCGCCAGGCCCGGATCGGTCATGATCGTGGCCGGGTTCGAATTGACGAGGATGACGCGATAGCCCTCGGCCTTCAGCACCTTCACCGCTTGCACGCCGGAATAATCGAACTCGCACGCCTGGCCGATAATGATCGGCCCCGCGCCGATGATCAGGATCGAGGAGATGTCGGTACGTTTTGGCATGCGTCTCCGCCCGCGTTTGCGGCGTCAGAATCGATCCAGAAAGGGGATCGCGCGCTCTTAACGGCATGGGCCGGGCGCGGCAAGCCTAACGCCTGAAAACCACGATTCTGATTGCAACCTAACCGGGCGATAACTGCAATCGGGTATGCAGCGCCGAGCTGGGAGCTTTCTATGTTTCGTGGTGTCGCCGGCGGGATCGCCGTTCTCGCGGGCGACATTGTCGCCTTGCTTGAGATTTGGCTGTGGTTCGGCAGCCCACAAATCAGGCCCCTCGAGGCGCTGATCCTTTTGGTGTTGTGGCTGCCGGCAATCACGACGGTGCTCATTCTCGGCCTCGTCGGATTGGAGGCGGTGGTAAAGCGTGCCCCGCCGAGCGGTCGCAGCGGCGTTTTTATGGGGGGCGGCGCGATTGCGATCCCACTCGCGGCGGCCCTCATGTCATTGCTGACCAACATACCGACATCGGTTCTGGATGCGACCGGTGCGCCGGCCGGTCCCGCCGCGTTGATGGTCGCCGCCGGGTTTGTCGCGCCATCGCTGGTGATGTGCGCACTCTACGTGCTCATCACGGCGTTCGAGCCCGACAAGTCGCGCCCAGACGTGACGCCGGCGCCTGCGCCTGCGCCTGAAGCACCACCGCCGCGCGCGCCCGTCCTGAACCTCAATCTGAGCCTTCCGTCCTCCACGGCGAGCGAACCGCTCGACAGCGGCCGGATCATGGATGTGCTGACGAGCCCGCATCATCGCATCGGGCAGCGACACTTCCTGGCTGTGATGGGCGTGTTGGCGATCGCGTCGCAGGTTTGGTTTCCACTGCCGTTCATCCTCGGCGGCTTTTTGCGACTTGAGCAGGACGTCCGCATCGCGTTCGCTCTGTTTGGCTGGTTTGTGCTGTTCCGGGGTGCGTTCTGCGCGATCGCCAATCGGCTGCATGATCTGGGTCTCAGTGCGGTTTGGGCGACGACGCCAATGCTCGCCGCGTTGGCGTGGCTTTTGATCGAAGGCGAGCCGCGTTTGGGCTGGACGCCCCAAACAGCCCTGTTTCACTGGGTGATCGCGACGGCGATTTGCTTTGCGATCGCGGCGGCGATCTTGCTTTTGCGCAAGGGCGAGCCTTGGTCCAATCAATATGGATTAGAGCAGGTCTAGCGCCGCCGCGTTAGTTTTGGCCGTTTTCATCGCCTTTTGCGTCAAGCTTCACGCCGCGCGCGCGCAACGCTTCGCGTAGCAGAAACTCGATTTCCGCGTTCACGCTGCGCAATTCAGCGCCCGCCAGGCGCGCGATGGCGTCGTGGAGTGCGGGATCGAGCCGCAGGGCAAAGGCTTTTCTCTCGGTGGGCACAGGATGCTCCCATCCGCGCCCCGGCAAGGCCAGGGCGCGGAAATCCTACGCTTTACTGATAGAGCGAGCCGGCGTTGACGACCGGCTGCGCGTCGCGGTCGCCGCAGAGCACGACCAGCAGGTTGGACACCATCGTGGCGCGGCGTTCGTCGTCGAGGCGGACGATGTCGCGTTCGCTCAATTGCTCCAGCGCGTGCTGCACCATCTCGACCGCGCCTTGGACGATGAAGCGGCGCGCCGCGAGCACAGCTTCGGCCTGCTGGCGACGCAGCATGGCGGAGGCGATTTCCGGCGCGTAGGCGAGGTGGCTGAGCTTGGTTTCGTCAATCACGACGCCGGCGACGGACACGCGTTCTTGCAGCTTTTCGCGCAATAGGCTCGAGACCTGATCCGCATCGCCGCGCAGCGTCGGCTCGTCGTGTTCGGCGTGGTCGTAAGAAAAGTGCGAGGCGATTTCGCGGACGGCCGTTTCAATCTGGATATCAACGAAGGTCTGGTAATCATCGACGTCGAACAGCGCCTGCGCCGTATCGGTGACGCGCCAGACGACGACGGCGGCGATCTCGATCGGGTTGCCGCGCTTGTCGTTCACCTTGAGCTTTTCGCCGGTGACGTTGCGCACGCGCAGGCTGACCTTCTTGCGCGTGTACCAGGGCAGCATCCAACGCAGGCCGGGTGTGCGGTCGGTGCCCTTGTAATTGCCGAAGAGGGTGATGGCCGCGCCCTCGTTGGGCTGGAGCGTGTAGAAGCCGCAGATCTGGAGCAGGAAGATCGTCGCCAGGACGACCACGCCGAGGGTGGTGAAGCCACTCTCGTACTGAACCAATTCAATAATCATCCAGATCAGGGCGACCAGGACGACCAAAGTGGCCAGCAGCATCAGGCCGCCGTTGGACGTGTTGGCCTTGCGTTCTTGTGTGTGACTCAGCGCGTTCGCGGTCATGACATACCCTCTCATGCCATCAAAGTGATATCATATTAATAGCAAAAAGTTCCGAGACGCAACCTAAATCGACGCGTTCACCAAGTTCCCAAATCGGCCATTAACGCCACTCGCGTACTGTCGGCATCCTTCAAAGGTCCGTTTTTGAGGCCAAAAATGTTTGGGCGGTTGGTGAAAAACTTGGGGCTGCGCCGGTTTGCGGGCGCGCGTCAGGGCAACGTCGCGATGCTGTGGGCCCTCATGGGCTCGGTGCTGGTGGGCTTGGTCGGCCTCACGGTCGATTTCACGCGCGCCCAGGCGCTGCGCGTGCAGATGCAGAACGCCGCCGACGGCGCCGCTCTGGTCGCTGAGCGAAGCTCAAACCTGGACCTAACCGAGCGCGAAAACCGCGCCCGGGCGTTCTTTGACGCCGAGATGGGCACACTTGGCCTCGAAGCCGAATTTCACGTTTTCGAAATGGACGATGGCGGCCACCGCGTGACCGCGCGCCTGCCGATGCCGCTCTCGCTGGCGGCGATCATCCGCAACGAAGATTGGTACATCCGCGTTCAATCGGAGGCGCAGGCGAGCGCTAGCCCGCCGATCGAAGTCGCGCTCGTACTCGACAACACGGGCTCGATGTCGAACGACATGCAGGCGCTGCGCGACGCCGCCGAGGATTTGGCGGACTTCCTGCTGGGCATCGACGGCGACACAGTGAGCGTGGCGTTGGTGCCCTTCGTGGCGCAAGTGAACGTCGGCGCGGCCTATCGCAATTCGGGTTGGATCGACACGACGGGCGCTGCGCCGTTCAACGGCGAATTGCTCGAAGATCGTCAAATCTACTTCCAACGCATCAACAATTGCGCATCGAGCCCAGTCCCATCGACGACCTTTGCGGGCTCTTCGATTCCAATAGTCTGGGGCGATTGCACGACCGCCACGATCAGCGGCAGCTCGCGCCAAGGGCGCTGGGCCTATGCGCCAGCGAACATCAATTACTTCGATCTGTTCGATCAACTCGCCACGATCAATTCCAGCTACGGCTGGGGCGGCTGCGTGGAAGCGCGCCCGGGGCCGCACCATGCTCTAGACACGGTGCCGAACCCCGCGCAGCCAGAGACCATGTTCTCGCCCTATTTCTGGGTCGATCAATACGGCAATCAGAGCACGACGGGTTCATCGAATTCCTATCTGACGGACTCGCTGGGTGCGACCGCGAGCTGGAGCAGCAGCAACAATATCTGGGCGACCGCGACGCAAAGCGGCAACACCGTGCAAACCGGTCGCGAGCTTTCGCCATGGAAGTATCGCTCGGGCGTCAGCCACACGATGACGACCTCCGCGCCAAACGCGCGTGGCCCGAACCGCGGCTGCCCGACGCCCATCGTGCCGCTCACGACGAGCCGCACGACGGTGATCAACGCCATTCAAGCCATGCAGCACTGGAATGGCGGCGGCACCAACCAGGCCGAAGGTTTGGCGTGGGGCTGGCGCGTGCTCTCGCCGACCGCACCCTTCACGGAAGGCCGCCCGTATGACGATGAGGATGACCCGGTGCGCAAAGTGCTGGTGTTGATGACAGACGGTGAAAACACCAATCTGACCAATAGCAGCACCAACGAAACCTCTGGTAACGGCCAAGCGCTCCAATCCGACTATTCGGCCTTCAGCCACCTCGGCCAGTGGACGACCTCCGGCTTCCGTAGCTCGTTGCCGAGTGGCTTCAATCGCAACGCGATCACAAGCAGCAGCAGCTATGTGAGCTACATCAATAGCGCACAGGAATCCTTGTGCACGGCGATCAAGGCGACGGGCATCGAAATCTACACGATCCAATTCCGCGACACGAACGACGACAACGAAACGCGCTTGCGCAATTGCGCAACGGATGCCGACCACTTCTATCAGGCGGCCAACGCGGCCGAATTGCAGGCGGCGTTCGACGCCATCGGCTCGGGCATCGGCGATCTGCGGATCACGCGCTAGGCGCGTGGTCTAGCCGATCACCTCGTTGTGCTCGTTTAAGAGTACGACGGACGGCTTGTAATTGCGCGCTTCTTCGGCCGGCATCTGGCAATAGGCGATCACGATGATGGGGTCGCCCAATTGCGCTAGGCGCGCCGCTGCGCCATTGATGCCGAACATGCGCGAGCCGCGCGGCGCCTCGATCGCATAAGTCGTGAAGCGCGCGCCATTATTGATGTTCAGCACATCCACTTGCTCGTTCGGCAGGATGCCCGAGCGCTCAAGCAGATCGGCGTCGATCGAGATCGAGCCTTCGTAGTGGAGGTCGCATTGCGTCACGCGTGCGCGATGCAGCTTTGCCTTCAGCAATGTCAGGATCATTTATTGCGGCGCCTGGAAATTGACGGCGATGCGGGTGCTGGCGCCAACGGCGCTCGCGCCATCCGAGAGCGTTGGCCGCACGCGGTAGGAACTCACTGTCGAGAGCGCCGCTTGACCAAAGCCCAGGCCTGGAGGGGTCTCTGAAACGATCGTGCACGCAAGCGTTAGGTTGCTTTGCACCTGGCAGCTCAATTGAACGCGCCCGCCCACGCCGCGCCGGGAGGCGGCTGAGGGATAAAGCTCCGCAATGCGGTTTGCGCTCGGGCGCTGCGTGAACACGACGGTCCCGGGTGGGCGGGTGGGCGTCACGGCCGGCGGCGGAGTCGTAGACGCAGGCGTTGTCGCTGGGGCTGTGACGGGCGGCGAGAGTGTGACGGCATTGTTTGGGGCCGTTGAACCCGGCGGATTTGAATTGCTTGCTGACAGCGACACCGGCCCGCCGGAATTGGACGCGAAATTCGTGGTCGGCGTGGGCACGGGCTCAGAGGCCGCGGCTTCACGCTCCCGCTCGCGCTGGCGTTCCCGCTCGCGGGTCTGCTCGCGATCCGGCGCGGCCGCTGTGGGGCGCGCGGGCGCCGCGCGATTGTCCTGCGCTTCTGAGAACGACGTGCCATTGTCCGCCGTGTCGTAGCTGCTCTCCGCGTCCGGCGGTGCGCCAACGTCTGAGGTGCTGGTATTGTCTTCGACCGCCGCGCGCGGCGCGTCGTTGTTCAAGCCGCCGCCAAAATAGAGGCCGCCGGCGAGCGCCGCGCCGCCAAGCAAAGCGACGAGGATGAAGGCGCGCAGCGCGCCGCCCTGATTGCGCGGCGGGTCGCGCAGATCGTCGCGATCATAATGTCGTTCTGGCGGGGGCGCGGTCCGGCGTGGAGCTTCCGCATAACGCGGTGCGGGCGGTGGCGGCGGCTCGCGACGCGGCGGAGGCGGCGTGGGATCGACGCGGCGCGGCGGCGGATCTAGGCGCGCTGACGGCCGCGGCGCTGGGCGTGGCGGCGGTTGTGGCGCTGGAGCGGCTTTCGCCGAGGTAAGCTGCTTTAAGCGCAGCTCAGCCACTTCCGAGAAGGTGCCCGTCGCGCCGTAGCGCGCCAGATAATCCATGAAAACCGAAGGATCGCGGCTGTCGCGGATCGCGCGCCAATGTTCGGCTTCGCCACCCAGCGGATCGGCGGATGGTTGCGGCGCAAGACGTTGTGGCGGAGGCGGTGGCGCTGGGCGCGGGGCCAAGCGCGGCGGCTCGTCGAAGGCTTGCGTTTGCGGTGCTGCCGCGCCTGCACCAACCGAGGCGCGTGCGGCGTTGACCATGCGGTCGACCGCGAAAAACAGCGGATCAAGCGACGGATCGTTCGGATCGCCGCTCCAGCGCGAGAGATCGAAAGCGGGCGAGGAGCCTATGCTCGACGGCGGCGGTGGTTCGATCAGGCTGGCGACGACGGCTTTGTCGGCGTTGATGACGCGCTGTGCGGCGTCGAGAAATGGGCGCGAGCGGATAGAAGCTTGAGACCAGACGATAACGCCCGCGCCGCTGGACCGCAGCGCACCGTCATTGCTCGGAGCGCCGCCGATCGTGAAGCCGGCAGCCTCGAACATGTCCGCAAGCGCCTTAGCTTGCGGCTCATCTTCACGCACACAAACAATGAGTACGTCCGCCATGACGTCTCCCGCGGCGCCCCCTCAGTAAGACGCCCTTAGCACGGAACATCCCGATGCAATACTGGAGATGGCCCGCGATTACGGTGAAATCGCGTCAAACTACTGGGTTGAACGCGCCAGTTGCGGGATCGAGGACTTCCAGGCCGCCATCGGCGACGCCATAGCGGGCGCCGGCCAGTTTTAGGCCGCGCTCGCGGATCGCATCCGCCACAAACGGGAAGGTCGCCAAATTCTCCAAGGTGACCCGAATCGACTCGTATTCCAGCGCCGTCGGCGGGTGTTCGTGGTGGGCTTCCTCGACGCGCGCCTTGGCGGTGTCGAGCAGGCTGATCCAGGCGTCCAAGAAGGATTGAGGGTTGCGTGGCCGCTTATCGAGCGCGGCGAGCACGCCGCCGCACTGCGCATGGCCAAGCACGAGGATGGTCTCGACCTTCAAGGCGAGCACCGCGAACTCGATCGCCGCGCTGACGCCGTGATAGGAGCCCGGCGCGTTTTCGAACGGCGGCGCAAGGTTGGCGACGTTGCGCACCACAAAGAGTTCGCCGGGGCCGGCGTTGAAGATCGTCGCTGGATCGACGCGACTGTCGGCGCAGGCGATCACCAGCGTTTTAGGAGACTGGCCGCGTTCGGCCAATTCACGGTGGAGGGAGCGAAGTTCCGGCCAGCGCTTCTCGCGATAGATGCGATAGCCTTCGATCAGGTGTTCCATAAAGCGCTTTGAAGCGAAGCTGAGGGCAAAGCGCAAGTTCTGAAGCTCGGCAGCTTGGGGAACTTACTTGGCGCCCGCGCGCAGGTGGGCATGCTCACGCCTTGGAGGGGAATATGAAGCGGATTTTGTCTGCGCTGGCGGCGTGTGCGCTGGCGGCCTCGTGCGCCACGGCGCCGTCGATACCGTCGCAGCGCGAACGGCTGACGCGTCAGATTGCCGATGATGCGGTGGCGTTCAATGAAGCTTATGCGCAAGCCGTGTCGGCGCAAATCCTGCTCAATGTGCTGCGCTCGCGCGATCGCATGCCGCGCTATTATCTCGCGATGACGGGCATCTCGGATAGTCCGTCGTGGAATTACAGTCAGAGCGTTGGCATCGGCTCGATTCCGCTGGGCGAAGGCGGGTCGCCTTGGGGCTTCGGTAGTGCTGAAGCGTCGCGCGAAACGGCGCGGCGGCCGAGCTACGCAGTGCAACCGTTCGATGCGCAAACGCTCACGCGCACGGCCTTTGAACCGACTGAACCTTATGTGTTCGCGCATTATTGGCGCAGCGGTTGGCCGCGCGATCTGTTGATGCTGGTGATGGTCGAGGCGATCGAGAAAACGGACGCGGAAGGCCGCGTGCAGGTGTTCACCAACGAAGCCAACACGATTTTCGAGGACTGCGCGCCGCAGATCGATACGCTCGGATGCGCCTACGTGCGCGAGATGCGTGAGTTCATGATCTCGACCAGCGCGCGCGCGCCGGAGAGCAGTTTCGGTGCGCAGGGCCGTGCGCTGTGCGGGATTGTCGAGGCGTATGCGCCGACAACGCCCGTGCGTCACCAAGCGCCTGCGCCGGGCGTAGATTGCGATCCGGTGTTTCCTATCGGTTCAACTTTGGTGCGGCTGCGGCTGCGCTCGCTGGACGACATGGTCTATTATGTCGGCGAGCTCATGCGTGCCGGCGCCATGAATGCGCGTGCGGGCGAGGCGATCGAGGCGCAAGTTAGTGTGCGCGCTGCGGGCTTGCGCGGCGGCGGGCGTGGTGTGCCGTTGTTCCGCATCTTGCCGCGTGGCGCCGCCGAGAATGGCATATACGCCGCCGAGGTCGAATATGGCGGTGCGCGCTATGTGGCGGGGCCCGCGATCGGTCGCTCCTGTGGCGACGAGACAAGCGATGGCGTTTGCCGCGACGTAGCGGACGAGGGCGATCGCTCATCCTCCGTATTGTCGCTGATCGCCGAGATCCTAGCGCTGAACCAATCGCCAGACTCGATCCGCGCGCCGAGCCGTCTGATCGCGGAATAGGTTGAGCCGACGCGACGAAGATGTGATCTTCCTGGTTCTGACACGGAGAAGTTGATGCGTGGCACCATTCTCGGCGTTCATGATGGGCGTGGCGTTCTGCTTGCGGATGAGCGTCGCCTAGAGTTTCCGATGACGGAATGGCGCTCGGCAGCGCCGCCTGTGGCCGGGCAGATCGTCGATTTCGTGGAAGAGAATGGCGAGGCGCGGGCGGTGTTTGCCGTGCCAGGCGCCTTTGCCGCTGGCGGTGCGGCGCGTTCTTATTCCGGCTCGTTCGTGCTTGGTGCGATCGGTGTGGGTTGCTTGTTGCTGGGCTTCGTCATCCCGCTCTTGCCGACCATCGCCGCGTTCGTGCTGGGCTGCATTGGGGCCTCGCAAGCGCAGGCCGAGCATGATGACACGGCGCTGCTACTGTCGCGCATCTCCTGGATTGGGGCCGTCGTGCTGCTGGCCGTCGGCATTTTGGCGATGCTGGCTGTGCTTGCGTTCGTAGGCGCCATTGGCTTTGCGGCCGTGTTCGAAGGTCTCGGGCCCGAGCACTGGTAAGGCGCTAGAATTCCAACTCGGTTTCGCGACTCTCAGCGAAGGCGCGGATGGCGTCTTCGTGCGCCGCGAAGATATCAGGCCATTGTTCTTCGAGCATCGCGAGCAAATCGTAGAGATCGTACGGGCCGAGTGAGGTTTTGTAATCGCCGTATCGATCCTGCAGTTCGCGCCAAGTTTCCTCACCGCCGCTATTCTTCACTAAGGCCCATTTCGCGCCGTCGCGAATGACGAGGTGGAGGTTGCGCGTAAGTTCGGGCTTGTTGATGCGCCAAGGCGGGTTGCGGCGATTTTCGCCGGCGTTGAACAGGCAAATCTGATTGCCCGCCGGATCACGCAGCCACGCTTCGTACCAGAGCCAAGATTGCATGATCGGTTCGCGCTCGATCGCGACGCCCGCATGTTTCAAGCGGCGGATTTCGAAGTCGACGTCATTGCACTCGAAATAGAGATGCGGCGCGTTTTCGCGCGGGATCGCGCCGTCAGTGACGTGCAGCGAAAACGTCGCCTCGCCGCGCGGCAATTCGAAACGCGCATAGTGCGGGCTTTGCACGATGAGTTTGAGACCGAGCAATTCGTAGAACGCGATCGACTGGGCGAGGTCGGTCGCCGCGGCGGTGATCTGGTTGAGACGCATGGCGTCACCCTAACACAATGTCCGTTTGCGGCCAGCGCGCGGTCATCTCTCGCGTCATAAGCGGTGCAGGAGATTTGACATGAACTTTCGCATTGCTGGCCTCGATCCCGCACCCTTCGCGCATCTGCATGTGCTGTCTGACGACGAGCTTGGTGCGCGTGGTATTGTACGCGTCCGCATTGAGGCTAAGAACAGCGCGCCGTGCCGGATCAGTTTGGATGATGCGGACATTGGCGAGCATGTGCTGTTGATCAATCACGCGCACCAGCCGGCGGATACGCCCTATAAACAGCAGGGGCCGATCTTTGTGCGTGAGACGCGCGCGCGGGCCGATGTGGCGAACATTGTGCCCCCGGCCTTAGCGCGGCGGACGATTTCGCTTCGCGGGTTCAACGCGACGCATATGATGATCGAGGCAGATTTGGTGGAAGGCGCAGACGCCGCGACCTTGATTGAGCGCTTCTTCGCTAACGAACACGTCGCCTACATCCAGGCGCATTATGCGCGGCGCGGCTGTTTCGCCGCGACGATTACGCGCGCTTAGTGCGTGCGCAGCGCGTTGGCGAGCGCCTTGATGGCGCGTGCGGCGTTCGCATGCGGCGCCGACGAGCCCTGTGCTTTGGAGACGATAAACGCGCCTTCCATCGCCGTGAGGAAGGCGGATGCGAACACCGCCGCATCCTTCGCGCTCATGCCGCCGCATTGTTGCGCCGCTAGCGCCATTTCGCGTTCCCAGGAGGTGAAGGCTTCTTTCACGGCGGCTTGCAGCTTCACGTTTTCAGCGCTGAAACCGGAGGCAATCGCCGCCATCGGGCACGATGCTTCGTACTCGCGATCCCGGACTTCCTTGGCCGTCGCCTTGAAGACCTGGTCGATGTAGCGATCGAGACTGGGGCTCGATTCGCGCAATTGCTTGAAGCGTTCGCACACATGCGCGCCGACGCGGGCGACCACTTCGGCGCCGATCTGTTCTTTGCCGCCTGGGAAATGGAAATAGAGCGAGCCGCGCGGGGCGCCCGAACGCTGCAGCAATTCCGCAACACCGACGCCCTCGTATCCGCGGGCGCGGAAGAGCTCGACAGCGGCTTCGATCAAATCTTCGCGAGCAGAGGAAGGTTTTGCCATGTCATGACCTCTTTAACACTTGTATGACGACCGGTCTAGTGATAACCAGCAAATAGACCGGTCGTCATAGTAGCGGCCGGCGCCAGTCTCTTCCCCGGAGGGTGTAATGAAGAAGTTTTTTGGTGCCGCGGCGCTCGCCGCTTTCTTGATCGTTCCTGGCGTGGCTTCGGCCGACGCCGCCAGCGACCGCTCGGCCGCGATCCGCGCCTGCCGTGCGGAAGTCTCCGCCCAGACCGGCGTCGCCATTGACGACGTCCGCCTCGATCAGGCCCGCGTGCGCGGCACGACCGTCCGCGTCGACCTCGACGTCTGGCGCGACGGCCAGCTGCAGAACGTCCGTTGCGACGCCAGCCGCGACGCTGAGCCGACGATCATCGCGATCTCGCCGGCGCTGCAAACCGCGTCCGCCCAGTAATAGCCTGCCCAACTTGGTCTATCGCCTCCCGCGTGGACCTTTTGCCTGCTCCCCCGTGCGAACGGGGGAGCTTTTTATTGGGCGAAGCTGGTGGACCGGGACGGGGCGGGGCGCTTAAAGCTCCGCTGCCATGGCTGAAATCAAAAATCTATTCGTCACCAAGCTCTATCGCGCAGCGCTTGAAGATGCGCGCACGCTGAATGCTGATTTGCTCAAATCATGCCGCGCCATCGCGGCCGACGACGAGGCGGGGCAGGCGTGGAGCAAAGGGAAGGGCTACAAGGGCTATACCTCCTACGCCTCGCTCGACGATTTGCCGAAGCGCGATCCGAGTATAGGCGCGCTCAAACAGGTGTTGGATAAACACGTCGCGAAATTCGCGCGCGAACTGCATCTTGATCTCGCTGGCAAGAAGCTGAAGCTCGATTCCATTTGGATCAATGTGCTTGAGCCGGGTGGCGTGCATTCGGGGCACATTCATCCGCACTCGGTGGTAAGCGGCACCTATTATGTCGATACGCCGGCGGGCGCTTCGGCGTTGAAGCTGGAAGATCCGCGCCACGCGATGATGATGGCAGCGCCGCCGCGCTTGGAAGACGCGCCGGAGGAAGATCGCACGTTCGTGTACGTGACGCCCAAGGCTGGCGACGTGCTGATGTGGGAGAGCTATCTCCGGCATGAAGTCGTGGCGAACGCGGCGCGTAAATCGCGCGTCAGCATTAGTTTCAATTATTCTTGGTAACGGAACTCGCGGGTTTGTGACTGGCGTCACGGCGACCACGTTCCCGGTTCCACACGTTGTCCCTCACGACATTGCTTCGTTCTGAGGGAGACTTCCATGTTCCGTACGATTTTGGCCGCGTGCGTTGCGGCTTCGGCTTTGACGATAGCGCCGGCAATGGCGGAAACGCCTGCGCGTTGCGAGGCGACGTCGTTCAGAATTTATTTTGGCCAAGACCAAACCACGCTCGATGACACGACGCTGCAGATGCTTGACATCGCTGAGCGTAACATGGCCGATTGCGAGTACACGGAGTTGCGTGTCGTGATGGACGGCGCCAATCCGCAATCGCGTGCGCGCGGCGCCGCGATCATGGCGGCACTCGATGAAGAAGCCTGGGATGTCGCCCGTGTTGAACAACGCGCGCCGACGCAACGCATCTCGCAGGCGCCGGAATTTGCGCAAGTGGTGATGTCGCCGACGCCGCTGAATGTTGGCGAGCCGCTGCGCGACCCGAACGCGGGCGTTTAACGGTTAGCTTTTCTTCTCCCCCTCGCGGGGGAGAAGGGAAGTTAGTTGTAATCGTCCGCATGGAGTGCGTGCAGGACGCGGTGGAGGATTGGTGCGAGCACCAATCCTGAGGCGATGACGATCAGGCGACGCGCGAAGTCAGTGCGATCAGGTGGCGTCCAACTGGCCGTCACGGCGCATCCTAGTTATCCAAGAAGCTCCGCAGCTTCCGTGACCGGCTCGGGTGCTTCAGTTTGCGCAAAGCCTTCGCCTCAATCTGGCGGATGCGTTCGCGCGTTACGCTGAATTGCTGGCCGACTTCTTCGAGCGTGTGGTCGGTGTTCATGCCGATGCCGAAGCGCATGCGCAGCACGCGTTCTTCGCGTGGCGTGAGCGAGGCGAGCACGCGCGTCGTGGTTTCGCGCAGATTGCTCTGGATCGCGGCGTCGACCGGCAGGATCGCGTTCTTGTCCTCGATGAAATCGCCGAGGTGTGAATCCTCTTCGTCGCCGATTGGCGTCTCAAGGCTGATCGGCTCCTTGGCGATCTTCATCACCTTGCGGACCTTCTCGAGCGGCAGGCCCAGCTTTTCGGCGAGCTCTTCCGGCGTCGGCTCGCGGCCGATTTCGTGCAGCATCTGACGGGATGTGCGGACAAGCTTGTTGATCGTCTCGATCATGTGCACCGGGATGCGGATGGTGCGCGCTTGGTCGGCGATCGAGCGGGTGATGGCTTGGCGAATCCACCACGTCGCATACGTGCTGAACTTGTAGCCGCGGCGATACTCGAACTTATCGACGGCCTTCATCAGACCGATATTGCCTTCCTGGATGAGATCCAGGAATTGCAGGCCGCGGTTGGTGTATTTCTTGGCGATGGAGATGACGAGGCGGAGGTTCGCTTCGACCATTTCCTTCTTGGCTTGGCGCGCTTCGCGCTCGCCCTTTTGCACGGCGTGAACGATGCGGCGATATTCGTCGATCGGCACGCCGGTTTCTTGGGCGAGCACGCCGATTTCGCTGCGGATGTCGGCGATGTCGTCGGCTTCTTGCGCGACGAACTTGCCCCAGGCTTTCGATTTGACGGCGACCTTCTCGGTCCATTTCGGATCGAGTTCGCTGCCTTGGTAGGCTTCGAGGAATTGGCCGCGCGGCACGCCGTTTGAATCGGCGAGGCGCATCAGCTTGCCTTCAAGCTGAATGAGCTTCCGATTGATGGCGTAGAGCTGCTCGACCAGGCTTTCGATACGCGCGTTGTTCAGCTTGAGCTTCTTCAGCTCTTCGATGATCGTGTTCTGCGCGGTCTCGTAGGCTTCGTTCTTGGCGCCGGGCAGGGCCTTGCCTTGCAGCCTGAGTTCGATGCGCTTTTCCTGCAGCTTGCGGAATTGTCCGAACGCTTCGGCGATGGCGTCGAGCGTCGACATCACGCCTTCTTTGAGTTCGGCTTCCATCGCCGACATCGAGATGGCTTGTTCGTCGTCGAACTCGCCGTCAGCGTCGGCTTCAGCGGCGGCTTCGCCTGGGTCTTTCTCTTCGCCGTCCTCGCCAGCGGCGGGCGCGGGCTTCGGCGCGGAGCGGGCGGCAAGCGCTTCGGCTTTCTTGCGCTCGATTTCGGCGATTTCGATTTTGGCTTGCTCGGGATCGACCAGGCCGTCGGCGTTCACGCCGGGCGCCGATTGCGGGACGATGCCCATCTCGGCGCCGTACGTGGCTTCAAGATCGATGATGTCGCGCAGCAGAATTTTTTGCTCACGCAATTCGTCGCGCCACACCATGATGGCTTCGAACGTGAGCGGGCTTTCGCACAGACCCCGGATCATCGCGTCACGGCCGGCTTCGATGCGCTTGGCGATGGCGATTTCGCCTTCGCGGCTGAGCAGCTCGACGCTGCCCATTTCGCGCAGATACATGCGCACCGGATCGTCGGTGCGGTCAGCGTCTTCGCGCGTATTGGTGACAGCGGGCTTGGCGGCTTCGTCGCGCGTGGCGACGGCCTTCGTGCCTTCTTCCTCGGCGGCTTCGCCCTCTTCCTCATTATCGACGACATTGATGCCCATCTCATTGAGCTGGGACATCACATCTTCGATTTGCTCGGAGGAGAATTCTTCCGACGGCAGGACCTTATTGAGCTCTTCGTGCGTGACGAAGCCGCGCGTCTTGGCGGCTTTGATCATCTTCTTCACGGCGGCGTCGGAGAGGTCGAGGATCGGGCCGTCCGGCGCTTCCTTTTCTTCCGTCGCGGTCTCTTCGGTCTTGCTCATCAGAACTCGGCTCTATCAATTCGAAATAGGTTCGGGGCGGTCAGGCGACCAGCCCGTCGGCGTCGTCGTTTTCAGCGGCAGCGTCTTCTTGTTTTGCTTCGCGGGCGCGAGCCTCGATTAAACGAGCCTCGCGGCTCAGCGCCTGGAAGCGAACGAACGCGTCGTCGTCGCCCTCGGCGGCTGCCGCCTGCAACTCAGACAATTCCTCCCTGATCGCCGGCAGCACCACTTGGCGTGTCACTAAGGCAAGCCACTCACTCGGGTTCGCGTCGGGGCCGGTATTCGGCTCAGCCTTGCGACCGGGGGGCTTCTCTTCGTGCTTCCAACGCTCAATGCGGGCTGCGGCGCGCTCCTGACCCGATCGGGTCAAATGGAGGCTAAGGGCGGCGCGGTCAATGGAGAGCGCGTCATTTTCGGCATGGGCGGCCTCATCTGCGAGCGCCAAGAGGGCGTCGCGGATGGCTTCGAGGTCCGGATCGTGGATTTCCAGGCGCTCGATCCAGTCAGCGTATTTGGAAAGCACCTCCGGCTGGTCGATGGCGGCCCGGAGCAGGCCCTCGGCGGCGGGGCGGGCGCGTTCGGCGTTGGCGATGGCTTTGAGTTCGGCCGTGGCGGGAGCCGGGGGCATCTGGCCGCGTTTGTAGGGGCCTTGGCCTTGCTGGCCTGGCGGACGAGGCGCGTAAGGCACGAAGGGCGGGCGCTGGGCGCGCAGATGGGCGTTCGCGCGGCTCATCAGCTCGGAGAAATAGAGCCGCTGCGTGTCGCGGTCGGCGATCTTGCCGATGGCGTCTTTGAGCCCGGCTTGGAACGCGGCGCGCGCTTCCGGCGTGCTGAGCTCGCGCTTGTTCTTTTCGCGCTCGAACAAAGTGTCGACGGCGGGCGAGGCGTTGTCGATCAGCTGCTTCAACGCATCGGCGCCGCCGCTGCGGAAGATGTCGTCGGGGTCTTGGCCGGCGGGCGCATGCGCGAAGCGCAGCGTGTGCGCGGGCGAGAGATAGGGCAGCGCCAGATCAAGCGCGCGTTCGGCGGCGCGTTGGCCAGCGCTGTCGCCGTCGAGACAGATCACAGGCTCGCTGCCGGAGCGCCAAAGCAATTGCAGCTGATCTTCGGTGAGCGCGGTGCCGCAGGGCGCCACAGCGGCGATGCCGGCGCGCTCGAGCGCGATGACGTCGAGATAGCCTTCGCCGACAACGAGGCCTTCGGCTTTGGTTTTCGCCAGCAATTCGCGCGCTTGCTTCAAGCGATAGAGCACGCGGCTCTTCGAGTAGAGCGCGGTTTCGGGCGAGTTGATGTATTTGGCCTTGGCGTCCTTCGCGAGCGCGCGACCGCCAAAACCGATGATTTTTCCTGCGGGATCGGTGATTTCGAAGGTCACGCGGCCGCGGAACGTATCGATGGCGCGCTTGCCCTCTTCGCCTTCGCGCGCAACGCCGGCAGCCACGATCTCTTCTTGCGTGAAGCCTTCGGCTTTCAGCTTGTCGAGCGCCCAGGTCCATTCGTCGGGCGCGAAGCCAATGCCAAAGCGATCCCATTCGGCCGGACCAAGACCGCGGCCCTGCAAATATTTGCGCGCGTCGGCGCCGCCGCTGGAGCGCAGCGCATCGGCGTAGAGTTTCGCGGTGCGCGCGGTGATCTGATAGAGCCGCTTCCTGCGATCATTGTCGCCGCGATCTTCGTAATCGTCCTTCGGCATCTCCATGCCGGCGCGTTCAGCCATTTGCGCGACGGCTTCCGGGAAGGAGACGCCTTCGAGCTTCATGGCGAGCGTGAAGAGATCGCCTTTCTCGCCGCAGCCAAAGCAATTGAAGATGCCTTTCTGATCCAAGACGTGGAACGAGGGGCTCTTCTCTTGGTGGAACGGGCAGCAGGCCCAATAATCGCCGGCGCTTGGTCGCGATTTTTGCTTGTGCCAGCTCAGACGCCGCCCGGCGTAATCCGCGATAGATACGCGGTCGCGCACTTGGCGCAGGAAGGCGTCTGAGAACCGCAAATCATCAACCGGGCTGAAAAGCCGAGTTTACGTGATTCGGTTACTTGAAACTGGCGTCCGCTGCGGTTGCGGAATGATCGGCCGTCTTGTTGTGTATTCATTTTTGATTATATTGAAGACGAGCCTTGCGCCCAGGGAGCTCACTATGTCTCGAACCACGACCATGACGGTCCGCCTGAGCGGCGCTCTCAGCGATTTCGTGGCCGAGAACGTGGCCGAGAACGGCGCCTATGAGAACGTCAGCGAATATATTCGCGACCTCATCCGCCGCGATAAGGAGCGGGCGGAGAAGGAAGCGTTTGAGCGGTTGAAGGCCGAGCTTGCTCACGCGTTTGCTGCTCCGGAGGATTCTTACAAACACTTGGGCGCGGCCGAGGTGATTGCGCGCAACCGGAGCTAACGCGATGGCCGTATTCCGCGTTCAGGAAGCGGCCTCGCACCGTCTCGATGAAATCTATCGCTACACGCGAGATCGTTGGGGTGTCGAACAGGCGGATCGCTACGTCACCGGGCTTTTCGCGGCTGTCGGGCAAATCGACACGCACGAAATTCTGTCAAAGCCAATCCCCGCCGAGTTCAGCGTAGACGGGTATTTCTTCCGGTATGAGCGGCATTTTCTGTATTGGCGTCGTTTATCTGACGGCGACGTTGGTATTGTAACGATCCTGCACGAACGCATGCATCAGATGGACCGCTTCCGCGAGGTTTCCGGCGGGGAGACTTGAACGTCGCCTAATATTTCGCTGGCGGGTCGCTGGCGGGGAAGCTTTCGTCGGAGGCTTCGTCGACCTCGGTCCAGCGCTCAGGCGGCGGGTTTTCCATCGCGTCGGGGCCGGCGTCGCGGACCTTTTTCGGCTTTGGCGGCGGGGTGGGCTTTTTCGGGGGCTGGATTTGTTTTTCCATGACCTCATCTCCTGTCGGGAGTGAACGCGCCAATCGGAACAAAGGTTCACATTTCCGCTAGGCGTCGAAAAAACCTGACCTCGCCGTAATTCGGGCGCCGCGCGCGCGTGGAAGAAAGCGAACCAGAGGGGATCTGGAGAGGAGAATGACATGCGTCTCATCAAAGCCGCTGCGGCGTTCGCCATAATGGCGACGGTCGCGGTTCCACAGGGTGCTGTCGCGCAGACGACCCCCGCCGAAAGCGCGCAGCACGGCACGCTGCTGAGCGTCAGCGCCGAGGGCACGTCAGAGGCGCGGCCGGATTTGGCGACGCTGAATGTTGGCGTCACCACCGAAGGCCAAACCGCGCAAGCCGCACTGCAAGAGAATTCACGCCGGATGGCGGCGCTCACGCAAGCGCTGCGCCGCGCGGGCGTGGCCGAGCGGGACATTCAAACGTCGAACGTGTCGGTCTATCCGCAACAGCAATATCGCGAAGGCGAGCCGCCGCTGATCACGGGTTATCAAGCCAACAACACAGTCACGGCGAAGGTGCGCAATATTGAAAACACCGGTCGCGTGATCGACGCCGCAGTCGCTGCCGGCGGCAACAACATCAATGGCGTGTCGTTCTCGCACGCTAACCCGGAAGCGCAGCTCGACATCGCGCGCCGTGATGCGATCGCGGAAGCGCGTCGTCGTGCGGAATTGTACGCCAGCGCGCTGAATATGCGCGTCGTCCGTGTTGTCGCTGTAAGCGAAGGCGGGGGCTATTCACCGCCGATGCCGTTTGCGATGTCGGCTCGTATGGACGCCTCGCCGGCCGCACCCCCGCCGCCGATCGCGCCTGGCGAAATCGAAACGCGCGTGAGCGTCAACGTGACGTTCGAACTGCGCTAAGTTGGCGACATCGCCAAAGAGAAAGGGCGGTCCGTTGGGGCCGCCCTTTTGCTTTATGGGGTTTCAGGAGCCGGAGCCGGCGCGTCCGCCGTCGGCGGCGATTGCGGCGCCGGCATTGGCGGGAGATCGATTTCAGGCGGATTGACCTTCACGTCCGGCACATTGATTTCCAGCTGCGCGGTTTCTTGGCGCTGAAGGCCGCCATTGTAGGCGACGACGCCCACGGCGATCAGCGCGACCAGAAATATGCCAGCCAGAAACGCGACCCACGGCGAGGAACCGCCGCCGCTTTCTCTTTCAGCCATTGCTCACTCTCCTCTCGATGATGTGCAGAAAGAACCGATGGCGGGGGCGCTAGTTCCGCCTGTGCTTGGCGATTGGCGCGGAACTCGTTCGGGATTAGGATCGTCACATTGGCGCGAGGCCCTGTGCTGCGCCCCACACGACGCACCGCGCATCCTCGCGCTTCCTCATTGAATAAGGAGGCGATGATGTCGATTTCGCCGCGGCTACGCTCGTATCTCGACCGCAGAGGATGCCGATTTGAGGAAATCCCGCACGCGCGCGCCAAGAGCGCGGCGCAGGCGGCGCATGTGGCGCACATTGACGATGATCTGATGGCCAAGGCTGTGCTGGTGCGCGTCGGCGACGATTATATGCTCGCTGTTGTGCCGGCGTCGCGCCAAGTCCGCTTCGATCGCTTGCAGCATTGGTTGGGGCGGCCGGTGCGGCTGGCGATGGAAGAGGAGAGCGCGTCGCTGTTCGCCGATTGCGATTTGGGCGCCATTCCGCCAATCGGTGAGGCGTTCAACCTCGAAACCGTGATGGATGAAAGTCTGCTCGACGCCGACGACATCTATTTCGAGGGCGGCGATCACAAGACCTTGGTGCATCTGTCGGCCGGCGATTGGCGCAAGCTGATGCGTGATCAGCCATGCGGCGCGTTCAGCGCGTGAGGCGTAGCGTCAGTCTGTAACCGAAGACACTCGCGCGGCGGCGCGCGAGGCGGTAAAGGGTGCGTCTCGGATTTTACCAGGAGGCGCGCGCATGGCCCGCTACAATTCTATTCTCGAAACCGTTGGCCGTACGCCGGTGGTGAAGCTCAATCGCATCGCGCCGGCGGGCGTGAACCTTTACGTGAAGGTCGAGGCGTTCAATCCGCTGGGCTCGGTGAAGGATCGCTTGGCGCTTGGCGTGATCGAAGCGGCGGAGCGCTCGGGCGAATTGAAGCCGGGCATGACGGTGGTGGAAGCGACGAGCGGCAACACCGGCATTGGCTTGGCCATGGTGTGCGCGGCGAAGGGCTATCCGCTGGTCGTGACGATGGCGGAAAGTTTCTCTGTTGAGCGCCGCAAGCTGATGCGGTTCCTCGGCGCCAAAGTGGTGACGACGCCGGCGGCGTTGCGCGGCACCGGCATGGTGCAGAAAGCGATGGAGCTCGCCAAGACGCACGGCTGGTATTGGACGCGCCAGTTCGAAAACGAAGCCAATCCGGAAATGCACGTGAAGACGACGGCGCGCGAGATCGTCGATGATTTCCGTGATGTGAAGCTCGATTATTGGGTGACGGGCTATGGCACGGGGGGCACGCTGAACGGCGTGGCGCGCGTGCTCAATAAGGAATTGCCCGACACAAAGATTATCGTTTGCGAGCCTGCGGACGCACCGCTGCTCTCCAGCGGCCTGCCGCAGGAGCGCAACGCGGATGGCACGCCGGCCGCAGGCCACCCCGCCTTCAAGCCGCACCCGATGCAAGGATGGACGCCGGACTTTATTCCGAAGATCACCGGCGATGTCGATCTCTCGCGCGTCCACAAGGTGGTCCAGATTGCGAATGCGGACGCCATGCGCTGTTCGCAAGACCTCGCCGCGAAGGAGGGGATTTTCGTCGGCATCACGTCCGGCGCCAATCTCGCTGGCGCGCTGGAAATCGCGAAGACGGCGCCCGCCGGCGCCAATATTCTCGCGATGATGGCTGATACCGGCGAACGCTATCTCTCCACGCCGCTCTTCGCCGATATCGGCGCGGACATGAGCGAGGAAGAGATGGGCATTTTCAACTCGACGCCGTACGGGCGGGCTTAGGTGATCTGCGGAGCGCGCAAACGCGCGCTCCGTTTCTCTTAGTGCTCCACCGGCGAGAGCAGCGCTTCGCCCGCATAGAACCGGCGCAGGTTTTCCAGCACGTTTTGCGAGCCTTCCCAGAGGGCTTCGCGGGTGCCGCCGCCGAGGTGCGGCGTGAGCGTTGTGTTGGGCACGTCGGCCCAGCGTGACGCCGGCGTCGGTTCTTCCACGAATACGTCGAGGCCAGCGCCGCCGAGTGCGCCGCTTTTGAGTGCCGCGATCGTTGCGTCTTCATCGATAACGGTGCCGCGCGAGATGTTGATCAACACGCCATCGCTGCCGAGCGCCTTGATCACGTCAGCATTGACCAGATTGGCCGTGCTCTTATCGCCGCGCGCAGCGACGATCAGCACTTCCGCCCAATCGGCGAGTTTCATCAAATCAGGTTCGTAAGCGTGTTTGATCGCCGGCTTGGCGCGCGGGCCGTACCATTTGATGTCGAGCCCAAACGCTTCGGCGCGCACGGCGATGGCTTCGCCGATGGCGCCCATGCCGACGATGCCGAGTTTGCGCCCGCGCAAGCGCTTCTGCGGCGGCACGGCAAGCGGCGGCGTCCATTTGCCCTCGCGCAACACGCGTTCGCCTTCGGTAAAGAAACGCAGCCGCGCGATCATCAGGCCGATGGCGACGTCGGCGACGTCTTCGTGATTGATGTGGCGCCCGTGCGTGACGGCGATGCCGCGCGCGCGGCAATAGTCGAGATCAAGCCCATCCACGCCGACGCCGAAGCACACGATGCATTTGAGCTCCGGCAGCGCGTCGATCATCGCATTGGTGAGGCCCAGATGGCCGATCACGACGGCGGCGCGGATGTCTGTGCGATCCGTCGGCCAGCGGACGATGTCGTACTCCGCCAAGCGCATTTCGAAGAGGCCGAGCGGGGGGTGAACGAGAAGCGGGGTTTTGGTCATGGCGCGTTTATGGAGCGCCGGCGCCTCGCGGGCAATCGCTGGACTTGGCAAGCGAGGGCGCCGGCGGTGCAGATTAGGCCGCAACCAATTCCGGTTCGCGTTCGAAGAGCGCGATCAGCTCGTCGCGGACGCGGACGGGATCGGTCAGCGTGCAGATGGCTTTGCGTTGCGCGCGTGCGCTTGCGCCGAGGACGGCGTCGATGCTCCAGGCGATGTGTTTGCGCGCGATGCGGAGGCCTAGGCCTTCGTCGTAGAAGGTAAGCGTGTCTTCGTAGAGTGCGAGCAGCGAGGCGAGCAGGATTTCGCGTGCGGGCGCCTCGACTTCGCCGCCGTGCTTGAGCGCGTGTTCGATTGAAGCCGGCAGCCAAGGTTTGCCTTGCGCGGCGCGGCCGATCATCACGCCAGCGGCGCCTGAAAGTTCGAGTGCGTGGCGTGCGTCGGCGGCGTTGTTGATGTCGCCATTGGCGATCACGGGAATGGTGACGGCGTTCACGACGGGCGCGATCGCGGCCCAGTCGGCAACACCCGTATAGAATTGCTGGCGCGTGCGGCCGTGGATCGTGATCATGCGCACGCCTGCGCTTTCGGCGCGTTTGGCGATTTCGGGCGCGTTGAGATTGGCGTGATCCCAACCGAGGCGCATTTTCAGCGTAACGGGAAGCTTGGTGGCGGAGACCGTCGCTTCGATCAGCTTCAGCGCCATATCGGGATCGCGCATCAGGGCCGAGCCGCAGAGACCGGAGGTCACGCTCTTCGACGGGCAACCCATATTGATGTCGATGACATCGGCGCCGGCCTCTTCGGCAAGGCGCGCGCCTTCGGCCATCCAATGCGCTTCGCGGCCGGCGAGTTGGATGACGAGCGGCGCAATCGTACCAAAGCCAGCGGCGCGGCGCGCCATGTCGACGCGATCGCGCGCAAGCTGCTCGGACGCCACCATCTCCGACACACAATAGCGCCCGCCAAAGGCTTTCACTTGGCGGCGGAATGGGATGTCTGTCACGCCCGCCATTGGCGCGAGGGAGACGAGGGGGGCGGTGAAGGAAGGGGACCCCAAGATCAAAGTCGCTGCTGAGTGCGCCAAACGCGATACAAGAAATACCCGACCGCGAAAATCACACGGGGAATTGCTCCCCAAACAAAGTCGGTGAAGGCGCCGCCGCGAATTAGGACCATGAGTCCAGCGAAGCCAACGAATGTTGGTAGCAACCACCAACTTTGGGCGAGTGCATATTTGAGATGGTGAGGCCGAACCGTCTTCATGTGTCCGACACAGCTCTTCCTCAAGCCGCCTTGCCGCTCTTCTTCATCAGCTTGGCGAAGTGTTCGAAGAGGTAGTGGCTGTCTTGCGGGCCGGGGCTCGCTTCCGGGTGATATTGCACTGAGAAGACTGGCTTGCCTTCCAACGCGATGCCGCAATTGGAGCCGTCGAACAGCGAGACGTGGGTTTCCTTCACGCCTTTGGGCAGCGTGTCGCGATCGATGGCGAAGCCGTGGTTCATCGACACGATCTCGACCTTGCCGGTGCTCTTGTCTTGCACTGGATGGTTCGCGCCGTGATGGCCTTGCGGCATTTTTAAAGTCTTGGCGCCGAGCGCGAGGCCAAGCATTTGGTGGCCCAAGCACACGCCCATCACCGGCAAGCCGCTATCGACGAGCTTCTTGATCTCGGGCGCGGCGTAGACGCCGGTCGCCGCCGGATCGCCAGGGCCGTTTGACAGCAGGATGCCGTCCGGCTTGTGCGCGAGCGCTTCTTCAGCCGTTGCGGTCGCGGGCAGCACGATCGTCTTCGCGCCGATCTCGCCGAGCGCGCGCAGAATGTTGCGCTTCACGCCGTAATCCATGACGACGACAGTGAATTTCGGCTTCTGCACTTCAGGCACGCCGAGCGGCCATTGCCAGAGGCTTTCATTGACGACGTAGCTTTGCGCGGTCGTCACTTCCTTCGCGAGATCGAGACCGTCGAGGCCGTGCCAGGCTTGCGCGCGCCTATGCAACGCTTGGAGATCGAACTTGCCGTCGGGGGCGTGCGCGATGACGGCGTTTGGCATGCCGTGCTCGCGAATGCGGCGCGTGAGTGCGCGCGTATCGAGACCGGCGAGCCCGATGATGTTGCGCTTCTTCAGCCAGGAATTGAGATCGTCTTCCGAACGCCAGTTCGAGGGCGCTGTCGGGCTGGTGCGCAACACAGCGCCGCGTGCAGCAGCCGCAGCGGCCGGCGAAGACGTCTCGGTGTCTTGGACGTTGGCGCCGACATTGCCGATGTGCGGGAAGGTGAAGGCGACGATCTGGGCCGCGTAGGACGGGTCGGTCAGGATCTCCTGATAGCCGGTCATGGCGGTATTGAAGCAGACCTCGCCGTCGGCGGCGCCTTCAGCCCCTAGGCCCTGGCCCAAAAATACGGTTCCATCGGCGAGCACGAGTGCGCCGGTATGGGCGGCGGGGGATTGAGTCGAATTTGTCAAAGCGGCAGTGGAATAGGGTGCGCCGGCCGGGGTGTCAAAGCGTGCTCTTCAGTCTCCTATCTGGGGAAGAAGGCCCCCGGGCCGCAGCCATCGCCCCATCCCTGCCGTAAAGATGAACTTCCTGTCAGCCATGTGAGTTGGACGGTGGATGACGGCCCTGTAAGGTTTGGGTGTGGGGACGAGAGCGACCAGATTTTGGGCCGGGGCCATCGCCGCCTTGGGGCTCGCTTTCGCCGTCGCGGCCTGTGGCCGGGACGGTGTGCGCGCGCCTACGCCTGAGATCGCGCAGCCTTCGATCTCCCGCGCTGATCTTTTCGGTGATCCCGTGCGCACGGGCGGCCAGCTTTCGCCGCGCGGCGACATGGTCGCGTTCTTGGCGCCGCGCGACGGGGTGATGAACCTCTGGGTTCTTTCCGTTGACGCAATGGATCAGGCCCGCCCGGTGACCGACGATCGCGTGCGCGGCATTCGCTCGTTTGCCTGGGCCGCCGATGGCGCGACCTTGCTCTATCTGCAGGACGAGCGCGGCGACGAAAATTTCCAGCTCTATTCGGTGGACGTCGCGGGCGGCGCGCCGCGGGCGCTGACGCAGGCGGGTGCGCGCGCGGAGATCCTTGGCGTCAGCGCCAACGATCCGGGCGGCGTGGTGATTGCGCTGAACCAGCGCAATGCCGTGTGGGCCGACGTGGTGCGGGTCGATGTGCGCTCGGGTGAGCGCTCGGTGCTGCTGCGCAATACGGGGCCCCGCGGGTTCGCGCGTTTCGTGCTCGACCGCGAGAACCGCGTGCGCCTCGGCGTGCGGCCGTTGGAAGATGGCAGCGCTGAATTGGTGCGCTTCGACGAACGCGGCCGCGCGACGGCTTTGTTTCCAATCCCGCTCGAAGATACGATGTCGGCGATTCCGATCGCCTTCGAAGCCGATGGCCGCAATTTCCTGATGCTGGATTCCACCGGCCGCGATCGCACGGCGCTCGTACGCGTCGATGCGGAAACGGGCGTGAAGACGGTGATCGGCGAAAGCGCGCGCGCTGATGTCGTCGATGTATGGCTCAATCCGGCGAACAACGCGGCTGAGGCGTTCGCGACGGAGTATTTGCGGCGGGAATGGCGCTCGCTCAATCCCGAGACGCAAGCGGACATCGAATTTCTCGACCGCAATCTTGCCGGCGATTTTTCGATCGTTTCGCGCAGCGCCGACAATGGACGCTGGATTGTCGTTGAAGAAGGCCCGGCGATAGCGGCGCGCTCGCATCTCTACGATCGCAACGGGCGCCGACTGACTTTGCTCTTCCGGCATCGGCCCGCGCTCGATCAGGCGCCGCTGCAACCGATGACGCCGGTCGAGATCGAAGCGCGCGATGGTTTGACGCTCGTATCTTATCTCACCTTGCCGATTGGCTCGGACGCCAATGGCGATGCGCGCCCGGAAGAGCCGCAGCCGCTTGTGGTGGCGGTGCATGATGGGCCGTGGTCGCGCGATTCCTATGGCTTCAATGCGCTGCACCAATGGCTCGCCAATCGCGGCTATGCGGTGCTGAGCGTGAACTTCCGCGGCTCCAATGGCTTTGGCAAAGCCTTCCTCAATGCGGGCAATCGCGAATGGGGCGGGCGGATGCAGGAAGACTTGCTCGACGCTGTGCAATGGGCGGTCGCAAACGGCGTGGCGCAGCCAGATCGCGTGGCAATCGTTGGTGCGGGCTTTGGCGGCTACACGGCGCTCTCAGGTCTTGCGGGCGCGCCAGATCAGTTCCGTTGCGGCGCAAGCTATGGCGCGCAACCGAATTTGCTGTCGCTGCTGGATCGTGCGCCAGCGTCCGCGCGTGACGAATTGTACGCGCGCATTGGCGATCCACGTACGCCAGAGGGGCGCCAGCTCTTGCGCGATCGCTCGCCGTATTTCCGCGCCACGCAAATTCGCACGCCGTTCCTGCTGGCGCTCGGCGCGCGCGATCCGCGGACGCCGCGTGCGGAAAGCGATCAGCTTGCGCTCGCGATCCGTCCGCGTGGCGCACTGACCTATTTGTCATTCCCCGAAGAGGGCCGCGATCTGGTGCGCCAGCAAAACCGGCTCTCGTATCTGGCCGTGCTTGAGCACTTCTTGGGCGATTGCTTGGGCGGGCGCGTAGAGCCGGTGGGCGCCTCGTTCGAGGGCGCAGCGATCCATGTGTTCGACGGCGCCGTGAACGTACCGGGCCTGTCGGCGTTTGCCCGCCGTGTTGCGCCGCCTGTGGTGCAGGAAGCGCCGGCGGATGCTGAACCGGGCGACGGCGCAGGCGGTGCGCTGGATGTGTTCGTGCCCGGTGAATCGCCGGGCGAGACCCAGAACTAGGCGACGCGCTTAAGCGTCCGGCCAGATCGAGCGCACGCGGCTTTTGCGCTTGTTGAAGCTGTCCCAGACGAGTGTATCGACGTGCGCGTTGTGATGTTCGAAATGCACTGCGTCGAACATTGAGCCGTGCGTGACGCCGGACGCCGCGAACACCACATCGCCGGGCACCATGTCGTCGAGCGTGAGCTTTGCATGCACGTCGCGGCCCATTGACCGCGCGCGTTCGGCTTCTTGCTCAGTCTCCGGCATGAGGCGCGCTTGCATTTGGCCGCCGGCGCAACGGATCGCCGCGGCGGCGAGCACGCCTTCCGGCGCGCCGCCTGAGCCGAAATAGATGTCGATGCCTGAACGGAATGCTTCAGTCGTCCAGAATACGCCGGCGACGTCGCCGTCCGGGATCAAGCGAATGCCGACGCCGGCTTTGCGCAGCTCTTCGATGATGTGCGCATGACGTGGACGATCGAGCAGGCACGCGCGAATTTCGCTGAGCGGCACGTCCTTGGCTTTGGCGAGGCGCGTGACGTTTTCGGTGGGCGAGAGATCAAGATCGATCAGCCCTGGCGCGTAGCCGGGGCCGATGGCGAGCTTATCCATATACATATCCGGCGCATGCAATAGTCCGCCCTCGAGCGCGAGCGCGACGACCGTCATCGCGTTCGGCGCGTCCGAGGCGCAGAGCTTGGTGCCCTCGAGCGGATCGACGGCGATGTCGGTCTTTATGCCGCCGGCGCCGAGCTCCTCGCCGATATAGAGCATCGGCGCTTCGTCGATCTCGCCTTCGCCGATCACGACCTTGCCGCTGAACGGCGCGGTCTGAAACGAGCGGCGCATGGCGTCGACGGCCGCTTGGTCGGCGTCGTTCTTGCGGCCAAAGCCGCTGAGCTTGGCGCTGGCGATCGCGGCCGCCTCAGTGGCGGTTTGTGCGATCTGACTCAGGATCAAGCCGTTTGTATTGATGGTCAAAGGAGGCCCCGGAAGCTGAATTTTGGCGGCTGTCATAGGCCGCGTCGGGCTTCGGGCCAACCGGGCTTTTACGGCGTCGTCAGCAGATCGGCGCAGATGGCCTCTAAGCCGGCTTGGTCGATCGCGTCGAAGGCGCTGAATTGGGTGGAGTCGACGTCGAGCACGCCGGCCAGCGCGCCGGATGGATCAAATACCGGAACCACGATCTCAGAATTCGAGCGGCTGTCGCAGGCGATGTGGCCGGGGAAAGCGTGGACGTCGGGGACGAGAATTGTTTCGCGCTTGGCGGCCGCCGCGCCGCAGACACCTTTGCCGAAGGGGATGCGCAGGCAGCCGAGCGTGCCTTGGTAGGGGCCGACGACGAGTTCATCGCCCTTGGCTTCATCGACCAGATAAAAGCCGGTCCAGAAGAAGCGATCGGGGAAAGCGTTGGCGAGCAGCGATGCGGCGGTAGCGTAACGCGCGGTGCGGCTGGGCTCGCCCGCGATTACGGCGGCGATTTCCGCGCGCAGAGCCGCGTAGGCTTCCGCCTTATCGGTCGGCAGCGGGGCGCGGGCGGGTTCGGCCATTAATTGCGGTTCGACTTGCGGTGCTGCATTGCGCCCGACGCTTTGAACGCCGTCATCTTTTCCGTGTTGGTCATTTGCTTGCCGCGTGGCTTCGAGATGGCGCGACCAGCAAGAACCGAAACGCCGACAATCGCGGCGACCGAAACGAGAATGAACCAAAGCATGCCGTGTCTCCGGGCTTCATACGTAAGGAACGCCGCCGCGCTTGGCCAGTGCCCTAAGGGCGCAGGTTGACACTCTGTCCCGCCCACAGAGATTGGCGGCAAACGGGGGGAAGCATGCAGCACCGCATGGGCAAGGGCGATCTGCTGGACGCGCAAGGCCGGCTGATTGAACGTGGCTGGGCCAGCGAAGAGGCGCGCCGATACCGGCGCAGCGCGATCAAGGCGGGGCCGCTGAAGATCAAGGAATGGGATTATTATTGCGTCCTGAACGACGCGTACGGCCTCGCGCTGACGATGGCCGACAACGATTATCTGGGCTTCGTCTCCGGCACGTGGCTCGATTTTCGCGCAGCCACCGCAACAACGGCCGAAGCGCTCATTCCGTTTCCGATGGGTAAAATGAAGCTGCCGGAGAGTGCGGACGCTGGCGATGTCGTGTTTAGTTCGGGCGGCGTAAGGCTCGCGTATCGCCACGCGCCCGGCGGACGCACGATCTCGATCGATGCGCCGGGCTTCGATAAGGGGCGTGGCTTGAAGGGCGAGATCTTCCTCGCGCAGCCGGCGATGGATCGCATGGTGATCGCAACGCCATTCGCGAATGCGCCGCGCGCCTTCTACTACAATCAGAAGATCAATTGCCTGCGCGCGGGCGGCGAGGTGATCGTTGGCGGTGAGCGTTTCGTGTTCGCGCCCGAGAGTTCGATGGGCGTGCTTGATTGGGGCCGCGGTGTCTGGACGTATGACAACACGTGGTATTGGGGCTCCGCCTCCGGCGTGGTCGATGGCCGCGCCTTTGGCTTTAACATCGGCTACGGCTTTGGCGATACCTCAGCGGCGAGCGAGAACATGGTGTTCGTCGATGGTCGCGCGCACAAGCTCGATCAAGTCATCTTCCATTTGCCGGACGGCAAACTCGATGCATCGCCTTGGCGTTTCTCCAGCAATGACGGACGCTTCGAGATGAGATTCGCGCCGATCGTTGATCGCGCCTCGCATGCGAAGGTAGGCCCGATCGAGTCCGATCAGCATCAGGTGTTTGGCCGCTTTAGCGGGACGGTGGTGCTGGACGACGGCGCCAAGCTTGAGGTGCGCGATCTGATCGGGTTCGCGGAGAAGGTGCGCAATCGCTGGTGAACCTGCCCGTTTGGGCAGCGTTGCCGGCCGGGCACACTTGGGCGTTTTGCGTGATCGGGCGGCTTGCGCGGCCTTAGGCGCTGTGTCACTACGCTAAAACATAAGGGTGCGGATCATGGGCCTGAATGGTCTCAATAAACGTGTGGAGCTTGCGGCGATCGACGCCGGCGCCCGCACGCGCGCCCAGAACGTATCGATTATCGTAAGCATTATTCTTCCGACCCAAGCGGGGGGAAGGCGCGCGCTTTAAGCCACGCCGATCGGTTCGTAAGACCCGAAACCCCGCTCGAAGGAGCGGGGTTTTTTGTTGTGCGCGCCGGTCGGCTTTCATCCAGGGAGCAGACCAATGTTAGCCAGTGCAGAGACCTACCATCGCCATCGCGATCCCAGTTCCCGCGCCACGCGCGGCGGCGCGGAAGCCTTCGTGCGCGCTTTGCGGCGCACGAAATTGCAGGACGTTTGCCAGCGTATCGAAGTGTTGTTGCATGCAGCGGATCAATACGGCGCGCTCGTGGAAGCCGAAGACGCGCTGCGGGCGCTATGGGGCGAGGCGATGCCGCATTGTGAAGTGATCTGGACGCGTGGTCGCGACGCGTCCGGGCAAACGCGCATGTCGTTTGCGGCGTACGATCATTCGGGCGCGGCGCTGTTGCGCACATCGTGCACGTTGCCGAGCGTGGAGCTCAGCCTCAGCGCTTGAGGCTTGGCAGATCGAGCTTGTGTTTTTGCGCGCTGGCGATGGCGATATCGTAGCCGGCGTCCGCATGGCGCATGACGCCGCTCGCGGGATCGTTCCACAACACGCGGCCGATGCGTTCGGCGGCGGCTTCAGTGCCGTCGCAGACGATGACCATGCCGGCGTGTTGCGAAAAGCCCATGCCGACGCCGCCGCCATGATGCAACGACACCCAAGTCGCGCCTGATGCGCAATTCAAAAGCGCGTTGAGCAGCGGCCAGTCGGACACGGCGTCCGAGCCGTCTTGCATGGCTTCGGTTTCGCGATTGGGCGAGGCGACGGAGCCTGAGTCCAAATGATCGCGCCCGATCACGATCGGCGCTTTCAGTTCGCCCTTGGCGACCATCTCGTTGAAGGCGAGCCCTAAGCGGTGGCGATCGCCCAAGCCCACCCAGCAGATGCGCGCCGGCAGACCTTGGAATTTGATCCGCGCCTTCGCCATGTCGAGCCAATTGTGGAGGTGGCGATTGTCCGGCAGCAGGCGCTTCACCATTTCGTCGGTGCGATAAATGTCATCCGGATCGCCGGAGAGTGCGGCCCAACGGAAGGGGCCCACGCCTTGGCAGAAGAGCGGGCGAATATAGGCTGGCACGAAGCCCGGAATGTCGAACGCGTTGGCGACGCCTTCTTCCTTGGCCATTTGGCGAATGTTGTTGCCGTAATCGACGGTCGGCACGCCGCGCTTTTGGAATTCGAGCATCGCTTGCACGTGCTCCGCCATTGAAGCGCGCGCGGCTGCTTCGACTTTGCGCGGATCGGATTTGCGCGCGTCTTCCCATTCCGCGAGTGTCCAGCCTTTCGGCAGATAGCCGTTGATGGGATCGTGCGCCGAGGTTTGATCCGTCAACAGGTCAGGCTTCACACCACGGCGCAGCAATTCCGGCAGCACTTCAGCAGCGTTGCCAAGTAGGCCGACAGAGATTGGGCGGCGCTCTTTGCAGCTTTGCTCGATCTTGGCGAGCGCGTCGTCAATGTCAGCTGCGACCACATCGAGATAGCCGGTGCGCAGGCGCATATCGATGCGCGACGGTTGGCACTCGATCGCCAAGCACGATGCGCCGGCGAACACGGACGCGAGTGGTTGCGCGCCGCCCATGCCGCCGAGGCCTGCTGTGAGCAGCCAGCGGCCGGAGAGATCGCCGCCATAATGGCGACGGCTCATCTCCACGAACGTCTCGTACGTGCCCTGAACGATGCCCTGCGCGCCGATATAGATCCACGAGCCGGCCGTCATCTGGCCGTACATCATCAAGCCCTTGCGATCGAGCTCATGGAAATGATCCCAAGTCGCCCAGCGCGGCACGAGATTGGAATTTGCGAGCAACACGCGCGGCGCGTCCGCATGTGTGCGGAAGACGCCGACTGGCTTGCCGGACTGGATCAGCAGCGTTTCGTTATCTTCGAGGCGCTTCAATGTGGCGACGATCTGGTCGAAGCTCTCCCAATTGCGCGCAGCGCGGCCGATGCCGCCATAGACGACCAGATCCTCTGGACGCTCGGCGACGTCCGGGTCGAGATTGTTCATCAGCATCCGCATCGGCGCTTCGGTCAGCCAGGATTTCGCGGAGATTTCGCTGCCGCGCGGCGCACGAATGACGCGCGTGTTGTCGTGACGGCTCATGGCTTTTCCTCTTGAGCGAAGGCGATGCAGGCTTGGAGTACGTTGGTGAGCGCCGCTTGCATGGGCGCGGCGCGTGCGGTGTCGAATGGTGTGGGCCAATTGGCGGCAGTGAAAGGCTCGGCCGGCTCATCCATGTAGCCGCGGCAGGCGAGCTCCATCTGGATCGCGTGGACGTTGCGCGCGGGCTCGCCGTAATGGCGCGTGGTCCAGCCGCCGCGGAAGCGGCCGTTGACCACGCTGGAGAATGTGGTGTCCGCGCAGGCGGCGGCGACCGCATCGCTCAATGCTTGCGCGCAGGTCGCGCCATTGTTGGTGCCGATGTTGAAATTGGGCAGCGCGCCGTCGAACAGGCGCGGCGCGTGCGAGCGGATCGAGTGCGCGTCGTACAGCACGACGCGGCCGTGCGTATTGCGCAGGCGCTCGATCTGGATGCGGAGCACGGCGTGATAGGGATCGAACCACGCGGCGCGGCGGTGTGCGATCTCGGCCGCGTCCGGCTCTTGGCCGGGCTGATAGAGCGGTTCGCCGTCGAAGGTGTCGGTGGGGCAGAGCGCGGTCGTGGCTTGGCCGGGATAGAGCGAGGCGCCGGAGGGATCGCGGTTGAGATCGATCACGGTGCGCGAAATCGTGGTGCGGATGATCGTGGCGCCGAGATCGACGGCGAAGGCGTAAAGCTGATCGATCCACCAATCCGCATCCTTGCGCGCGCGCCAGGGATCGATCAGGCGCGGTTCGATCGAGGGTGGAATCTCCGCGCCGACATGCGGCATCGCGACGATCAGCGGCGCGTGGCCTTCGTGGACATGCAGCCACTCGCTCATGTTGCGACGCCTGGCAGCACGACGTTTGCAGCGCGGATCACGTCGCCCGCGCGCACAATCGCAGCGCTCGCTTGCATCAGCGGGCGAAAGTGCGGGTCATCTTCAAGTGTTGGCGCGTCCTTGCGAATACGCGCGCGGACGCGTTCGAGTATCGGGCTCGATGTCAGCGGCGCGTGGAAGTCGCAGCCTTGCGCTGCCGCTAGCAATTCGATGGCGATGATCTCATCCACGTTCGCCGCCATGCCCAGCAAACGGCGCGCGCCATGCGCGGCCATCGAGACGTGATCTTCCTGGTTCGCGGACGTTGGGATGGAATCCACGCTCGCGGGGTAAGCGCGCTGCTTGTTCTCCGAAACGAGCGCAGCGGCCGTCACTTGCGGGATCATAAAGCCGGAGTTCAGGCCTGGGCGAGGCGTCAGGAACGCCGGCAAACCTGAGAGCGCGGGATCGACAAGCATGGCGATGCGGCGCTCGGCGATCGAGCCGATCTCGCAGACCGCAATCGCGATCATGTCGGCGGCGAAGGCTACGGGCTCGGCGTGGAAATTGCCGCCGGAGAGCGCTTCGTCGGTATCGGCGAAGATCAGCGGATTGTCCGAGACGCCGCGCGCTTCGATCTCAAGTGTGACCGCGGCTTGGCGCAGCATGTCGAGTACGGCGCCCATCACCTGCGGCTGACAGCGCAGGCAATACGGGTCCTGCACGCGCTCGTCGCCTGCCAAGTGCGATGCGCGGATAGCGGAGTTTGACATCAGCATGCGCAATGCTTCGGCCGTTTCGATCTGTCCGCGATGGCCGCGCAAAGCGTGTATGCGTGGATCGAACGGTGTGTCGGAGCCTTTCGCGGCCTCCGTCGACAACGCGCCGGTGACGAGCGCTGATTTATAAAGGCGCTCGGCTTCGAACAGGCCAGCGAGTGCGTAGGCGGTTGAGAATTGCGTGCCGTTGAGCAGCGCTAGGCCTTCCTTCGGCGCAAGTTCCAGCGGCTTCAGTCCGGCTTCGGCGAGTGCTGCGGCGGCGGGCTTCACGCCGCCATCCGTGATGATTTCGCCGACGCCGATCATGGCGCAGGCCATGTGCGAGAGTGGGGCGAGATCGCCGGACGCGCCGACAGAGCCTTGCGCCGGAATGAGCGGATAAAGCCGCTTTGCGAGCATGGCTTCCATCAAAGCGATGGTTTGGGATCGCACGCCCGACGCGCCTTGACCAAGACTGTTGAGCTTCAGCGCCATCATCAGACGCACGATCTGCGCCGGCATCGGCTCGCCAACGCCTGCCGCGTGGGAGAGCACGATGTTGCGCTGGAGTTGCGCCAAGTCGCTATCGGCGATGCGAACGCCAGCGAGTTTACCGAAACCGGTATTGATGCCGTAAATCGGCTCGCCGCGCGCGAGGATGCGATCGATCGCGGTCGCGCTCGCTTCGATCGCCGGCTTCATCGAAGCATCGAGGCGCGCGCTGGCGCCATGATGGATGGCGCGCCAATCGGCGAGGCTCGCCTTTGTGGGATGAAGGATGATGTCGGTCATTGGCCGCCCCAAACGCGTGCGTGCAATGGATTGAAACCCATTCGGTAAACCAGTTCCGCCGGCCGCTCGATGTCCCAGATCGCGAGGTCGCAGCGTTTGCCGGCGCTGAGTGTGCCGATGTCTGCGCTGCGACCGAGCGCTTGCGCCGCGTGACGCGTGACGCCCAGCACGCATTCTTCCGGCGTGAGGCGGAAGAGCGTCGCGCCCATATTCAGCGCCAGCAGCAGCGACGTGAGCGGCGAGGTGCCGGGATTGTAATCCGTCGCCAGCGCCATCGGCACGCCCGCGTCGCGAAGGGCTGCGATCGGCGGCAGATGTGTGTCGCGCAGAAAGTAGAAGGCGCCCGGCAGCATGACGGCGACCATGCCGGCGCGTTTCATGGCGGCGATGCCGGCGGCGTCGAGATATTCGAGGTGGTCGGCGGAGAGTGCGCCGTAGCGCGCGGCGAGCGCTGCGCCGTTCTGGTTGGAAAGTTGTTCAGCGTGCAGCTTCACCGGCAAGCCGCAGCCGCGCGCGGCGCGGAATACACGCTCCGTCTGTGCGGATGTGAAGGCTATGTTCTCGCAGAATGCGTCGACGGCGTCCGCCACGCCCACCGCTGCTGGAATAATGTTGGCGCAGATTTCGTCGATATAGCCGTCCGCGTCGCCCGCGAATTCCGGCGGCAGGGCGTGTGCGGCGAGCAAAGTGGGCGAGACGTTGATGCGGCGCTTTTCGCTGAGGCGGCGCGCGGCGTTCAATTGCTTCAGTTCGTGCTCGCGCGAGAGACCGTAACCGGACTTGATCTCGATTGTGGTGACGCCTTCAGCGATCAGCGCATCGAGACGCGGCAGGGCGTCGGCGACCAATTCATCCTCGCTTGCGGCGCGCGTGGCGCTGACGGTCGAGATAATGCCGCCGCCAGCGCGGGCGATTTCCTCGTAGCTCGCGCCGTTCAAGCGCAGCTCGAACTCGTGCGCGCGATCGCCGGCGTGGATGAGGTGCGTATGGCAGTCGATCAGGCCGGGTGTGATCCAGCGGCCGGCGCAGGGGATGCTTTCAATCGGATTGAGTGCGGGCGCTTCGCTGGCGGGGCCGGCGTAGAGAATGCGATCGCCTTGGGCCGCCACCATGCCGTCTTCGATCACGCCAAGACCGGATAGGTCTTCACGCATCGTCGCCAGGCGGGCGTCGCGCCAAACTCGATCGCAGTGCATGCGCCCTTCCCTTCGCCCGGAATATGTCTATACATAAAGACGAAGCGGCGAGGTTGTCCAGTGAGCAATGACGGCACGAGCCTTTGGTTCGCGGAAGCTCTGTTGGAAACGGGTTGGGCGCAGGGCGTGCGGCTCAAGCTGCGCGACGGCGCGATTGCCGATATCGAAACGAACCTAGCGCGCGCTTCGGGCGAACAGGGCGGCGCGGTGGCGCTGCCGGGGCTCGTCAATGTGCACAGTCACGCCTTTCAGCGCGCGATGGCGGGGCTGACGGAGCGACGCGGGCCGAGCGCGGATGATTTCTGGTCGTGGCGCGAGCTGATGTACCGTTTCCTCGATCGCGGCGGCGCCGATGAGATCGAGGCGATTACCGCGCTTGCGTTTGCGGAAATGCTTGAAGGCGGCTTCACGCGTGTCGCAGAGTTTCATTATCTGCATAACGATGAGCGTGGTGACGCGTACGCGGATCCCGCGGAGATATCAGCGCACATCGTCAATGCCGCGCGCGACACAGGCATCGCGCTGACTATGCTACCGGTATTTTACGCGCATGCGAATTTTGGCGGCAAGCCGTTTGTGAGCGGGCAGCGCCGCTTCATCTCCAACGTTGATGGCTTCGCCAAGATGGTGGATGCGTGCGAACGTCTGGTGCGCGATTTGCCGGACGCCAATGTCGGCGTGGCGCCGCATTCGCTGCGCGCGGTGACACCGGAGCAATTGCGCGATCTCGTCGCCATCGCGGGCGATCGGCTGATCCATATTCACGTCGCTGAGCAGAGGCGCGAGGTCGATGATTGTGTGGCGTGGTCGGGCAAGCGGCCCGTCGAATGGCTGATGGAGAACGCGCCCGTCGATCAGCGTTGGTGCTTGATCCACGCGACGCACGTGACGCCGGAAGAAACACGCGCGATGGCGCAAAGCGGCGCTGTGGTAGGCCTGTGCCCGATCACGGAAGCCAATTTGGGCGACGGCGTGTTTCCCGCTGTCGAGTATCTCGAAGCTGGCGGCGCGTTCGGGATCGGTACGGATTCCAACGTGCTGATCGACGCTGGCGAAGAATTGCGCACGATGGAATACGCGCAGCGTCTGACGCGCAGAAAGCGTTCTGTGTTGGCGCAAGCCGAGGGGAGCACAGGCGGCGAGCTTTTCCGTCGTGCGCTCGCGGGTGGTCAGCGCGCGACGCAGGGTGGAGGCGGCCTGAAGATCGGTGTGCCGGCGGATATCGTTGGCCTCGATGGTGAGTCATCGTTGCTCGCGCATCGCGGTGGCGACGCGCATCTGGATTCATGGGTGTTCGCGGGCGGCAAACGCTTGGTGAAAGACGTTTGGCGTCGCGGCCGTAAGGTCGTGCGGGACGGGCGTCACATTGCGCGCGAGGCGATCGAGCAGCGTTACACGCAGGCGCTAGGGCGCATCCTCGCGTGAGCCGCGCGCCGACTTCCGACACGTTACATGCGCGCATTCGCTCGAACATCGAGCGGAAAATTCTCTCTGGCGCTTGGAAGCCGGGGGATCGGATCCCGTTCGAGCATGAGCTGATGGAGAAATACCAATGCTCGCGCATGACCGTGAACAAGGCGATCGCGGAATTGGTGAGCGCGGGGCTTGTGGTGCGCCGCCGCCGCGCCGGCTCGTTCGTGGCGCCGCCGCCGGTGCATTTGTCGATCCTGGATATTCCAGACATCCAGGCAGAGATCCGCCAGCGTGGGCAGGACTATTCGTACAAGCTGATCGCACGCGCCGTGCGCAAGCCAGCGCGCGGCAATGCTGATGAGCAGGCGTTGGCTGATGGGGGGGCGCTGCTTGTGGTCGAGTGCTTGCACAGCGCCAACAAGCGGCCGTTTGCGTTGGAGCGGCGGCTGATTGCGCTGAAAGCGGTGCCGCACGCGGCGGAAGCGGATTTCGCGCACGTATCGCCGGGCGCCTGGTTGCTGGATCACGTGCCATGGACACAGGCCGAGCATCGTGTGTCGGCGGTGAATGCGGATGATGCAGTGTCCGACGCACTTGTTATCGATCCGCACGCCGCATGCTTGCGGCTTGAGCGGCGCACCTGGCGCAACGGCGTGGCGATCACGCATGTGGTGCAGACGTTCGCGGGTGAATCCTATCACCTCGCGGGCTCGTTCACGCCGACGCGCGCAAAGCGGCGTTAAGAACGCGACGGGCCCATGCCGACATAGCCGAGCGTGGCGGCGCGATAGATCGCTTGTGAGCGGCCGACGACATCGAGTTTGCGCGCGGCGTTGGTCATGTGGAAGCGTACGGTGGGCGCCGAGATGCCCATGATTATGCTGATCTCGGAATCGGTTTTGCCGGCAGCGCCCCATTTCAGGCACTGAATTTCACGGCGCGTCAGCAGCGGGGGTGAGATGGCTGCGCTGCGTACGGTGCGTTCGTGGTCGGCGCCGATGAAGTGCATGGCGAGCGCCTGTAGGTGCGCGATGTGTTCTCGGAAAACCGGCTCTATCGCGAAGTCGGCGTCCGCCGTGGCCCAAACGACGGCGCCGATGACGCCGCCCGGCAGATAAGTGGGGGAGATGATGGCCGCGCCGACACTGAAGCGTTCGGCCGGGCCTTGGCCGTTGAGCGCGTCGAGCACGTGCGTTTGTCGCCAGGTCGCGAGCCGACCGTGGCTGTAGAACATGGGCTCTGAGCAGATGCGCACGGCGTGAATGAAATAGGAGCGCAGCGCAAAGCCACGATCTTCCCAATAGCGCAGATCAGGATCGACCCATTTGAAAAGCGCGCCTGCATAGGGCCGGCCGTTTGAATCGCGAATGGGCGCGGGGCTGCCGATGTCCGCACTTGCTGCAACGCAAGGCAAACCAATCTCGCGACCTTTGCTTTCGACAAGCGCAGCTAACCGATCGATTTCAAGCGCGATCGGGTCCGGCTTCGCGTCCCTGTCGGTTCCGCTAGCTTGTGGCATCAGGCTAAAATCCGGAACGTCTTCAAGTGGCTGGAGCTCGCCCAAAAGTGACTCATCCGTCGTCTTCAACGAAAGCATGACTAAGGCTGGATTCACAGCGTAAAAGTCTGTCAGCCGAATGGCGGAGCGCACATGCACCTTGAGTTGGAAGAGTCCGAGCGCGCGTTTCGCGACGAGGTCCGCGCCTTCCTTAAGGACAATCTCACGCCGGACTTGATCGCGGGCGGGCGTTCGGCGACGAGCGTGTTCTGCGATCCGAAATTTTCGCTGCCCTGGCAACGCATCCTGAACGCGCGCGGGTGGGCCGCGCCCAGCTGGCCGAAGCAATTCGGCGGGCCCGGCTGGAGCGAGATGCAGCAATACATTTACGCGGAGGAGTGTGCGCTCGCGGGCGCGCCGAACCTGGCGCCGATGGGGCTGCGCATGGTTGGCCCATGCATCATGCATCACGGCACGCCGGAGCAGCGCGCGTATTATTTGCCGCGTATCCTCTCGGGCGAAGATTATTGGTGTCAGGGCTATTCCGAGCCGGGCGCGGGCTCCGATCTCGCCAATCTGCGCACGCGCGCGGACTCTGATGGCGATCATTACGTCATCAACGGCTCCAAGATTTGGACCACGCACGCGCATTTCGCGAACATGATGTTTGGCCTCGTGCGCACCGATTTCGACGCCAAAGCGCAGAAGGGCATCACCTTCCTGCTGATCGATATGAAGGCGCCGGGCGTGACCATTCGCCCGATCATCAATCTGGCCGGTGAGCACGAGCTCAACGAAGTGTTCTTCGACAATGTGCGCGTGCCGAAGGCCAATCGCATTGGCGCGGAGAATGACGGCTGGACGGTCGCCAAGTATTTGCTTGAGTTCGAGCGCGGCGGCAGCTTTGCGCCAGCGCTGCGGGCGCGGTTGAAGCGCATCCGGTCGGCGGCGCGCGAAGAGACGGCGGACGGCCGGCCTTTGTTGGAGAATTTCGCGTTCGAGGAACGCCTGGCCAGCGCTGAGATCAAGGTCGAAGCGATCCAGATTACGGAGCATCGCGTGGCGAGCGCGCTGAGCTCTGGGCAAAATCCGGGGCCGCTCTCGTCCATGCTGAAAACGCAAGGCACCGAGATGCTGCAACGGATCGAGGAATTGGGCCTTGATCTGGCGGCGCACTATCTGCCCGCCCGTCGGCACATGAATGGCTTCGGCGCCAATGAGCCCGCGTTCGGTTCGGATGCGGCGGCGCGCTATTACAATAGCCGCGCTGCCTCGATCTATGGCGGCTCGAACGAGATCCAGCGCAACATCATGGCGCGCTTGGTGCTCGGGCTTTAAGCGCGCGGCGACATGCGACGATTAAAGTCTGGGCCGTCGGAGCTCCCGCCGGCACGGCGCTTTAGCTAGCGACGAACGCTGGTGCTTGTTCAATCGGGCGGAATGCCGGCGAGGGCGCCGGCGGTCCGGACTTTTCCTTCAACAGAAGCGCGCGCGTACAAAGAAAAGCCGCCGCCTGCGGAGCAGACGGCGGCGAAGGTCGCGCTCTGGGAGAACGCGGGCTTAATAATTGAACGTCAGCGACGCGCCGTAGGTGGGCGCCATGCCCGGGAAGCGCACCACGACGTTCGCGTTCGATGCGACCGACGTCCAATAATAGGTATCGGTGATGTTGCGGCCCCACAGCTGCAGCGCCCAGCGATCGTCCAGCGCGTGCACGCCGACGCTGGCGTTGAGCACGCCGTACGAATCGATCGCGAACGTGGGCGCGTCGCCGAGGTCTGCCGCGGATTCATCCTGCCAACGGCCGTTGATCGCGGCTTGGAAGCCGAGCGAGTCGGTGAGTTCACGCTCGTAAAGCACCGTGCCGCTCACTTGCCATTCGGCGCTGTAAGGGAAGGCCACGTCGTCATAGAGACGCGGCAAACCGTCGGGGCCCGTGCCGCTGTAATTAATCACCGAAGTGTCGAGATACGTGGCCGAACCGATCAAAGTCAGATTGCCGCTCGGGCGCCAGGTCAGATCCATATCGACGCCGTACGCGCGCGATTCCGGTACGTTCTGCAGGCGCGCGAGCGCGGTGTAGATCGGATCGGAGAAGTAGGTGCTGATCTGCTTGTCTTCGTAATCGTAATAGAAGGCCGACACGTTGAATTGCACGGCGCCATCGAAGAGGCCGAGCTTGGCGCCGACTTCGTACGCCAGCAGCGATTCCTGCGTAGCAGGCGCCTGCTGCGTCGACGTGCTGGCCGCGTTCACCGGCGTGACGCCGGCTTTGTAGCCTTGCGACAAGGATGCGTAGAGCAGCGTGTTCGAATTGGCTTGCCAATCGAGGCCCACGCGCCAGGAGACGTTGTCTTCCTCTAGCGTGTGTTGGACCTGTCCGAACTGACCGGTGGTTGGGTTGAACGTGTTGCACTGGTTCATGGTGATCGGCGTCGGCGTCGGCAGCGCGTAGATCACCGTGTAGAGATAGCGGTTCACGGCGTTGACGTTCGCCAACATGCTGCCGTTGAAGTCCGCTGAGCAGCCTTCATACGAATGCTCGTCCTCTGTGTAGCGTACGGCGGTCGTGAGCGAGAGATCGTTGCTCAAGGCCCATTCCGCGTTTGCAAACACGCTACGGGTTTGCGCTTCCATGCTCGCCAAGTCGCGATAGGTGCGGAACGCTAGCGACATATCGAGAGGCGTGTAGGCGCCGGGGCTGTAGAAGCCCGGCAGCGGGTTGATCGTGCCAGGCGGGTTGTAGGTCAGCGGCTCGATGCCGGCGAGGATCAGCTGGCCGACCGTGCGAATGCGGGCGACGTTGTAATTCTGGCCGAGCAGGGTGCGATTGTTGTCCTGGATTTCGTCCGCGCCGTAATAGGCGCCGAGCAGCCAACGCACGCGCTCGGTTTCGCCTTCGATGCGCAACTCTTGCGAGAAGGTTTCGACTTCACCGTCGAGTTGTTGCAGCAGGATTTCGTAAGGCGCGCCGCTCCAATCCGAGAGCGCGCTGCGCTCAAGGTGATTGTAGCCGGTGAGCGACACCAGACGCATGGCGTTGGGCAGCTCCCAGGTCAGGCGCAACGCGCCGGCCCAGAAGAAATTGTCCTCGGCCAGATCGCCAGAAAGGCCGGCGCCCGCGCCGATATTGGCGCTGCGCACGGATTCTGGCGCCCAATCGGCTTGCGTGGAATCGGTCGGGAAATTGTTCTGGATGTAGCTGACGAGGCCCGGCGCGGCGGCGGGATTGTACAACCCGCCGGCGTTGAAGAGCGCTGCCGCAGGATTGAGCGTCGGGTTGGTCGCCGGCGTGAAGCCGATGCCTTGGCCGACGATGGTGTCGGAGCGATTCTCCCAGGCCGAGAGCGTGAACTCGGCGAGGAAATCTTGTGTGACGTCCCATTCGAAGCGCGCGCGACCGCCGAGGCGGTGAACCTCGCCCTGGGTTTCGTCGCGCGTATTGCTCTCTTGCCAACCCTCATCGCTGTCTTCCGAGCGGAAGGCGACGCGAAAGCGGAAGGTGTCGCTCAGGGGCGCGCTGAAATAACCCTCCAGGTTGTGCGTTTGATAATTGCCGAACTCGGCCGTGAGCGAGGCTTCGATCTCGTCGGTCGGGCGGTTGGTGATGAAATCGACGAGGCCAGCGGTGGTGTTGCGGCCGTAGAGCGTGCCCTGCGGGCCCTTCAGGACTTCAACGCGCTGAATGTCGAAGATCGGACCCGTCATCATGAATGGGAATGGGTAGGCGACTTCATCGACATAGGAGCCGACGGTTGACGTCGCCGACAGATTGATCGTGTTGAAGCCGATGCCGCGCAGCGTGTAGATCGGCACGCCTTGATAGGATTGTTGAACCGAGAAGCTTGGCGCCACCGATGAGAGGTCACGCACGTCCGTGACGTGCAATTGATCAAGCTGCTCGCCGCTGAAGGCTTGGATGCCCATGCCGACGCTGTTGGCGGTTTCTTCGCGACGGTTCGCGGTCACAACGATTTCGTTGCTGTCAGCGACCAGCGGATCCGAATCTTGTGCGATCGCGACCGGTGCGCTGAAGAGTGCAGCAGCTGACGTTCCCACGCACAGAATCGTGCGCAGCATAGGCGTGCGGTTCATATTCCCTCCCACTGCGGCTTTTTTTGAGAGTTTCCCCGCCGCGACTGTACGGGGATGCTCAGCGACGCGAGGGTCCGGAACAAGCTGTTGGAATTGATAGGCCACGTGCGCGCCTATGATTCATACGTGCGCAGAACGCTATTCCGCTGCGATAGCGGACGGGGCGGCAGGCGGACTCCATTGTGCAAGCAAACGCGCTTGCGCCGCGCGACTGCGATAAAGAAAGTCCGCGGGGAGACCGAGACGCAGCGATGCTTGCGCGGGCGGGGCATCTTTGATCGCGACGTGATCCGCCAATGCGCCCATCGCGCGAAGCACAGTCTTCGAAATCGGGTCGAGATCGTACTCGCCGCCAAGCTCAAGTCGTTCGCGTACGATGGGCGGCAGTAAAGAGACGGAAGCCTTAGCCATCATCTTGCGAATGCTGGTGGGCAATCCGATCGCGCCAGGGCCGGATTGCACGATCTGCAGGAATTCGCCGACGATCGGGTGCGGTTCGAAGCGTGGGGCGAGCTTATCCATCATCGCCATGAAATCGGAATCGGAGCCGATCTCGGCTTTGACGCCATAGAGACGAGCGACCGGCGCGCCTTCGGCATAGAAGCGGCGCTTCTCCTCCTCGCTAAGCGGACTAACAAATCGATCATACGCGTTGAGGAAGCCGTAGCCTGCCGTTGCGCTAACCCAGTCAAGCAATTCGACATCGAGCGCTTTGTAATGTTCGCCGTTGGGCGTCTTTCCCTCGACGCGGGAATGCATGTTCGTCACGCCCTGGATCACGCGCCGCGCGGCTTCCTTCGGCGCATAGACGCCTACCATCGCGGCCATGCCGGTCCGTTGCGAACGGCCGATCGGGTCGACTTTGTAAATCGAGTGGTCCCAAACGCCGGAGCGGATGCGTGCGTCGGCGAACTCAAGCAACACCGCGGCGACGCCGCCAATGCCGAGCGCGACAGGGTTCTTGAAAACACGCCATTGCATCGAGTCTGGCGCGACCATCGCCGGCGCGCCCGGCGGATTGGCGAAATCGACCTTCCAGCCGAGATACGAGTCCATGTGCAGGCCCGCGCGCTTCATCGTGTCGTTTGCCATGCAGCCAAGATAGCACGATTTGGCGCTCAACCCATGCCCTGGCGCCTGTGAGAAATGATAGGCGCGACCACCGAACGCTGTTCCGCCACGGCATGGCGTTGCGTGCGCTTGCGGGGGCAAACCAAACGGCGGAATGTGGCCCCCATGAGCGCGCCTTCTCTCGATCGTGACGCATTGGCGGCCTTGGCGCCGAAGCTGGCGCCGGGCGCCACGGGCGTTGCCGAGGTGCGCCAATTGTCGGGCGGGGCGAGCCAGGAATTGTGGCTCGTGGCGTTGGATGCGCCAGGCGGGCCGATGCGCACCGTGTTGCGCCGCAAACCGCCGCAGCGCGCTGCGAGCGAGTTGGCGATCGCGATCGAAACCGAAGCGCTGTTGATTGCGCTTGCGCATGATGCCGGCGTGCCGTCGCCGCGTGTGCTGCACACGCTCACACGGCAAGATGGCTTAGGCGCCGGCTTCTTCATGAGCTTTGTTGACGGCGAAGCTTTGGGCGGTCGGATCGTGCGCGACGAGGCGTTCGCTGCCGTGCGGCCCAAGCTCGCGCGGCAATGCGGAGAAATACTGGCGCGGATTCACACGTTGTCCCGTGAGCGCGTGACTGAGCTGCCGGTGAAAGATACGGTGCGTGTGATCGATGAATTGGAGCAAGCCTACCGCGCCGAAGATTGGCCGCGGCCGGTGTTTTCGCTCGCGTTCCGCTGGCTGCGCCAGAACATGCCGGCGCCCGCAGAAACCACGATCGTGCATGGCGATTTTCGCAATGGCAATTTGCTGATGGGTCCCGAGGGCGTGCGCGCGGTGCTCGACTGGGAATTGGCGCATGCGGGCGATCCGATGGAAGATTTGGGTTGGATCTGCGTGAACTCGTGGCGGTTCGGCATGATCGACAAGCCGGTCGGCGGTTTTGGCGCGCGCGAGGATTTGTTTGCTGGTTATGAAGCGGTGAGCGGCGCCAAAGTGGACGCCGCGCGTGTGCGCTTCTGGGAGATAGTCGGCACGCTGCGGTGGGGCGTGATTTGCACGATGTCGGGCGTGCTGCTGCGCGGCGAGGGGCCGTTTACAGTGGAGCGGCCGATGATTGCGCGGCGCGCGTCGGAAACCGAACTCGATCTCTTGAATCTGTTGGAAGGCGTCGCCTGAGATGCAGGATCATCCCTCCGCCATCGCCGTGCTCGACATCGCCATCGCGCATCTGCGTGACAATACGCTGCCTGATCTGAAAGGTCGCGCCGCCTTCGATATGCGCGTGACGCTGAACGCGCTGCAATTGGTGCGACGCACGCTCGTGCTGACGCCGGAAAGTGATGCGGCCGAGCGCACACGATTGGAAGCATTGCTTGGCGAAGCCGGTGATCTCGACAGCCTCAACCGCGCGCTGTGCTCACGCATTGAAGCGGGTGAGCTGGATTTGGCGTCGCCGGGGCTCATCGCGCATCTGCGCGCCACGGCGCTCGAAAAACTGGCCGTCGATCAGCCGAGCTATTCGGCCTATCGCCGCGCCACGGAAGCAAAAGACTGAACTAAAGATTGGGGAGTATCGCGATGGATTTTGATCTGCCGCCGGAGCTGATCGCGTATTTGGCGGAACTTGACCGCTTCATCGAAGCCGAGATCAAGCCGCTCGAAAACGAGAACGACAATATCAAATATTTCGACCATCGCCGCGAGTACGAGCGCACCGATTGGGAAAAGGGCGGGCTGCCCAAGCACGAATGGGAGGCGCTGCTCGCTGAAGCGCGCCGCCGTGCGGATAAGGCTGGGCATTTGCGTTTCGCATGGCCGAAGGAGCTTGGCGGCAAGGATGGATCGCAGCTTTGGCTGGCCGTGATCCGCGAACATCTCGCGGCCAAGGGCCTCGGGCTCCACAACGATCTGCAGAACGAGCACTCGATCGTCAGCAACAACCCATTCGTGGTGATGTTCAAGGAATTCGCGACGCCCGCGCAATATGCGCGCGATTCAGAGAAATTGCTCAACCATAAAATGATCACGGCGTTCGGTCTCACCGAACCCAATCACGGCTCCGACGCCACGCACATGGAAACCCGCGCCGTGCCGCACGAGAAAGACGGCAAGAAGGGCTGGCGGATCAATGGCGAGAAGATGTGGACGACGGGGATGCATGTCGCCACCCACATCCTCACCTTCGCCCGCACCAGCGGCAACGACGGCGATGCTAAAGGCATCACCACGTTCATCGTGCCAGCCGATGCGCCTGGCGTGAAGGTCGAAGAATATCTCTGGACCTTCAACATGCCGACCGATCACCCGCGCGTGTCGCTCACGGACGTGTGGGTGCCGGAGGATGCGTATTGGGGCCAGATTGGCGGCGGGCTTCGTCTCGGCCAAAGCTTCGTGCACCAGAACCGCATCCGCCAAGCCGCGTCATCTTTGGGCGCAGCGGTCTATTGCATCGAAGAGAGCGTGAAGTACGCGCGCCACCGCAAGCCGTTCGGACATGCGCTCTCCGAGAACCAAGCGATACAATGGCCGCTCATTGAACTCGCGACGCAAGCCGAGATGCTGCGCCTGTTGATCCGCAAGACGGCGTGGGAAATGGATCGCATGCCGCACAAGCAGATCGAACACGAACTCTCCGACAAAGTTTCAATGTGCAATTATTGGGCGAACAGGCTCTGCTGCGACGCGGCCGACCGCGCCATGCAAGTGCATGGCGGCATCGGTTATTCGCGGCACAAGCCGTTCGAGCACATCTATCGCCACCACCGCCGCTATCGCATCACCGAAGGCTCCGAAGAGATCCAGATGCGCAAAGTCGGCGCCTTCCTGTTCGGCTACATGGGCCCGCGCAAAGCGGGTTTCGCGAGCTAGGCTCGCGTTACTCCGCTGCGACCTTCATCGGCGCCGTTTGCGGTCCGCGAATGAGCTTGCCCGGATGCACGCCCAGATATTCGCCGTCGCGGAAGGTGATCTCGCCGGACTTGATCGTGGCGACATAGCCTTCCGCCTTCTGCAGCAGGCGTTTGCCGCCTGCCGGCAGATCGAACGCAAGCCACGGCTTGCCGAGCTTTATCTTGTCGAAGTCGATCACGTTGATGTCGGCCAGATAGCCAGGCGCGATTAGCCCGCGATCTGAAAGTCCATAGAGCCGCGCCGTGTCGCGGCATTGGCGCTTCACCGCATTCTCAAGCGTTATGCGTTGGCCCGCGCGATCGCGCACCCAATGCTGCAACATGAAGGTCGGCGAGGCTGCGTCGCAGATCGTGCCGCAATGCGCGCCGCCGTCGGAGAGCGAGTTCACCGTGTCGTCGGAGACTTGCAGCGCTTCGAGGAAGTTCAAATTCCCGTCGGCATAATTCAAGATCGGGAAATAGATGAAGCCCTTGCCCTCGTCCTGCATCAGCAGATCGTACGCGTATTCCGCCGGGGACTTGCCCACCGCTTCTGCGCGCGCGGCGATCGTCTCGGCTTGTGTCGGCTCATAATTGAAATCGGGCCCCATCTCGTATTGCAGTGACCAGCCGCCCGAGATCACCATCATCAGGCCGACGAGATCACTTTCCGGGAAGACGTTTTCTTCCGTCAGCATGCGTTGCTTGAACGCTGGGTCTTTCAAATGCGCGAGCTGTTCGGCCCACGGCTTGTCCACGATCTCAGTCCATGCCGGACGGAATCGGAACGGATGCACTGTGCCTTGCCAAGCCATGACGATGCCGTTCCCACGCAACGCAATCTGCGCAACGATATTGGCGCCCTTGGCGTTCTGCGCGCGCATCTCTGAGATCTGTTCGTCGAGCGGCAGCTCCTTGGCGATCGATTGCAGCGCGGCGAAGGTGACGGGAAGTCCCGTCTCGCGGCTCAGATCGCCCATCCACTCGAACTCGTTCCACTCGCGCTTCAGGTCCGACGCCATTTCGAACACGCCATAACCGACGCGGCCCATGGCGCGGCCAATGCCGATCAGCTCTTCCTTCGTTGCTGTCGTGCCCGGCACAAGTTCGCCATCGATCGAGCGGTGCAGGATCGTGCGCGACGTCGAGAAGCCCAAGGCGCCTGCGCGCAGACCTTCTTCCACGATCTGCGACATGCGCGCGATCTCATGCTCGGTCGGATCAAGATTGCGCGCGCCGCGCTCATCCATCACGTAGGCGCGCACCGCGCCGTGCGGAACATGCGTGCCGATATCAATCGTGCGCGGCAGGCGCTCCAATTCGTCGAGGTATTCGGGGAAGCTTTCCCAATTCCACGTCAGGCCCTCGGCCAGCGCCGTGCCTGGAATATCTTCCACGCCTTCCATCAAGCCGATCAGCCAATCGTGCTTGTCGGGCTTCGCCGGTGCGAAGCCGACGCCGCAATTGCCCATTACCACGGTGGTGACACCGTGCCAGGACGAGGGGGCCATCTCCTGATCCCAGGTGGCTTGGCCGTCATAATGCGTGTGGATATCGACCCAGCCTGGCGCCACGATCTTGCCGGTTGCATCGATCTCTTGTTTGCCGCGCGGCAGGTTGGGCCCAATCGCTGTGATCAAGCCGCCATCGACAGCCACGTCAGCAACAAATCGCGGCGCGCCCGTCCCATCGACGACCGTCCCGTTGCGGATGACCAGATCATGCATCGCGCCTCTCCTGTTTTGTATGGGAGAGAGTAGAGACCCCATCGGCGGAGATGCGCAATGTTGTCGGTGCGGAAAGCGCACCGTGTTCGCAGGTGCGACAAGTCGACGAAATTGGTGGGCCCGACAGAACGGATGAGCAGGGCTGACGCCTTCAAGGTGGCAGCCTGTCAAACTGCTCTCGCGGGTGCTCCAACAATTCCAATGGGTTATCGGGGCGCTGTCCAACCTAACTGGGGTTTCTCAGCATGGTGGTCCAATTCCGCACAAACCGACGATCGGCATCATGGAAGGGCGACGGCGCGAAGAGTTTCGAAACCATCACACGACTAATCATCGTGCCTGGATTCATGAGAGTGTTCGCATGGAGCGCCCTTTAGAGGCCTCTACATACGCTCTCGGAAGTGTTTCAGCGTCAACCAAACAATGGCGACGGTGATGATCGCCAACGCCATTTTATGGATATCGCTGCTGGCGATGCCGGCCCAATGGTTGAGCGGTGTGGTCACCGCCATCGCCAATGAATATGCGTAATAGGCAATGGCGGCCACGGAAAAGCCTTCAACTGCGCGCTGCAGGCGCAATTGGGCTTTTGCGTTTTCATTCATCGACGTGAGTTGCAGCTGGTTCTGTTTGGCCATCTCGATATCAACGCGCGTGCGCAAGAGACTTGCCGTGCGTTCGACTCGCGCCGCCAGAGTTGTGAGCCGCGACTGCGTCGTGGCGCAGGTATCCATTGCTGGAACAAAGCGTCGTTCTATGAATGTGGACACGCGCTGCAATCCCTCGATCCGCTCTTCGCGCAATTCCCTCAAGCGTTGCTCGACAATACGCCGGTACGCATTCGCTGCGCCGAATCGAAACGCCGTGCCTTGCGCAATGCGCTCAATGTCGCGTGCGGCGTCGACTAAATTGTCCAAAGTTTCTGCTTCGGACTTTTGAGTGTCCGCAATCGCCTCGCCAACGCGCCGTTCCAGTTCATCGATCTCTCGTTGAAATTGCTTGGCGAGCGGCAGGGCGAACAGCGCGGCCATGCGGTACACTTCGATTTCGAGCAGTCGCCGAATTGCGCGACCGGCACGAAACTGATTCATGTCGCGCTGCATGAAATGAATGCGCGTCCAACCATCCTCACCGAGTCGGAAGTTGGTCCAGACGCCAGCGCGTCCGCCCGAGAGCAGGGATCCGACATGTTCATTTTCAGCACTCTCTTGTCCAAGCGAGCGGCCAAGGTCTTCGGGCTGCGGCGCTTCGGTGTTGACGAACACTGCGGCGGCGACAAATCGCTTGCCTGGCGCGTTGGCGAGGACGGATGATGCTTGGATTGGCGCCAACGGATCGAAGTTTCCACTCTGAGCCAAGGTCCAGGTCGAGAACTCGCCATGACGCTCCCACTTCAAAACGCCGCTGGGCGTATTGACCAAGAGGTGATCGGCAGTGGGATTGAGCGCCCCCAGTCCAAGCGCCAGAGCGGTCGCTTCGGCGTAGGCGCGAGAGGCTTTACCGCCGTCGTCGTGAAGCCTGGCGTCATGCAGAATGAGGGCCGGCGCCGTAACGGGCACAGTGGGACGCGTATGGGCTTCGCCCGCCAATTGGGAACGCAGCTCGTGATCCAACGCACTTCTCCGCTTGCGAACGGCTATGTCCGCCGCCCACATGCGCGCCTACCACTGTTGTGGCCGTTGCTCATCAACCCACGTCTGCGCGAGCAAGACACGGCGCGCCGCCAAATCGAAGCGCTCAGCTTTCACGCGCGCGACATCCGCCACATCGTGCTCACCCATCTCGATTTTGACCATGCCGGCGGCCTGGAAGATTTCCCAGACGCCCGCGTCCACGTCCTCGCCGCTGAACACGAAGCAGCGAAAGCGCGAAGCGGCTTCGTCGCGCACCAACGCTACCGCGCGCGCCAATGGGACGAGGTGCGAGACTGGCGGTTCTACGAACCGGGCGGAGAGGGCTGGCGCGGCTTCGATGCCGTGCGCGATCTCGATGGCCTGCCGCCCGAAATCCTGATGCTACCGCTACGCGGCCACACACTTGGCCACGCGGGTGTCGCGATCCAGAGCGAACGGAGCTGGCTCCTCCACGCGGGCGACGCCTATCTGCACAGCGCCGAAATGTCCCCATGTCCCTCATGTCCACCCGGTCTCGCGCTCTATGAGCGCATTATGGATTCCGATCATCGCGCGCGCGTGGATAACCAAGCACGCCTTCGCACGCTGAAACACGATGAGCCAACCATCAAAGTTTTCTGCTCACACGATGTCAGCGAGTTCGCCGCGCTCAGCGCTGCGCCGAGCTAGGCGCCGAGGCCCGGGATGCGCTGGGCGCGACTGAACGGCGCGTCGTCCGCGGGCCACGGTTCTGTACGGTGGGTGCAACGTCGCCTTGTGGGATGTCTCGCCTTTGAGCCTGGGCGCAGACTGACGCGAGTGTTGAACGTGCGCAGGCGCTTACTGCAGCAAGCCCGTCATTCGCAGACCTTGGCTCAATAGTGCGAGGTCTTCGGCGCAGTGGAAGGGTGGCCAAGCATCGAGCGTGGTAAGGCTCAAGCTTGGCGCCAGGCGCTGAATTTCTGCAACTGCGCCTCGCGCATCCGCCAGGCGCCCGGTGTGCGCACAACTGGCGGCAATGGTTGCGGCCGGAAGGGGAAGTGCGTGTCGCGGAACGCCCTATCGAGACGCAACGCGCCGCGTGGACTTCGGGGAATGTCCTTTCTAGGTTGTTTCGTGTGCGGCCGCGCCGCGCAGAAGGTTCGTGACCGCCATGATATCGTCCTCGATAAGTGCGCTGGCGATCTTTTTCGTCGCGAGTTTTGCTGCTGCGTCAACAGGCGCGGTATTCCGCCCCGGCGCTTGGTACGCCAGCCTACGTAAGCCGAAATGGACGCCGCCGAATTGGGCGTTTCCTGTTGTCTGGTCCGTGCTTTTTTGCGCGATTGCGGTGTCAGGATGGTTGGTGTGGGAAGCTGCGGGTCTAGCGGCTTGGCCGGCTCTGGCCTTGTTTGGGGCGCACTTGGTTGTCAACGCCGCCTGGTCCTTTCTGTTCTTTGGACTGAAGCGCCTTGATCTAGCTATGGTCGAGGTCGTTTGCCTGTGGCTCGCAATCGCTGCGTTGATTGCAGTCTTCGCACCGATCAGCGCGACAGCGGCAGTATTACTCGTGCCCTACTTGGCTTGGGTGAGTGTCGCGGCGATGCTGAACCTTCGTCTTCTGCAGCTCAACGGCTCACGCGGCTAGTTTTGCACGCGATCGCCAAGGCGTGGGCGGCCGTACTGGCGCGTATGCCGCGGATTGGGAGTTCGGGCTGGAAGCTTTGGCCGCGTTGGTCGGTGAAACGCAATGAAGAGCATGCGCTACAGCCAGTGCGTGCGGCGCATGCTCTTCGCGCATTATTTGTTCGCCTGCGTCTCCGCGGTCGGCGCAGTGGCGGCTTCAGGCTTCTTCACTGCGGATTCCGTTTGCGTTTCACCCTGGGTGGGCGCCGTGCTGGTGGCGGGAGGCGACGCAGACTCCGTCTTCACGGCTTCGTTGGTCGGCTGCGTCTGCGCTAGAGCTGGGCTCGCTATGAGCGCGACGGAACCGGCGAGTGCGAGGGCAATGGTGCGCATGTGTTTCTCCTTTCTTACGCTGCGCGGACAAAAGTCGGGGTTTGACGCGGCGCGGTGCTGAGCACCGCAGCTTGGCGCAGTGCGCCGGCGCCAGGATCGGGTTGTGGTGTTGTGCGCCACACATTGGTGGGCGCGAGATCGGGGTAGGACACCATCAGCGTCGCCCCGTGACCGCTGAGCACGCAGGCGTCGCCATTGGCTGGCGCGAAAACACTTTGTCCTCGCGCAATCGGCGCGCCGTCGATACACGCGCCTGGTGTGAGCGCGGTCAAGACGTGACACGTCTCACCGTCCGGTTCGAGCACGCTGCGCTCCGGAAGCGTCCAAAGCTCGACGCTGAGTGCGGCATCGCGCATCCAGACTTGTCGAGCGCTTGTATTGCGATGCGCGAGAATTCGGCGCAGCGGATTTGCCGGAGGCGGGCTGTTCTCAAGCAGGAATTGTGGACGAACCTCACACGCTGCGACGCCCGCGTCGAAGCCAAGCCGTGTTGCGCCTTCGATGCGAAACAGATCGCCGCGCCTGCAGCGCACGCGTCGGGCGCGTTTGCCTTCGCTGAGTAGAAGCGCCCTGTCGAGTGGACTCTCAATGATGCGCCAGAACCCGAGACGTCCGTCGAGGTTGAGTGCGTCAGTCGGCTCATCCGTAAGCACCAGTCGCACTGACGGCGGCGCGCGCCCGAGATCGCCAAGCATCTCTTCCGGAGCGTTTTGGATCAGCGCGCCAAGCGACGAGCCGGTGGAGGTAGGGTTCGCGGCTTGACAGCTCCTGATTTCGCCAATGCGCGCCGAAGGGCGCGGCAGGCCTGCGCACCAATCGCCAAGTTCATCGCGACCCCAGCGGCGCGGCAACATGCGGGGAGTCAGAAAGATCGGTTCTCTTGCCATGGTGAAACGACCTCGTCCTGCGTATGTCTCTCTTTCTCCTTCTCGGATTACTGAAGCCGAAGCCGCCATGTGCGTCCCCCAGCGCACATGGCGGTCGGCGCGAGGCGTCAGAAGTCCAGATCGGCGCCAGAGGGCGTGGGCGCGCTCCGGTCCTTCTTGGGCGCTTCCGCAATGGACGCCTCGGTGGTGATGATCAAGCCGGCGACCGACGCCGCGTTCTGCAATGCAGAGCGCACGACCTTCGCTGGATCGATGACGCCCTCCTTGAAGAGGTCGCCGTACGTTTCAGTCTGCGCGTTGAATCCGATGTGCGGCTCTTTCTCGGCCAGCAATTTGCTGATCACGATTGAGCTTTCCACGCCGGCATTTTCCGCGATCTGGCGAACGGGCGCTTCGAGCGCGCGTTTGACGATCTGCACGCCGATCGCTTGATCCTCGTTGTCCACGCTCACGTTGAGGCGAGAAGCGGCGCGGAGCAGGGCAGTGCCGCCGCCGGCGACAATGCCTTCTTCAACCGCGGCTCGGGTCGCATGGAGCGCATCATCGACGCGGTCCTTGCGTTCCTTCACCTCAACCTCAGTGGCGCCGCCAACTTTGACGACAGCGACGCCGCCGGCGAGTTTGGCCAGGCGCTCTTGCAGCTTCTCGCGATCATAGTCGGAGGTTGTGTCCTCAATCTGCGATTTGATCTGCGCGACGCGCGCGGTGATCGCGTCCTTCTTGCCGAAGCCATCGACGATCGTGGTGTTGTCCTTCTCGATCCGCACCTTCTTGGCGCGGCCGAGTTGCTCGATCATCACGTTTTCCAGCTTGATGCCGAGGTCTTCGCTGATGACTTGGCCGCCCGTGAGGATGGCGATGTCTTCCAGCATGGCCTTGCGGCGATCGCCGAAGCCCGGCGCCTTCACGGCGGCAACCTTCAGGCCGCCGCGCAGCTTGTTGACGACGAGCGTCGCGAGCGCTTCGCCTTCGACGTCTTCCGCAATGATGAGCAATGGCTTGCCCGTTTGCAGCACTTGCTCCAGCAACGGGATCAACGGCGCAAGCGAGGTGAGCTTCTTTTCGTGCAACAGCACGTAAGGCTCATCCAACACCGTTTCCATCTTGTCGGCGTTCGTGATGAAATAGGGCGACACGTAGCCCCGATCGAACTGCATGCCCTCGACGACCTCCAATTCACTTTCCAGCGATTTGGCTTCCTCGACGGTGATCACGCCTTCCTTGCCAACCTTCTCCATCGCGCGCGCCAGCATATCGCCGATGTCGCGGTCGCCATTGGCGGAGATCGTGCCGATCTGTGCGATCTCGGCATTGGTCGAGATCTTTTTGGCTTGCTTTTCGATATCGGCCACCACCGCCGCCGCGGCTTTATCGATGCCGCGCTTCAAGTCCATTGGGTTGCGACCCGACGACACCGCCTTCATGCCTTCGCGCACGATCGCCTGCGCAAGTACGGTCGCGGTCGTGGTGCCGTCGCCTGCGCCATCGGCGGTCTTTGAGGCAACCTCTCGGACAAGCTGAGCGCCGAGATTCTGGAACTTGTCTGCGAGTTCGATTTCCTTGGCGACAGTGACGCCGTCTTTCGTGGTGCGCGGCGCGCCGAAAGACTTTTCAATAATGACGTTTCGACCCTTGGGGCCGAGCGTCACCTTCACTGCATCCGCCAGAATGTCGACGCCTTCCAACATGCGCGCACGCGCATCGGCGCCGAAGTGTACAAGCTTCGCTGCCATGTTCGTCCTCTGAATGTTGAAACTTTGGATTACGCGGCCCGGAGATTTGCCTTGGTCGCGCCTTCGATCACGCCGAGGATGTCGCTTTCCTTCATGATCAGAAGGTCTTCGCCATCGATCCGCACCTCGGTGCCCGACCATTTGCCGAACAAGATCCGGTCGCCGGGTTTTACCTCAAGGGCGACGACTTTTCCGTCGTCGCCGCGGGCGCCGGGGCCAACGGCAATGATCTCGCCCTGTTGAGGCTTTTCCTTCGCGGTGTCGGGAATAATGATGCCGCCGCGTGTCTTCGCATCCTCCTCAACGCGGCGCACGAGCACGCGATCGCCAAGGGGTTTGAACTGCATGAGCGTCGATCTCCTCTTCTGCGTTGCAAACGGGAAGAGGGCCCGGCCCAAGGGCTTCTTGAATGGAAGCAACATCTGCCTGCCTCTCCGATCGTTTCATCGAACAGGCAGCCGCGGCATTTCGCATGCGTCGCCGCGACTGCCAAATGACGAGGCCGGATTTGGGAGCGCCTCTGTTTAGCGCAAGAGGGCGGGAGAGAATTTTTTGGGGTCTTCCATGACGAGCCTTGGATCAGCTATCTTTGCCCAAGGAGCAGGGCGCGACTTCTTGACGACATCGCGGGAACCGCATTTTAGGTCCGAGACCTTCGGCAATTGGTTTCGTGATGCCTACGATGCGGCAGGACGGTTTGAGAAAAACGACGGCGGTCTGGCTCGCGGAGGCAGGCTGCACGACAAAGCAAATCCAAACCATCACCGGTCACGCCACAATACGCGACGTTGAACGCTGCACGACGTCCGCCGCCCAGCAGCGCTTGGCGCGCCAGGCTATGGTGAAGCTTCAAGAACGAGCCGCTAAAACGGCAAAAGCGTCAAACCTGTCAAACCGACAATTGCGGTCCAGAAAAATCAAGCGCTTAGACAAGGTGAGTGGGCCCGGCAGGACTCGAACCTGCAACCAGACCGTTATGAGCGGCCGGCTCTAACCATTGAGCTACAGGCCCCAATGCCGGCCGCATGTGCGGGCCGGCGGGGCGTCCGTCAAGTCTCGCCGTCGCCGCGTGCGTAGCCGACGATGGCGGCGCGGACGAAATCGTCGAAATTGATGCTGTCGAGGCTGTCCGGGTGCTTGGCCCAGGGCGGACCGTCGAGCATCTGCACGGTGATGTCCGGCTTCTTGGTGCGGCGGCGGCGTGAGAGCGCGTGGCTGGCTTCTTTCTCGACCCATTCCGAGGCGGCGGCGGATTTCGACCAGCAGAGATGGAAGAGATCGGCGCGCTCGATTTCCTTGCGCAGGCGCGGGCTCCATTCCTCGCCGGATTTGAGCGACGTGCGATCCCAAAAATGTTCAACGCCCGCGGAAGCATAAGCCGTTGCGATGGCGGAGACGGTTTCGCGGTCCTTGCTCGAATAGGAGAGGAAGACGCGCTTGTGGCGTTTCAGGCGCACTTTGTCGCCGATACCTTGCGGCTTCTTATCGGCGCCGATGACCGGCCGTGTGAAGGCGAGCACGCCGATTTGTGCGTCATCCACGAACACGCGCGCGAGTACGACGATCTGCTTCACGTCCGCATCAGCTTCGATCGAGAAATTGAAATCGATCGGATCGCCGCGCCAGGTGCGACGCTGCACGGCGCCGTCGCACGCAGCGCCGCGCACTTCGAGCGAGACGCCAACTTTTGCGCCAAGCGCGACATCGCCGATGCTCATGCCTTGCGGTGCGGGCTCGGTGCGCGGATCGATTTGGCGCGCGGCTTTGATGACGGCTTTCAAATCTTTCGGTTGGTGGATCGCGATGCGCACGAGCTCCGGCGTACCGCGACGCACTTTCTTGGGTGCAAACGCCGTGGCGTCGGCGGGGGCGGTTTGGGCGGGCCTTTGGTAGTCGATTGCGCGTTCGCGCGATGGTGGTGCGCTGCGCTTTGCGGCGGGCGCGGGGGCGCCGACTGATGGCGCGGGAGCCTGCGGCGGCGGGGCTTCGACGGGTTCTGGCGGCGCCGAATAATGCGGCGGCGCTGCAGCGACGGGCGCTTCGGTCGCGGGTTCGGGCGCTGGCGGCGCTTCGTCAGCGGCCGGCGCAGGCGCGCCGCCGACCATGAGGTCTTCGTTGGCCGCAGGTGGCGCGCCAAACGCCTCATCTTCTAGCGTTGGCGCTTCCGGCGCGCTCAGGCCCTCGTCTAATTTTTCTTCCGACACCGGAGGTGCATTGCGCGCTTCGGGCGCGCTTGCTTCCAAGTCTTCAGCGGAATCTTCTGGAGGTGGTGGGAGCGCGTCTGAGTCAGGCGCCTCCGCCTCGATTTGCTGCTCTTGTTGATGTTGCTGCGTGAGTTGCTCTGCCGCCGGCTCTTCGACTGGCAGGGGTTCGTGCTGTGCTTCCGGCTCGGACGGAGGCGTTGGCGCAGCTTCGAACTCCGGCTCGTGCGCCGGTTCCCTCGGCGGCGCGGGCGGCGTTTCTTCCACTGTGCTTTCGATCGGCGCCGATTCTACTGGCGGGGGCTCTGGCGCTTGCGGCGGAAGTGGCGCTGCGTGCGGTGTTTCTTCGGTTGTCGCTTGGCGGCGACTGACGAGCGCTGTCGCGCGTTCGTGCGCGAGTTGGAACGCCATGATCGGCCAGGCTTCGGGCAAGAAGCCAAACGCGGCGCGCGCTTCTGGTTCAACGACGATCAGCTGCGCGCCGCCGAGGCGGGTAGCGAGCGTGTGCAGGAGCGCGACGAAGTCCGCTTGTTGCGCCGCTGCATTAGAGAGAATGATGCCGACATTCGCCGCACCGGTGAGCGCCGCGGCCGTGGCCTCGTGATCGCCCAAGGTCGCAGCGCCGATCACATCGAGGCCGAAGCCGTCGCCAAGATCGTAGGCGGCGTTGCGGTCAGCCTCCGCCACAATCAAGAAGCCGTTGGACATGCATTCCCCCTGCGCGAGTGGCGAACTTAGTGTGCGTGTGCTCAGCCGAGCAAGCCAAAGCGCCTTCTACGCTTTTGCGTGGGCGCCAAATGACGTAGAAGGTGCTGACGATGGGAGTTTCTCGCATGCGCGCCGCCTTACTTATTGCCGCTTTCGCCTTAGCGGCGTGCCAGACCCCGTGCCCGGCGCCGGATACGGGCCCGGTCACGCGACAATTCCGTTGCGAGGACGGATCGGAATTGAACGTGATGTTCACCCGCTCGCCCGATGTCGCGCGGGTTTCACAAGAGGGCTACACGACAGTCGAGCTTCCGGCTCGGATCATTGGCGCGGGCTATCGCTATTCTGACAACGGCATTGAATTGCGCGGCCGCATGAACGAGACCTATTGGAGCCGCCCGGGCGCGGCCGAAACGGTTTGTCGCGCCGTCGCACAATAGGGTGTGCGGCCACATTTAAGCTGCTAAGCTGGCGGACGAGCCAATTGTGTTGCGCGGCCTGGAGGGGCGGCCGCGACATGAACGGAGATTTATGTATGCGTACGAAGATAATGGCCGCGGTGTTTGCGGGCGCGATGATGCTGGCGTCGTGTGAAACCACAGGTGGTTATGGCGGCGGCTACGGCAATAGCGGCGGCCGCACGCAACTTTCACAATGCACGCGCAATGCTCTGATCGGCGCCGGCATCGGCGCTGTCGTCGGCGCAACGCAAGGTCCGCGCGAAAACCGCGCCGAGAATGCAGCACTCGGCGCGGCCGTCGTCGGCGCCGGCACCTATGGCGTGTGCAGGTATCTCAGCGCGCGTGAGCAGCAGCGCGTCGAGAACGCCTATTATCAATCGCTCAATAGCGGCCAGGGCGTGAACGATTCTTGGCAGTCGGACCAAGGTTCGCCGCGCTCGCTCACCGTGAGCGCGCCGCAAGCTGCGCCTGGTTATGGCGGCGAGTGCCGTCGTGTCAGCGCAACGGTCAACGACCCGCAATACGGCAATCAACAATTGCCTCCAGAAACCTTCTGCCGCTCGCCGAGCGGCGCCTGGGCGCCCGCGTAACGCGATCGGCGTGAGATGAAGGGGCCGGTGTTCTTCACCGGCCCTTTTTTTGCGCTCAGATCCGCGCCATCAATTCATCCTTGCGCGCCTGCAATTGCGCGCCGAGCTCATCGAGGTCGAGATCGGCTTTCTTCGCTTTGGCGAACATGCCGTCGCGTTGCTCTTCTTCCTTGACATGGTGCTTGATCATTTCTGACAGCACCTTCACGCGCGCGTCCCAATGATCGTCGCCGGGTTTGCCGGCTTCGATTTCTTCGATCAGTTTCTTTGCGCCATCGTGCTCGATGTCGGCTTCGTCCATCATGTCGTCTTCGATGCCGGCCGCACGGCAGGCCGGGTAGAAAATCTCTTCCTCGATCTGCGTATGCACTTTGAGCGCCGTACAAATCTGGCGCGCCAGCTTGCCCTTCTTGGCGCCGCTATTGGTTTCCTCGAATTCCTCGAACCAGCCTTCGACCTCGCGGTGATCGTTCTTGAGCAATGTGATTGCGTCCGGCGCCGCTTCGGTCTTTGCGGCGTTAGCCTTTGCGCTTTGGGGTGTCGGCATTTTGGTGATGTCCTCCTTGTCCGACAACCCGGATCAAAATCCCTAGTTCCCTCAAAACTATCCGGATCAAAATCCCTAGTTCCCTCAAAACTATGCCGCTCGTGCTTGATTTCAGCGTAAGGTTGCACTCCAATGAGCGGCTGGAGGGGATCCATGAGAATTCTTGCGGCGATCGCGTTCTGGCTGCTGGCGTTGCCTGCGGCGGCGCAGACTATTCCTGTGGAGGCCTTTGGACGCCTCCCGGCAGTGGCGGACGTGGCGCTTTCGCCAGACGGCCGGCGCGTGGCGATTGCCTCAAGCAACGTCGCGGGCGAAGGCTCCGTCATCATCGTCGATTTGGAGAACGCCGCGCAGCGCCAGACTTACGGCGTTGGCGGCGACATGAAGCTGCGCGGCATCGGCTGGGCCGACAATGAGCGTGTCACCTACGTGGTGTCGCAGGCCTTCCACGCAAATTCTGTGTTGCCCGATGGCTTTCGTTGGCGCGGCGGCTCGCCCGGCCGTGTGGAATATATGCGCAACGGCGTGATCAATTTGAACACTGGGCGCGCCGTCATTCTCAGCACCAACCCGGAGAACGCGTGGGCGGATTACGGCTCGCAATTGATCGCGCCGATCTCCTCCGATCCTGGTTACGGGCGCATGATCGGACGCGCCGCGAATGAGAGTGCGCACATCGTGCTCTTCCGCGTTGCGCTGGACTCGGGCCGCGTCGCGCAAGACGCGCCGAATGGATTTAACGCGGATACGGTTGATTATCTTGTCGATCATCGCGGCGACGCGATCGCACGTTTCGACAGCAATCGCGTCAGCAATCGTTGGCGCGTTTTCACGTACGAGAACGAGCAGCCCAGACTGCTGTTTGAGGGCGTGTCTGAATATGGTCAGCCCGTGAGCTTGCCGGGGGAGCTGCCTGACGGCCGGCTTGTCGCATTGGACACCAATGAAGCCGGTTTTTACACGCTATACGCCATTGATCGTGCGGATGGCGAAGCGCGCGTCTTGTTTGAGCGGCCGAATGCTGAAGTCGATGGCGCCATCCTCGATCCGTGGTCGCGCCAAGTTGTCGGCGCCACCTGGACTCAAACTGAATCGCAGCAGCACTATTTCGAGCCCGCCCTGCAACAAGTGCACGAGAGCTTGCCCACTCTGATTCCGGACAGTGTCGCGGGCATCGTCTCATGGTCGCAGGATCGGCGACGCTTCTTGATCTATGCCGAGCGCGGGCTCGATGGCGGCGCCTACTACATTTATGACGTCGGCGGCCAAGTGCGCATGCTGGCGGCGCGCTATCCTGAACTCGCGCGCGTCAACAGCGGTCAACGGCAATCGATCACCTATCGCGCGCGCGACGGGCACTCGATTCCGGCCTATCTGACCCTGCCCGCGAACGTCGATCCTCAAAATCTGCCTGTTGTCGTGCTCGTGCACGGTGGCCCGCACGCACGGGACACCATGGATTTCGATTGGTGGGCGACATTCCTCGCTTCGCGCGGATACGCGGTGTTGCAACCGAATTTTCGCGGCTCAAGCGGTTACGGTCAGGCCTACGAAGACGCTGGTCGTCGCCAATGGGGGCGGTTGATGCAGACCGACGTTGAGGATGGGGCTGCCGCCTTGGTGCGCGCGGGCATTGGCGACGCCAACCGCATGTGCATTGTCGGCGGCTCCTATGGCGGCTACGCAGCGCTGGCTGGTGCAACCTTGACGCCCACGCGCTATCGTTGCGCCGTCTCCGTGGCCGGTGTCTCCGACCTCAACCAAATGCTGGACGATATCACACGGCGGTTCCGCTCGGGCGCGTCTGTCATTGATTGGTGGACCGATTCTATCGGCGATCGCGTGGAGGACCGCGAGAGCATCCGCGCGGTGTCGCCCATCAATTTGGTGGATCAAGTGCAAGCGCCGATCCTGTTGATCCACGGCACCGATGATACGGTTGTTCCGATCGATCATTCGAGACGCATGGATCGGGCGTTGCGTGCGGCGGGCAAGAACGTGCGGTTCGTGGAATTACGCGGCGACGACCACTGGCTGTCTGACGCGCCAACACGCATCCAAATGCTGCGCGAGATCGAGACCTTCTTGGCGCAAAATCTGGCGCCAGCGGCGCCATAGGCGGCGCCTTGGCGGTAAAAGCCCGCGCCAGTCGTCTCGACGGCTGGCGCGGGCGTCGCTATATCCCGCGCTCCCATTTCCCACAGGAACGCGAATCCATGGCGCAGCAGCCGGCGCAGTACATTTTCTCGATGCAGGGCCTGACCAAGGCCTATCCGGGCGGCAAGAAGGTGTTCGAGAACATCTGGCTGTCGTTCTTCCCGGACGCGAAGATCGGCGTCGTCGGCGTCAACGGCTCGGGTAAGTCCACGCTGCTGAAAATCATGGCCGGCATGGACAAGGATTTCACTGGCGAAGCCAAGCCCTTGGCCGGCACCAAGATGGGCTATCTCGAGCAGGAGCCGCAGCTCGATCCGAAGCTCAACGTGCGTGAGAATGTCGAGAGCTGGTGCGAAGAAAAAAAGCTCGTCACCCGCTTCAACGAAGTGAGCATGGAAGTCGGCGAGAATTACACCGACGAACTCATGGAAGAGATGACCAAGCTCCAAGAGCAGATCGATGCGTCGGACGCGTGGGACATTGATTCCAAAATCGACATGGCGATGGATGCGCTGCGCTGTCCGCCGGACGATAGCGGCGTGGAAAAGCTCTCAGGCGGTGAACGCCGCCGTGTTGCGCTCTGCCGCTTGTTGTTGGCAAAGCCTGACATGCTGCTGCTCGACGAACCGACCAACCATTTGGACGCCGAAAGCGTCGCGTGGCTGCAGCATCACTTGGAAGCGTTTCCGGGCTGCGTGATCCTTGTCACGCACGATCGCTACTTCCTCGATCAAGTGACGAAGTGGACGCTCGAACTCGATCGCGGCAAGGGCAATCCGTACGAGGGCAATTATTCGGCCTGGCTCGAAGCCAAGGCCAAGCGCGCCGAGCAAGAGCAAAGCGAAAGCGCGGAACGCAAGAAGGCGTTGGCGCGCGAATTGGAATGGGTGCGCCAATCGCCGAAGGCCCGCCAAGCCAAGTCGAAAGCGCGCCTCACGCGCTACGAGGAAATGGCGGCCGAGGCCGAGCGCGAAAAGCAAACCTTCGCGACCATCCAAATTCCGCCAGGTCCGCGCCTGGGCCAGAACGTCATTCAGTTCGACGGGCTGAAGAAGGGCTTTGGCGATAAGCTCTTGATCGACGGGCTCACCTTCAAACTTCCGCCGGGCGGCATCGTCGGCATCATCGGCCCCAACGGCGCCGGCAAATCGACGCTCTTCCGCATGATCACCGGCCAGGAAAAACCGGACGAGGGCACGATCACGATTGGCGAAAGCGTGAAGCTCGGCTTCGTCGATCAATCGCGCGATGCGCTCGATGACAAGAAGACGATCTGGGAGGAAATCTCAGGCGGCCTCGATATTCTCACCATCAATGGCCGCGATGTGCCGTCGCGCGCTTACGTGTCGAGCTTCAATTTCAAAGGTTCGGATCAGCAGAAGAAGGTCGGGCTGCTCTCGGGCGGTGAACGCAATCGCGTCCACCTCGCCAAGACATTGCTCACCGGCGCCAACGTGCTGCTGCTCGACGAACCGACCAACGACCTCGACGTCGAAACGCTGCAATCGCTCGAAGCCGCGCTCGAAGATTTCGCCGGCTGCGCCGTCGTCATCAGCCACGATCGCTGGTTCTTGAACCGCTTGGCCACGCACATTCTAGCCTTCGAAGGCGATAGCCACGTTGAGTGGTTCGAAGGCGATTTCGACAGCTACGAAGCGGACAAGATGCGGAGACTCGGTGTGACGGAAATTATTCCGAGCCGGGTGAAGTTTCAGAAGTTTGGGCGTTAGTCGTCGGCGGACTTGCTGAGCAGGCGCTGGCGCAGCGTGTCGCGCGCGGCGTTCACAGCGCCGGCAGCGCCCGATGTGGCAGCGCTAAAGCGTTGAGTTTGCGTTGGCGAGCAATTGCAACAACTCCGGGCTTGCCTTGGCGCTGATGTGGGCGTTCGTGCGTTTGTACTTTATGCGCCCAAGCAGGTCGCGCTCGAACTCTTGTTCGAGTCCGTAGGATACGATTACGCCCCAAAGCCTTGCTGAGCTGTCTGGTGTATCGGCCATATCCGCCTCGTTTTTAACGCTGTCTAGCGCAACGGCCGATCGGCCGACTTGCCAACTTCGCGAATGTCGATGCCTTCGCCCCAACCCAAATAGCTCGAATTGCCGCCGCCAGCGGCGTGGCGCTGAAAGCGCTGATCGAGCGGGAGAGCGCGCGCCGGCTTGCGCGCCTGGGTGGCAGCGATCCCAAGGCCAAAGCGCCGCCGCGTCGCCGGCCAGGTTAAGCACGTATGATCCTGGTCGATACTTCGGTCTGGATCGACCATCTGCGCGCCGCCGACCCGCAACTGGCAGGGCTGCTTAATCGCAACGAAGTGCTGACACATCCTTCCGTGATTGGTGAGATCGCACTTGGCAGCGTCGCAAAGCGCGCCGAAGTGCTGCGCTATCTCAACAATCTGCCGACCGGCGTGAGCGCAACGCACGCTGAGGTCATGGTCTTAATCGAACGTCACAAGCTTGCCAACACCGGCCTTGGCTATGTGGACGCAGGATTGCTTGCCTGTGCCGCGCTCACACCTGGCGCAGCACTTTGGTCGCGCGACAAGAACCTCCGCGCGGCGGCAGTCCGTTATGGCATGGCGCCGAAGATCGCGCTGCCTTAGCGCGCCCCCGCCACATACGCAGCGATCACGCGCCCCAGCACCGTCATCGGCACGTTGCCGCCGGTGACGACGGCGTCGTTGAACGCTTTGAAATCGTAGTGTTCGCCCAACGCGCTTTGCGCGCCGGTGCGGAGGCGGTTGATCGTGGAATGGCCGACTTTGTAGCCGCAGGCTTGGCCGGGCCATGTGCAATAGCGATCGACTTCGCCGCGCACGTCTTCCGGATTGGAGCCGTTCTCGCGCGCGAAAAATTCGACGCCTTGCTCACGCGTCCAACGCTTCGAGCCCGCGTGCAAACCAGTATCGACCACCAAGCGGCACGCGCGGAACGCGAGCGATTGTAGATAGCCGAGGCGCCCGACGGGGAAATCCTCGTACACACCCAATTCGTCCGCGATCTGTTGCGCGTAAAGCGCCCAGCCTTCGCTGTAGGCGTTGAAGCCGAGCAGCGAGCGAATGAGCGGCTGGCGGAACGTGTATTCGCCTTGCCAGACGTGGCCGGGGATCGCCTCGTGATAGGTGAGGTCGGCCAGATCGAATTTCGTGTGCAGCGATGTCGAGCGCAGATTGATCCAGAAATGGCCGGGCTCGCTGCCGTCGATCGTGCCGGCGCCGCCATAGGCGCCCGGCGCGCCAGCTTCCACGTCCGGCGAAATGCGCACGACTTCAAGATAGCCGCGCACCAGCGTGTTGAACGCGCGCGGCAGGCGCGTGCGAATGTCGGCGATGCGTTCTTCGATGAAGGCCATGATCTCGGCGCGGCCGGGATCGCCTTCAGCGAATTGGTAGCGCGGATCGGCGCCGAGGGCGGTCATGCGCGCGCCGACGCTGCCTTCAGTATAGCCGATTGAGCGCAGGATCGGGTCCATCTGCGCATGCAGCGAACGCAATTCGTCAAGGCCCATTTCGTGGACCTCTTCTGGCGTCATCGCCGTCGTCGTGCCCGCGCGCAGCGCCCACGCATAATATTCCTCGCCCTGCGGCAAATCCCAAACGCCGGCATTGCCGTTGGCTTGCGGCTGCAACGCTTCCAGCGCCGCGATCTGGCGATCCAGCGCCGGCGCGATGCGGCTTTGCGCGATGCGCGCCGCGTCCGTCGCGTAGGCGCTGGAGAGATTGGCGCTGGCCGCGCGTGTGGCGAGCGACGTCACCACGCCCCACTGCGTAATGGGCGCAGCACGGCTGGTGCGCAATTGCTGTAGCGTCTTGTCGAGCAGGAAGTTCGGCAGCACGACGCCACGGCCGCCATCGGCGCGCACGCGTGCGGTCTCGCCGTCGAGCTGACGCGCATAGGCTTCCATGCGTTCGAGATACGCGTCCGCGTCGTCCGCCGTGTTGATCGAATGGCTGGAGTCGAGGAACGAGGGGATTTCGACGAACGCGCCGACGTTCTGCGCCACCGCGTAAGGCGTATTGCGATAGGACCAATTGCTGTTCAGCACAGCCACATCGCCATACGGAAATTCGAAGCCCTCGGACGCCAGTTCAAACGCGGTGCGCACGACATCAATGTCGAGTTTCTTCTCTGCGCTGAGCGCATCCATATCGATGCGCCGCAATTGGCCGAGTGTTGCGCGCACATGACCCTTGATCATGCGCTGGCCGGCGGCGGAGCGATTGTCGAGGCGCGACCGCAACCGCGCGCGGCCATCCTTGTCGACGCCCGCGCCCGTGGCGCTGGTGGGATAATCGCTCAGCAATTGCTCGGTGATGCGGCCAAGCAGGCGATCGGCGGCGGCGTCGCCCGTTTGCGCTTCGGCGGGCAGGGCGGCGAGCGCGAGCGTGGCGGCGCCGCCTTGCAATAAAGCGCGGCGATTGAACGTCATGGATGATCCCCCGAAAACGTGTGCGTGATCAAACGGCCGCCGCAGCGCGGGTCAAGGGGTAAGCGATGGAACGGTGCGTGTGGACTACCGTTCCAGCAGCGCCGCCGTCGCCATGCCGCCTGCGGTGCAGACGCCGATGATGGCGCGTTTGGCGTTGCGACGGCCGAGCTCCATCAGCGTGGAGCCCAGATAGCGAATGCCGCTCATGCCGTACGGGTGGCCGAGCGCGATCGCGCCGCCATTCACATTGGTGCGCTCCCACGGCGTGTTGAGTTGGCGCTGATTGTAGAGCGTTGTGACCGCGTACGCTTCGTGTAATTCCCAGAGATCGACGTCAGCGGCGTTCACGGCGTTCTGCTTCATGAGCCTCTGAATCGCGGGCGTGATGGCGATGCTCATTTCTTCGGGATGCACTGAGCCCAGCGCGTAGCCGCGCCAATAGCCCAAGATCGGCAAGCCGCGTTGCGCGGCGAGGTCTGCGTCCATCATCACGACCGCCGCCGCGCCATCTGAGAGTTGCGAGGCATTGCCCGCCGTTGTCGTGCCGCCATCATACACCGGCTTGAGCGACGCGAGTTTCTCAAGCGTGGTGTCAGGGCGGGGGCCTTCGTCGTGATCGAGTGTCACGTCCACGATCTTGCTCTCGCCGCTCGCCCTATCCGTCACTTTCGTCTTCGTGGTGATCGGCACTATCTCTTGCGCGTACACGCCCTTGGCGTTCGCGGCGGCGACGCGCCCCTGACTCATCACCACGTATTCATCGAGATCGTTGCGACTGATCTTGTATTTCTCGGCGACGAAATCCGCCGTCTGGTTCATGGTCCACCACACAGCGGGCATGACTTGTTGGAGCGGCTCGTAGAAGAAGCCGTTGAAGTTCAAATTGAACTGCACCAGCGAAATGCTCTCCACGCCGCCGGCAAGCCCGCAGGCAATCTCACCACGCGCGATTGCGTTGGCCACGAAAGACGCCGCACTCAGGCCAGAGCCGCAATAGCGGTTCACCGTGATGCCCGGCACGCCGACGCCAAAGCCTGCATGAAGTGCGGCATTGCGCGCGACATTGTGGCCAGTGGCGCCTTCCGGCAGGCCGCAGCCCAGCACGACATCTTCGATCTCGCCCGCTTCGATCTTCGCCCGTGCGACGGCTTCTTTCATGACATGTGCCGCCAGTGGGATGCCGTGCGTCTGGTTCAGCGCGCCGCGTTGCGCTTTCGCGATCCCGGTGCGGCAATAGCTGACGATGGCGACGTCTTTCATGGGCGAACTCCTCTGGTTCTTTATCTGGGCTGGTCCTTGCGACTTCGCAATCATCCCGAAGGATGAGCGCCGCCGACTGCAAGACTCGTTGCGCACCCCCTGTGCATAAGTGGCAAATCAGTTCATCGTTTGCTCCCGTTGGCATCGTTGCGTCACCGATACGCGCGATGCGCTGCGGGAGAGGAAGGACATGCGCAAGTACGCGGCGCTGCAATCTCATCTCAGTCGGCGCAATGGTCGCCCTGAGATGCTTACCTTCGAAGATATCGAGAACATCATCGGCGCACCGTTGCCGCAGAGCGCGGTGAAGCACCGGTCGTTCTGGGCCAATGACAATCAGGACCACCACACCCACGCGCGCTCCTGGATGCGCGCCGGCTATCGCGTGGCCTACGTTGATCGCGACCAGAAAGTGATCCGGTTCGAACGGACGCGCTGACAGAAAAAGCCCCGCGACTTTCATCGCGGGGCTTTGTGTTTGCGCCGACCCTACAGGTCAGTTCAGATTCATGCGTGCGCCCAAGGCCCAATTGTGCCCGTTGTGCTCCCATTCGTCGCCGTCGCCCGAGGCGTCTTCGAATAGGTCTTGGTAGCGATATTCGCCAAAGATCGAGAAGCGGTCGCCCAGGGGCACGCGCACGCCGCCGATCAATTGATAGGCGGCTTGTGCGTCACCCTCTGATTCATCCGACGAATTTTCATAGGTAACCCACGCGAGGCCCAACCCGCCGCCCACGTAAGGGGTGAAGCCGCCAAGCGAGAAATTGCGCGTCGCGTTCGCCATCAAGCGATACTCGTGCGTGTTGTTCGGATTGCAGCAGGAATATTCCATTTCGTCGTAGGAAAACTCGCCCTCCACGTCCCAATTGGTCCACATCGACGTGCCGACCGACACGGCGGCGTTCCAGCCGTCGTCCACGTCGTAGTCACCGCCGTTCCAGCTCAGCGAGTCCTGCGTTGTAAGGCCCGCGCTGCCTTCGACGTACATTTGTGCTTGTGCAGGTGCGAACGCCGCGCCCGCCATCAAGGCCGCCAAGCTCGCGATTCCAAGAAGCTTTTTCATTGGTCCATCCCCTTAAGCGCGCCAGCGCGCGCGGGTCTCTCGCGGTGCGAACTGTACGCCGATGCAATGGTGGCGCGAGATGCATTCCAACGCGCGTGTTCGTTCTTGTGGAGACGGTGCGCGGTTGCAACAGTGCGTAAAATGACCGGGAGGCGAAATTGCGAAAACTGATCCTGGCGCTGGCGTCCCTGGTGGTGCTGGCGGGCTGCATGTCGACCTTGCAGGGCGCTTACGACGAGCGCCGCGAGCAGGAGTGCGAGCAAGAGAATTACGGCCGCGACCGGATCAATTGCCGGTAGCCGCATCTATTTGACCGGAGGGATGCATCTCTTCCAGTAAGGGCGCGCCAGCGTATGCTTGGCCGCGGGTGGCGACGGGAGATTGCGAATGCGTTGGTTGGTTGCGGTTCTGGCGTTGGGCTTGGCGGCCTGTGACGTTTCCACGGACGTCTCTTCGGGTTCGGAAACGGCGTCCTCCGACACGTACACGATCGAGATCCGCGCAGATGAGATGGTGCAGACCTATCTCATCACCACGCCAGACGGCCGCACGGTCGGCGCGCGCGCGGCGGAGGGCGCGTCCGCGCTCTTGGACGGCACACGCGCGCAAGCGCTCGCCGCCGAGGCGCCGCCGCAGAACGAAGAATTGCCGCAACGCGTCGCGATCCGCTTGCCGGGCTTTGAGATGACCGTCGCCGGCGAGGACGAGGGCGCAGAAGGCGACAGCGGCCAAGTGCGGATTTCCGTCGGCGGCGGCGATGGTCAGCACGTCACGGTGAACGCTGATGAAGGCGGGCCGGGCGAAGCCGATGATCGCGCCTATGTCCGCATTACTGGCGCGGATGCTGATGCTGTCCGCGATTTCATTGCGGAGCAGGAAGAATTGTCCGCCGAGGTGAAGCAGCAATTGCTGACGGAACTCGCGCTGACGCCTGTAGCTGAGAACTAAGTTCCAAACGCCGCCGCGCGCTTGATCGAGCACGCGGCTTTGCGTTCTGTTCTCGCCAACACGAATCGTTGGGGGCGAGATGCGCCAGAATTTGCGCGCGGCCACGGCCGTTTTTGGAATCCTCGGTTTGGCTGCCGCACCCAGCACGCAAGCCGAAGAGGGCATGTGGACATTCGACAATTTTCCCAGCGCGCGCATGCAAAGCGAGTTCGGCTGGGCGCCGGACCAAGCGTGGCTTGATCGCGCGATGGCGGGCACGGCGCGTTTGCCCGGCTGCTCCGCCTCGAACGTGAGCGCGAACGGTTTGATGCTCACGAACCACCATTGCGTGATTTCGTGCGTCACCGCGCTCTCCACAGCCGACAGCAATTTCATCACGTACGGCTTCGGCGCGCGCAGTCGCGAGGAAGAGCGCCAATGCCCGAACATGAGCGTGCAGGTGCTGCAGGGCATTAGCGATGTTACCGAGCGGATCAGCGCAGCGACTGCGGGGGCCGCGGCTGAAGGCTTCGCGCAGGCGCGTGACGCAGAGATCGCGCGCATTCAAGCGGAGTGCACGCAAGGGGCGCAACGCTGCGAAGTCGTCGCGCTCTATCAGGGCGGACGCTACGCGCTACATCGCTTTAAGCGCTACGATGACGTGCGCCTGGTGTTCGCACCCGAGCACGGCATGGCGGCGTTTGGCGGCGATACGGACAATTTCAACTTCCCACGCTACGCGCTCGATTTCTCATTCTTGCGTCTCTACGAAAACAATCGCCCCGCCGCGACGCCGAACCATCTGACGATGGATTTCGGGCCGCTGGAGGACGGCGAAGTCGTGCTGATCGCCGGCAATCCGGGCGGCACCTCGCGGCGGCGCACCAGTGCTGAGTTGGCGTTTGAGCGCGATTTCAATTTGCCGTGGCAGATTGCGTCGCTCGCGGAAATTCGCACGCGCGTCGCGGCCTACGCGGCTGAAGGGCCTGATCAATCGCGCATCGCTGCGAGCACGCTGCAATCGGTCGCCAACGCGCACACCGTGCTCGCTGGTCGCCGTCAGGCGCTGGCGGATGCCGCAAGCTTCGCGCGCATCAGTGCGGCCGAGCAAGATTTGCAACAGCGTGTGCGCCGCAACCGCGCCGCGCAGCGCGAAGTGGGCGACGCCTGGGGCGAGATCGCACGCGCTCAAGCAACCTATCGCGCGATGTTCTATCAATACCAATATCTCGAAGCCCGCGCCGGCGAACGCTCGCTTCTGTTCGGCTGGGCGCGCGACATTGTGCGTGGCGCGGCAGAGCGCGAGAAGCCGGATGCGGAGCGCATGCTGCGCTTCACCGACGCGCGCATCGCCAACGTGACACAGAGCATCAACAGCAATCGCCCCGTGACGCCCGAGTTTGAAGAAATTCATCTGGAGTTCTGGCTCTCGCAACTGCGCACACAACTCGCGGCGAATGATCCCGTGGCGCGCCGCGTGCTTGGCGGCGAAACGTCAGAAGCGCTGGCGCGGCGCTTGTCGCAATCGCGCTTGGCCGATCCCGCGTATCGGCGCCAATTGTGGGAGGGGGGCGCGGCCGCTGTTGCGGCGTCGGATGATCCGATGATCGTGTTCGTCCGCGCTTGGGATGGGGATGCGCGTGGCGTGCGCGAGCGTTATGTGACCCAAGTCGAGGGCCCCGTCGCGCGGGCGCACGAGCGCATTGCGCGGGCGCGCTTTCGTGCTTTTGGCTTGGAGCAATATCCTGACGCGACGTTTAGTCCGCGTGTGTCTTACGGTCGGGTCGAAGGCTGGACGGAACCCGGCGGCGCCGCCGTGCCGGCCTTCACGCGGGCGGGCGGGCTTTTTGAGCGTGCGACCGGGCAAGCGCCGTTCGTGCTCAGTCAGCGTTGGATTGACGCGAGGTCGCGGCTCGACGCCAACACGATTTACAATGTCTCGACCAGCACCGACGTCACCGGCGGCAATTCGGGCAGCCCGCTGCTGGACCGCGAAGGTCGCGTCGTGGGCGCGGTGTTCGATGGCAATATGCACTCGCTCGGCGGCGAGTATTTCTACGACGGCGCGCTCAATCGCTCGGTGACGGTCTCTTCCAGCGCCATTCGCATGGCCCTGGGCGACGTCTATGGCATGCGCGCCTTGCTTTCTGAGCTTGGCGGCGAATAGGATGAGAGCACGAGCGGCTTCATTGGGGTGACGTTCGCCCGTGCTCTCGGGCCTTGGCGCGAGATGTTGAGGGATTGGCGGTGCAATCGGGATGCGCCGCCAAATTCTCACGCTTCAGCCAACTTCTGATTTGCAGAAGACTTCACGCCGCTGTGATGTTCAATTCGCGTGAGACGAACGCACACCGCTGCGCGTCTAACGAGGAGAGGCGCGGATGAGTGCGCGGAATATCCAATACGCAATCGCTGCCGTGTTTTTCATTCTGGGCGGCTGGTGTTTGATCGCGCCGCAGAGCGTGATCGATTTGACCATCCGGCCGGACTATCGACCGGACGACGCTATCGCACCGTTGCTGATCGGTTGTTTTGGCGCGCAAGCTTGCATCGCCGGATTGTTTGCCGCGTTCTCGATCTTCACGCGTGCGACGTTCCTAGCTTACGGGATCGGCGTGCTGCCGTTCTTCGGCTTCAACATCTATTTCTATTTTGTCGAGCCGGTGTTCAACGAACTCATCCTGCTCGACGCCGCTGGCAACGCGATCTTCGTCGTGCTCTGCTTCCTCGGCTATCGCCAACTCAGCCAAGCGCCGCGTTGATGAACGCCGCCTGCTTTTGCAGCGACGCGAAGGTCTGCGCGCAGGGAAAGGCGATGAAGCCGTGGCAGGCGCCCGGATAAACATCCAGCTCGGCCTTGTTGCCGGCGACGACCCAGCGATTGTGCATGAAGAGCGTGTCGTCCAGCAGCGCGTCGCGCGTGCCGATGGTGAAGAGCGCCGGGCAAAGGCCGCGCAGATCGGCGTAGAGCGGCGAGAGATGCGGCGCGCGGCGCTCTTCTGGGCCGAGGCCGGGCAGGAACGCTTCGCCGAATTTCTCGATATCGATCGTGCGCAGTATGAGGCGTTCGCCGCCGAAAGCCCGCGCGCTTGGCGTGAGGCCAAGGTCGAAGACGCCGAACACGAGGTTCGCCGCGTGAAATGGCGTCAGGCCGTGTTTGTCGCGCAGGCGCAATAGCGTGAGCGCCGAGAGATGCGCGCCCGCACTTTCGCCTCCAATCACCAGCTTGTCGCCGAAATCGCCGAGATGCTTCACCGCCCAGAGTGCGGCCGCTTCGCAATCGTCTGGCCCCGCCGGGTACGGATTTTCCGGGGCTAAGCGATACTCGACGCTGATGGCGGTGAGTTGCGCGTTGTCGGCGAAATGTTCGAGCAGGCGGTCCTGCTGATCGGCTGCACCAAGCACGTGGCCGCCGCCGTGAATATGCAGATACACGCCCCGCGAGGTTTCAGGCGCCACCACACGCAATTTGATCTTGCCGGCCGGGGCGTCGATCTCGATCCAGCGTGCGCGATCAGATTTCGCCGCCGCGGGAAACGCGCCTTCGCCGCGCGCGCGGGCGTCACGCACTTTCTGCGCGCCGACATCCCACCATTCGGCCATGCCGCTCATGGCGGCGACGATGCCTTCGTTGAGGCTACGGGTTTCTGGCGGGATTGAGCTTTCCGCAAACAATGCCGGATCGAGTTTCATCACTTCAGCCCCGCCATCTTGCGCACCTTTTTCCACTCATCCGCCGTGACCGGCTGCACCGAAAGGCGCGAGTTTTTCGCCAGCACCATGTCCGGCAATTCCGCTTTGATCTTCGCCAAGGTCACGGGCGTCTTCACCGGCTCGATAGCCTTGAACTCGACGCACACGAACGTGCCGGCTTTATCTGTCGGATCGGGGTAGGCCTCTTTGACCACCTCACTCACGCCAACGATCTCCTTGCCTTCGTTGGAATGATAGAAGAAGGCCTTGTCGCCTTTCTTCATGGCGTTCAGGTGCGTCTTGGCTTGGTGATTGCGCACGCCTGTCCAGGCGTCGGCGCCTTTCTTCACATGCTGATCCCAGGACCACGTGTCCGGTTCGCTCTTGATCAACCAATAGGCCATGTACGCTCCGCGATTTCGCGAAGCGGAATGTAACGGCGCGAAGCGCCGAGGCTAGCGCTTTCTAGCTGGGCGCTGGACGTCCCAAGCGCGCGCCGAAAAAGCCAGCGAGCGGAACGCACACCACCGACGCGATGAGCATCCACATGGGATGCGGAATGAAAGCGAGATTGAGCGCCGTTGCCGCAAAGAGCAGGGCGCCGACGAGCCAGCCGGCCCACACGCGTCCGGCGACTTTGGCCGCGACGAATGCGCCAAGGCCGGCCGCGATTGTCCACGCCAGCGGCAAGCCGAGCAAAGCTGGCAGCGGCGCCGTCTCAAGATAGGCGCGCACAGCCCCCGGGTTGGTGACGTTCAGCTCTTCGGGCGGCGGCCAGAGCTGGTGGTTGAGCAATTCGCCGCCGAAGACGACGCCGACGCCGATCGCTAGCCCCAAAACAATCCCAAAGATGATCTTGAGTATAGCCAAGCGCGCCTCCCGAATTCGCGCGAGAGGATTGTACCGTCACGGCGCAGCGTCAATGGTGCGCGAATGGCGACCCGGCTTGATCTTGGAGGCCCAGCCCCCGTACACCTCAGCCCGCATGAATGCCGCGCTTGAAGCAGAAGGCCTGGTCAAGCGCTACGGCGCGCGTACCGCGGTCCAAGATATTTCGTTCAGCGTCCCGCAAGGGGCGATCTATGGCGTGCTCGGGCCGAACGGCGCGGGCAAATCGTCGACATTGCGGATGCTGGTCGGCGTGTTGCGCCCGACCGCGGGCAAGATCACGCTGATGGGCGGCCCGATCTCGCGGCAGACCTTGCAGCGTGTCGGCTATCTGCCGGAAGAGCGCGGGCTCTATCGTTCGATGAGCGCGCGGGGCGCGATTGCGTATCTGGCCCGCCTCAAGGGTACGCCAGCCAGCGTCGCCTATAAGCGCGCCGATGCGCTGCTCGAAGCCCATGGCCTCGGCAAGGTGCGGCGCAAGAAAATCAAGACGCTGTCCAAAGGCATGGCGCAGAAAGTTCAAGTGCTCGCTTCGATAGCGCACGAGCCGGACTTCATCATTTTCGACGAACCCTTCTCCGGCCTCGATCCGGTGAATCAGCGCGTGCTCGAAGAAACCATTCGCGCACAAGCGGCGGCGGGACGCACGATCCTCTTCTCCACGCACGTGATGGAGCACGCTGAGCGCCTGTGCGATCGCATTTTGCTGATCGCACATGGGCAGAAGGCTTTCGAGGGCACGGTGCCGGAAGCTCTGGCGCTGGCGCCGAGCGTGGCGATGTTGGAGACGGACGGCGATTTCGACCTCGCGGAGGTGCTTGGTCCGCGTGGCTTCAACATCGAGTTCGACGGCGAAGAGCACGGCAACAAACGCTGGCGCGCGCGGCTGGAGAACGGCAAGGGTTCGCGCCAATTGCTAGCCGCGTGCGTGGAAGCCGGCGCGCCGCTTTCGCTGTTTGAGCCGGCGCGGGCGAGCTTGCACGAAGCGTTCGTCGCGCTCGTCGGCGACAAAGCCATGCCGGCGGCGGAGTAGGGCGCATGTCTCAGATCCTTCTCGTCGCCCGCCGCGACTACCTCGCTTACGTTGGCGCCTGGGGCTTTTGGCTCTCACTGATCACGGCGCCGCTGATCATCGCGGTGCTGATGTTTGCGCCGATCTTCCTGGCGCGAGCCGAGCCGCCGCGCGTGCTGACGATCTTGGCCGAGCGTGTCGAAGATTTCGGCGCTGTGACGCGGGCATTCGACACGATGGCCTATGACGATGCGCGCCGTGAGGTCAGCGCTTACGTCCAAGCGACGACGCCTGCCATCGCGGTCGAAGCGATGGCTGCGTTCGACGGCGCGCCCAATCGTGCCGCGAGCATTCAAGCGGCGAGACACATCGTGTCCATGCGCGAACCGCGAGCGTTGGCGGCGTTCCCAAGCCCATCGCCACGCTACATCCTTGTCGATCCGCCTGCCGCCAATATCGAAGCGCTGCGCTCGTATCTCGATGGCGCGCAAGCGCTCGGCGACGGCCGCAAACTCTACGGCGCGCTCAATCTGCGCCGTGTCGATGGCGCGCCGCGCATTGAATATTGGAGCGTGAACCTTAGCCACGACGAGCCGTCCAACATCGCACGCCGCGCGTTACGGCTCGAGATGCAGCGCGAGGCGCTGGCCGCGCAAGGCGTCGATCCACGCGAGGCCGAACGCTTGCAAGGGCTTGATCCCAGCGTCACGCAACTCGATCCGCGCCCGAGTGCGGGCGGCACAGGCGAGGTGACGCTGCGCCAACGCGCGCCGAGCTTTGCGGCTTTGGCGCTGGCGTTTGTGCTCTGGAGCGTCGTCTTCTCGGTGGCGAATATGTTGCTCACCGGCGTGATCGAGGAGAAGTCCAACAAGATTCTCGACACGCTGCTCACCAGCGTGACGCCGCTGCAAATGCTGATCGGCAAGCTCCTGGGCGTCGCTGGTGTCAGCGCCACGCTCTTCCTGTTTTGGGGCGCGCTAGGCGGCACGCTGCTTTCGATGGCTGCGACCAGCATGGCGGATTCCTTCGTCGGCCAGATCGCGGCAGCCTTCATCGAGCCGCGCTTGATCGCCGCTTTCGCGATCGGTTTCGTCGCGGGCTATCTCATGTACGGCGCGATTTTCCTGGCGCTGGGTTCGCTGTGTGAATCAATTCAAGAGGCGCAGACTTTGCTAGGCCCCGTAGCGCTGGTGCTCGCCATGCCGATGATGCTGATCACGCCGGCGCTGGATAACCCGAACGCGCCCATCATCGAGATGGCGTCCTGGGTGCCTATTTTCACGCCGTTCCTGTTGCTGATCCGCGCGCCGGCCGGGCTGCCGTGGATCGAGATCGCCGGCATGGGCGCGATGATGTTTGGCGCGGTGATCGTGATCTTGCTGCTCGCCGCGCAAATCTTCCGCGCTGGCGTCGTCAACCAGCTTAGCGTGTCGACGCTGTTCGGGCGTAAGGCAAAGGGCTAAGCCAATTCGCGGTCGATCAAAACGGCAAGCAATAGCGCTGGGCCGTTGTGGGCGGTCCAGGCGTGGCTTGTGCCGCGCTGGATGACGACTTGGCCGGGCTTTAGTCGCGCTTCGCTGTCATCGAGGATGAGCGAGGCTTCGCCGCTGATCAGGCAGATGATGTCGATTGAATCCGTTTGGTGCATCGCCGGATGGCGATCCTGGTCGCGCAAATGGTCGCCGGCGCCAAATTGTGTGAAGCGTTCGCGCGCGGCGGCTTTGATCAGTTCCGGCGGCGCACCGGGCGGTGTCGGCTCGATCACGAACCAGCGCACTTTTGCTTTGCCTTTGTCGGGCGAAAGGATCGGCGTGCGCTCGCCGCGGTCTGTGGCGTCTTTCGCGTTGAGCGTTTCGCCAAGCGCTTCGTGCCAAATCTCGTAGAGCCCGCCCAGACCCGGCGCGCCGATCTCGCTGGAAGGCGGACCGTCGACAATCACGAGGGATCGCCCGTCTGCGCCTTCGCCCGTGATTACGCGTCGCATCGCATCTTCGAAGGCGGGATGGCTCATCTCAATTCACCATTTTTGTGTTGTGTGGAGAGTCCAAAGCAAAGAGCGGCACGGCGATATCGAAACTGCCGCCGTCGCCAATCCGTGTCATCGAATAGGCGCCCATCATCACGCCGGACGGCGCGCCGAGCGGCGCCGCGCTCGTGTAGCGAAAGCGTTCGCCAGGACGCAGCGTCGGCTGCTTGCCGACCACGCCTTCGCCGCGCACTTCTTGTGTGTGGCCGTTCTCATCCGTGATGCGCCAAAAGCGCGAGATGAGCCGCACGGTATCTTCCGAGCGGTTTTCGATTTCGATCGTGTAGGCCCAGACGTAGCGGTTTTCCTCTGGCTTGGATTCATCCGCCAAAAATTGCGGCTCGACCCGCACCACCAAACCCGATGTTTCTTGTTCGTACATGGGGGCTGTTCTAGCCGAGGCGGCGGCGCTGGACAAAGGGCGCTGGGCGGGCCAGCTAGGGCGTCCGCTAGGGCAATCGAGGATTATCGTGGCCAATACGCACGGGGTTCTATCCGATACCGAAATAAAAAAGGCGATCAGCCAAGGCTGGATCGCGGCGGACGCGCCATTCCTGCACGACCAAATCCAGCCGGCGAGCCTCGATCTGCGCTTGGGCGAAACCGCCTACCGGCTGCGCGCGAGCTTTCTGCCGGGCGCCGGCGCCAAAGTGCAAGATCGCCTCGATGGCGAATTGGTCATGCACAAGATCGATTTGACGCAGGGCGCGGTGTTGGAAACGGGCTGCGTCTATCTTGTACAAGTTCAAGAAGAACTCGCGCTGCCCGCGCACATTCATGGCGCCGCCAATCCGAAAAGCTCGACGGGCCGCGTCGATGTGTTCACGCGCCTCATCACCGATGGCGCGCAATCGTTCGACTATATTCCGATGGGCTATCAAGGGCCGATGTGGGCGGAGATTTCGCCGTGCACATTTTCCGTGTTGGTGCGCACGGGCGCACGGCTGAGTCAGGTGCGTCTGCGGCGGGGGCCGCCGCATCCCAAGCGTGAGATCGATTTCACCATGGATCTTTCGCTGAAGGGGCCAGTCGGTTTCCGCGGCAAGCGCCACGCAGGCGTGATCGATGTCGACCGCATCGGCGGTTACGATCCGCGCGATTTTTGGGAGCCGATGGAGGCGCGCCGCGGCCGGCTCGTGCTTGATCCCGGTGAATTCTATATTTTTGCGTCGAAGGAAAATGTGCTGATCCCGGTGGATGAAGCGGCGGAGATGGCGCCCATTCGGCCGGAACTCGGCGAGTTTCGGGCGCACTATGCGGGCTTCTTCGATCCGGGCTTCGGCATCGCGCCGCACGAGGGCCGCGCCGTGCTGGAAGTGCGATCGCGCGACGTGCCCTTCATCGTCGAGGATGGCCAACCGGTCGGCAAACTTGTCTTTGAACCGCTCTCGGGGCCGGTTGAGCGGCTCTACGGTGAGGCAGGGTCGAATTATCAGGGCCAGGGCCTGAAGCTCTCCAAGCACTTTGCCCCCTGGCGCTGAGTGGAAAAACGTAAAGCAGATTAGCCACTTAGACAAAAAGGTGCGTCTTTTGGGAAAAGAATCGCGTCTTTTTGGAAAACATACTTGACATCTCGCTGCCGAGCATGACAAATACCCTTGTCACTTTGACAAAGGGGTTTGCCATGAAAGTTCAATTCGCCACCAAGTTCGCCAACCTAGTCCTTGCCGCGGTGCTGCTCGCGCCCGTCGCGTTCGCGGTGCTGCAGCAGGCGTCGCTGGTGCTCGCCTAAGTCCGCGTTGTTCGGAGAAACACGATGAGTTCGTCCACCCCAACCGCGCCACGACAGAACACGTACGGCGTTGTCACACTTGGCTTATTGGCTGCGGCGATGGTCGCCACGGGTGCGCCCGATGCGGAGACCGCGGCCTGGGTCGCGGAACGCGGCGTGCCGACCGCGCTAGCGGTACCCGCCATGTACGTGATCCCGATCTTGGCGATCGTCGCTGCGTTGCTGATCGCCCGGGCGCTCGGACGCGGGCGTCCGTTCTGGCTGCGCTGGACGCTCTACGGCGTGCTTGGCGCCGCCGGCGGCTTCGTCATGGGCTTGTGTCTTGAACTCTTCGCCGGTGTGCCTGGCCTCATCACCGCGCTTGTCGGACCGATGGCCGAAGCAACCATGCTTGATATGTGCCTATGGGTGATCGGCACGATGTGTATCGTGCTGGGCCTCATGATCGGCGGCATAGCGCTGTTCGGGCGCAACGCGGTTGCTGCCTTGCAGGTCGAAGAGACCACCGAGATTGATTTCGAGGATTTGCGCCGCGCCGAGCGCCGGGTGTTCGCGTGGAGCAGCGCGGGGATGTTCGCGCTGGGTGTTGCGTGCTGCGCGCTTGCGGTGATGCGTCAGGCGGAAGCGAGTGCGCTCATCGGCCCGCTGGTGTTCGCGGTTGCCGCGGCGGTGCTCAATGTCGTCTCCAGCTATGTGCTGTGGCGCGGCTTTGACGAAATGCAACGGCGGCATGTTGTGGATGGCTATTCGGTCTCCGCGATTGTCCTGACCGTGGGGTCGTTTGTGTGGGCTCTGCTTGAGCCGCTTGGCTACGCGCCGCCGCTTTCGGCGACGGGTGTCTTTCTTGCGCTGATCTTCGTGCAATTGTTGGCGACGTCCTACGTCGCATCCGCTGCCGTCGGTCAGATAAACGCGGCGGGGAAGCCCGCATGAAAAATCGCCTGAGAGTGCTCCGTGCCGAGCGCGAATGGAGCCAGGCCGATCTCGCCGAAAAGCTCGGCGCATCGCGCCAAACCATTAACGCGATCGAGACAGGCAGGTACGACCCGTCGTTGCCGCTGGCCTTCAAGATCGCGCGTCTATTCGGACTGCATATCGAAGAGATCTTCATTGATGACGAGGGCGTCGCCGAAGCCGCCCGATGAGTCATCCAAGTTCAACACTAAGGAGGGGTAACATGTTTAAGCAAGCAATTCTGGCCTTCACCGCGTTTATGGCAATGTCGTCGCCAGCCGACGCACAGCAATCAATCAATCCGCCGCTCTACGTGGTGCGTGACGCGGACAGCACCATGTATCTCTATGGCACGGTTCACATTCGTCCACGCGGCGCCGATTGGGGCAATGACCGCGTGCGCGCCGCGATCACGGAGTCGCAAGAAGTCTGGACCGAGATTGAGATTTCGCCCGCGGCGGACGCGCAAGCGCAACAATTGGCGATGCAATTGGGCGCCGCCGCGCCGGGCCGACCGCTCTCGAGTTGGCTGAGCGCCGAGGAAAACGCCCAACTTGCCGCGGCGCTGACGGGCATGGGCATTCCGGCGGCTGCGCTTGAAGGCCAAGAGCCGTGGATCGCGGCGCTGACGCTCTCGGTCGTGCCGATGATGCAGGCGGGCTTTGATCCAACGTCGGGTGTTGATCGTCAGGTCGACGTGTTTGCGGAGACAGGCGGCAAGACCATGCGCAGCTTCGAAACGATCGAACAGCAATTGGGCTTCTTCGACAACATGGCGCCCGAGGCACAACGCGAGATGCTGCGCGAAGCCATCGTGCAGGCGCCAGCAGCGGCCGCGATGATCACGCAACTTTCGAATGCGTGGGAAACCGGCGACGAAGCGGCGCTCACCACGCTGGTGATCGAAGAGACGCGGGCGCAGTATCCGGAACTCTACGATTTGATCTTTGTGCAGCGCAACAACGCGTGGATGCAGGTGATCGCAAACGAGCTGAATGGTTCGGGCGTGGACTTTGTAGCTGTTGGCGCCGGTCACTTGTTGGGCGCCGAGGGACTGGTCGCGCAATTGCGGGCGCGGGGCTACACGGTTGAGCGTGTGAACTAATCGACAAAAGGAGCATGATTTGGGGCGCGTGGAGCAATCCGCGCGCTCCTTCATTTGAGTGCTGCTAGGACCGCGTGCGGATGGCTGAGATGCACGAAGCGGCCGGCCTCAGCGATTGTCTCGAACCGCGCGCCCGGTAGGCGCGGACGCCAATAGCCGAGCATGTCATCGACATGGTGCAGGGGATCGTGTGCGCCAAGGAGCACGGTCCAATTCGAAGCATCAACGAGTGCTGGCGCGTCGATGCCGTCTGCATATGCGCGCTGCTCGGCGATGAAGCCAGAGAGACGACCGGTCGCGAACAGCATCACGGCGCGATGATAGTCCGCCAATTCACGCTCGTCTTCGAATACAGCCAAATCCGGTGGGCTTGAGCGCATCGAGGCGCGCATCAATTGGGTGACGCGCTTCGGCGTCGCCTGCGCGCTGATGATGCGCGCAAATTTCTCGATGAAGTGCGGGCGCCGCCATACGGCGTGCTTGGCGGCGCCCAGAACGCCTTCCCGCTTCGATTGTGCGTCAATCACGGTATCCGGATTGAGCGCGATCACTCGGCCGCAGGCCTCAGGATAGAGATGCGCGAACGCAAGTGCAGCGTGTGCGCCACCGCGTGCGACGATGTCGATGCGGGGGAGGTCGAGCAGGTCGCACAGGCGCTTCATGTCGTGCGCGGCGGTGCGAAAGGGATCGGGATCGTCCTCGCGCATATCGCTGAGACCGAAGCCCGGCCGGTCGATCGCGAGCGGGCGATAACCGGCGGCTTGTAGCGCGCGCACGAGACTGCGTGCGGGATGCCGCGTGGTGGCGCTCGAATGCACGATCAGCACGGGATTGCCGCTGGGCGGGCCGAAATCGCTGAGCGCGATGCGCCCGCCGTCGACACGCGAGATGAGGCGTAGCGGCTCGCCATGCACCGCATCGCTCCAAACGATGTTTGCAGGCGCCTGCGGCAGCAGGGATGCGGCGAACGCCTCGGCCGCGACGCGGCTCACTTGCGGCGCTGAGGAGACGCCAAGCGCGATGAACACACGCTCGAACACATCTTTGGCCACGGACTCCGAAAGCCCCGCGGCCGCTGCCGCTTCGCTGCGTGTGTGGCCTTCGGAAAGCAGAAGCGCCAATTCGGCTTCGCGCGCCGATAATCCAAAAATATCGCGCAAGGCTCGGGCCGCGCCGTCACGATCGGCGGGGAGATAGCCAGCTTGTTGCGTCAGGAGCGATACGAGTTCGCTTTGCCGCGCGGCGCCCGCTTTGCGCAGGCACGCCGCGATCGCGTCGCGTGCGGACGCGTAGCTCATGCCGCAGGCGCCAGCCGCGCGCGGCAATGTGCCGTGACGCACAAGTGCCGCCGCGACGCGCGCTTCGCGCTCGGTCATACCATGTGCGCGCGCCGCACTGAGCAGAATGTCCCCATCGTGTGCGAGTGAAATCGCGACGACGACGACCTGACCAGCTTCAACGCGGCGGCCCTCGACATAAGCTTCGCCATCGCGTGCAGGCAGATAGACCAACACCAGCGGTTGGCCGTTGATGTCGGATGCGGCCGTGGAACGTGGTGCGCCAGAACTGCGCGTGGTCGCGACTATAGCGGGGTCGATCGCATCGGCCGGCGCCCAATCAGCAAAATGCGCATCGCACCACAGGTGCGCGCCATTGGCGCCGACGATCGCGACCGCAATCATTGAACGCGCCAACAACGGCCATGCTTGTGTTTCGGCGACCGTGTCCGCGAGATCGTAAGTCGCCGCGCGACCGGGATTGGCGATCCAAGCGTCCACGATGGAATCCGCTGTGGGCGGCCGGGGTGGGTCTTGGGTCGTCATGGTCGAACCGCGATGCCATAGCGGGCGCGGCTTGTCAGTGTCGTAGATGAATGGCGCGCAAAGTTCCGTGTGGGGACCTTAGGCGGGCAGCATCAATTTGGCGCTGAAGCCGCCGCCAGCGCGATTTTCGAGCACGAGACTGCCGCCATGCGCCTCGGCGATGGCTTGCGCGATCGCAAGGCCTAGGCCCGCACCGTTCGGGGCGCCGCTGCGCGCGGAATCGGCGCGGAAAAAGGGCGCGGAGAGCTTCTCCAACTGATCCGCCGCCACGCCAGGACCGTTGTCGCTTACCTCAACCACGACATGCGCGCCATCGCGATAGACGCGCATGACACCGCCGCCCGCATATTTGGCCGCGTTCTCGGCCAGGTTGCGCGCGGCGCGCGCGATTTCACTGGGGCGGCATTCGGCCATCACCGCATCCGGCGCCTCAGCGCTGATGTTGATGCCGATGTCCTGCAATTCGCCACATAACGTGCGCGCGATCTCGGCCAGATCGACGTTCATACGCGCTTCTTCGCTGGCGCCCGCGCGGGCGAGCGAGAGCGCTTGCTCGGTGAGCGTTTCCATCTCGGCGACAGAGGCGAGTAGCCGCTGGCGTTCGCTTTCATCCTCAATCAATTCAGCGCGTAGCCGTATCGCGGTGATCGGCGTGCGCAGGTCGTGGCTCAACGCCCAAAGCATTTGGCGCTGGCGATTGAGTTGGTGACCCAGGCGTTCAGCCATCGCGTTAAAGGCGGTAGAGGCGCGACGCACGTCATCGGGGCCGCTCACAGGGGCGGTGACATTGGCCTGGCCGGAGCCGAGTGCACGCGCTGCTGCGGCGAGGTCCGCCAGTGGGCGCCCGATTTGGCGCGAGACGAGGGCCGCGCCAACGCCGACCACGATCACGGAGACGATTGCCGCCGCGAGCACGCTGAGCGGCGCGGGACGCGGGCCGGGCAGGTGGGCGCGCACATTGAGCCAAGAGCCTTCCGAGAGCTGCACAGCGAGGCGCACCTCGGTGGCCTTCACGCGCGGCGCATCGGGCGGCGGCTCACGCTCGAAGCCGGCCTCTCGGCGTGGACGGTCAGGCGGCGGACCGTCGTCGTTGCGCATACGGAAGCGTCGTGAGGTGCTTTCGACGATCAGCGTCTGCGCCCAGACTTGCGTATCCGGCAAACGCTCAGCCACGCCGCGCGCGATGCGTGCGCCCGTGCCGCCGCCAATGCCGCCGCTCACGTCCGGCGTCTCCGCGACCTCGTAGCGGATCGCGTAGTCGCGGATGGTGTCCACCAGCACACGCCGCTCAGGGATGCTCGCTTCGCGCAAACGCTCGGCGGTGAACGCAACGCGCTCGATCACGCCGGTCTCGGCCGCACGCCGCAGCGCGGCGCCGCGCTCGTTGGCGTAGATGCCGAAGGCGATGCCGTACGACAGCAGCACGGCGACGATGGTGACGAGCACCATGCGACCGGTCAGCGTATTCAACGGATTGAACTTCACGCCTTTTCGACCGGCGCCGTGAACACGTAGCCGCCGCCCCAAACGGTCTTGATCAGCTTCGGGGTGCGAGCGTCCGCTTCGATCTTGCGGCGCAAACGGGAGACTTGCGTATCAACGGCGCGATCGAACACATCGGAGCCGCGGTCAAATGCGAGGTCGAGCAATTGATCGCGCGTCAGCACCACTTTCGGGCGCTGCAAGAACGTCAGTAGCAAACGATACTCGCCGGTGCTGAGCTCATGCGTGTTGCCATCGACGTCGACGAGTTCGCGCTCGGCGATCTTCAATGTCCATTTGTCAAAGCGCATGGCCTCGCCCGTCGGCGCCTCGACATTCGGGGGCAGTGAGTGCGTGCGACGCAGAACGGCGTCCATGCGCGCCATGAGTTCGCGTGGGTTGAACGGTTTCACCACGTAATCGTCGGCGCCGACTTCCAAGCCGATGATGCGATCGAGGTCCTCAGCGCGGGCCGAGAGCAGGATCACTGGAATGTGATTGGTCTCGCGGATATGGCGACAGAGCGAGAGGCCATCCTCGCCCGGCATCATGATGTCCAGGATAACGAGATCGATCCGGTTTTCCTTGATCGCCTTGCGCGCAGCTTCGGCGCTTTCGACAGCGGTCGCGCGCCGGCCGTTCTTTTTCAGGAACTGCGCCAGGGATTCGCGGATCTCGCGATGGTCGTCCACGACCAGGATATGTGGGTCCTCGGGGGCCATGGGAGTTGATGTGCGCTCGGTTTTGGCAAAAATCTACCAGGCGCCCTTGCCGGACTTGTGCCAAACCTTGGCGCCGCGCGAGGGTGGACACATTTAGGCAAGAACAAAGCCCGCGCCGCCACATGGCCGCCTTGGTCGGCAGTGCAGATGCGGCGCTTCATTAGGGGACAATGCATGCGTTTGAAGACATTGGCGATGAGTGCGGGCGCGGCCTTGGCGCTGACGGCGTGCGCAAGCGGCGGCTCCAGCTCTGGCCCGACGCGCGAGCCGATCCGGGCGCTGATGTCCGCCGATGCGTTGATGTTCGTGAGCTTCGATGCCGATGGCGATCTCGCGGTGAGCGCCGCTGAGATTGAGGCCGGCATCGGCCGCGAATTTGCGCGCGCTGACGCGAATAGTGACGGCTCGATTGCGCCGATCGAGTTTCAGAATTGGTCCAACCAAGTGCTCGGCGGCACGCAAATGGGCCCATATCGCTTGGATTTCGACCGCAACGTCGATAACACGATCACGCGCGAAGAATTCGAAGCTGAAGTGCGTGGCCGCGTGAGTGATTACGATGAAGATCAAAGCGGCACGCTCGCCCGGCGCGAATTCGTGCGTCTGATCGGGCAGGCGCGCCCGCCTGCCGAACGCCGGCCTGAGCAACAGCCCGGCGCGATGACGCGGCCGAACGGCTGACACGTTTTGGCGCCAGTGCGTGGCGTTCGCGTAAAACCTTAAACTGAGGAACGCGCTAGGTTTGGATCACTCAAGAGCGCTCGCCTCCCGCGGCGGTCTTGGGTCCGGAGGCGCCGTTACACCCTCCCCCCAGAGCGGCGTCTCTATGAGACAGCGGCCGGCGCTAGCCCCCCAGCGCCGGCCGTTTTTCTTTTGGTTCCCCCGACAAACTTTGTCGCAGGCGCGACCAACGCGCGAAACAGCCGCGTTTTAGAACAACAGGGAGAGGGAATGCTTGGCCGGCTCCGGTCGGCCTGAAGGAGAAGTACCCATATGCGTAAGATCTTGTTCGCCGCCGCTGGCTTCGCGGCGCTGGCAGGCGCCGCCGGTTTTGCGATGGCGCAGGATGGCGGCCCGCCCGAGCGCGGTCCGCGCGGCGTGTTCGCGCTCGACGCCAACAATGACGGCACGCTAACGCGCCAGGAATTCGATGCGGGCCGCGCGGCGGAATTCACCCGCCTTGATGCAAACCGTGACGGCCAGCTGGCCCGCGAAGAAATGCGCGCAGGCCGCGAGCACCGCGGCGGTCGTCATGGTCGCGGCGGCGGCATGCATCAGCTGACACGCGCGGACGCCAACAATGACGGCAATATCACGCGCGACGAATTCCTCGCGCGGCCGCTCGAGCACTTCAATCGCCTCGACGCGAACCGCGACGGCGTGATCCAGGCGTCGGAGCGTCCGCAACGGCCAGAACGTGGCGAGCGTCCCGAGCGTGGCGCGCGCGGCGATCGCCCGGAACGCCAGAACTTTGATGCGAACAATGATCGCCAATTCTCACGTGCCGAGTTCGACGCGATGGGCGCGTCCATGTTCCAGCGTCTCGACGCCAACAGCGACGGCCGCGTGACGCAAGAAGAGGCGCAGGCCGCCCGTCCGCCCCACCGCGGTCGTGGCTAGAGCCGGCGGACGCGGCCGGGCGAAAGGCTCACGCCCGGCCGCGTCATTTTTCGTTTGTAAGACGTCGTAAAAGGGGAGGCGCCTTGCCCGGGCGGCAGGGGTCGCCAGATCAGAGGTCAGCATGTTCGCGGACTTGAAGCAGAAGGTTCAAGAGCTCTGGGCTAGGCGCCCTGGCTTCTTGCGGGGGCGGTCGCTTTGGGTCGTCGGCGGCGTCGTGGTCGCGGCGCTGCTCGCCTGGAATGTGTTTGGCGGCAAGAGCGACGAAGATCCTTATCGCACGGCCGAAGTGAGCACAGGCGCTATCACGCGCGTTGTTAGCGCAACCGGTACGTTGCAGCCGCTTGTCTCGGCAAACGTGGGCGCAACAGTGTCGGGGCCGATTACGGAAGTGCTGGTCGATTTCAACAGTCAGGTGCGCGAAGGCCAAGTGCTGGCGCGGCTTGACCCGACGCCGTTTCAGCAACGCATCGTGCAAGCGCAAGCGACCTTGGCGCAGCAGCAAGCGCAACTCGCGGTCGCGGAATCTGACTATCAGCGTTACGTGCTGCTCCAGCAGCGCGGCTTCGCTTCAGAACAATTGATGTCGCAACAGCGTGCAGCGCGGGATACGGCGCGCGCGGCTGTGGCGCAGGCGCAAGCGCAAGTGGCGACAGCGCGCACGGATTTGGATCGCAGCGTGATCCGCTCGCCGATCGATGGCGTTGTGGTGGATCGGCAAGTGAACGTGGGCCAGCCGGTGGCGTCGAGCCTGCAAGCGGCGACGCTGTTCGTGATCGCGCAGGATTTGTCGCGACTTCAGGCCAACATCACCGTGGATGAAGCCGACATTGGCGATGTGCGTGAAGGGCAGAGCGTGCGCTTCACGGTGGATGCGTTTCCGGATCGCGAGTTCGAAGGCCGTGTGAGCCAAGTGCGCCAGCAGGGCGTCGCTGAATCTGGCGTGGTGAGCTACACAGTGGTGGTCGAAGCCGACAATCCGGGGCGTCAATTGTTGCCGGGGATGACCGCGAACGCCGAGATCGTGCTGGAGCAGCGCGAGAATGTGTTGCGCGTGCCGAACACGGCGCTGCGTTTCCGTCCGGCTGATCCGGACCTGGTCGCGCAAGGCCAAGCTCTGATGGGCGGCGGCCAGGGGCAACGTCGTGGCGCGGGCGGTGAAGCGCAGGCGCAACAGCCTGGCTCTGGCGGTGGTCGCGGTGAAGGCGGTGGTCAGGGCCGTGGCGGGCGCGGCGTGACGCAAATTGCGGAAACGCTGCAGCTCAACGACCAACAACGCGCGGCGGCGCAAACGGCGTTCGAGAACGCGATGGCGTCGATGCCGCGCGGCGAAGGCGGTGGCGATCGGCGGGCGGCGATGCGGCGCATCCGCGATCAAGTGATCCGCGAGATCGAACCAACGCTTTCGGCCGAGCAGCAACAATTGCTGGCGCAGATGCGCGCAGGCGGCGGGCCGCGCCAGGAGGTGAGCCGACAGGCCGTCGTTTGGGTATTGCGCAACAATCAGCCGACACCGGTCCTGGTCGAGATTGGCGTCGCCGACAATTCCAACACTGTGCTGCACAGCGGTTTGAACGCAGGTGATGAAGTCATCATCGGTGGCGGGCCGCAGGCGGAGGTCCGTCAACAAGGCGGCATGGGTGGCCCAGGCGGCGGCGTCCGCATCCGGGGCACGTGATGAGCGCGCTGATCGAAGCTCGCGATTTGGTGAAGCTCTATCGCATGGGCGACGAGACCGTGCATGCGCTGGACCGTGTGAACTTCATCATCGCGCGTGGCGAGTATTGCGCCATCGTGGGCCCTTCAGGCTCAGGCAAGTCGACTTTGATGAACATCATCGGCGGCCTCGATACGCCGACCAGCGGCCGCATCGCGATCGCCGGCAACGACATCGGCGCGATGAGCGACGACGATCTGGCTGTCTTCCGCAACCAGACCATCGGTTTCGTGTTTCAGAGCTTCAATCTGCTGCCGCGGCTGACGGCGTTGGAGAACGTCGAGCTGCCCATGATCTATGGCGGCATAGTACCGAAGGAGCGCCGCGAGCGCGCGGCGGAATTGCTGACGCGGGTGGGCCTGGGCGCACGCATGGGCCACAAGCCGACGCAGCTCTCCGGCGGTCAGCAACAACGTGTCGCGATCGCGCGGGCGCTGGCGGGTAGGCCGTCGCTGATTCTGGCCGACGAACCCACCGGCGCGCTCGATACCAATACCGGCATCGAAATCATGGCGCTGTTTCGCGAACTGAACAGTGAAGGCGCGACGATCGTGATCGTGACGCACGACCATGAGGTCGCGGCGCAAACCAAGCGGACGATCGAGATGCGCGACGGCCATATCGTCTCGGATTCAGTCAACGGGCAGGAGGCGCGCCATGATGCGCACGTCTGACCTTATCGCCAGTGCTGGCCGCGCGCTCCGTTCTAATCCGTTGCGCTCGGCGCTGACGGCGCTCGGTGTGATCATCGGCGTGGCGTCGGTCGTGGCGATGGTCGCGCTCGGCTCTGGCGCGCAGGCGCAAGTGGAGCGCTCGATCGCAAGCCTTGGTTCGAACCTTCTGATCGTCGTGCCTGGCGCGCAGCGCAGCGGCGGCGGCGTGCGTGCACAAGCCGGCGGCGGTATGGGCTGGGATACGCTCACCATCGATGACGCGGCTGCAATCGCGCAACTCGAAGGCGTCGCGGTGGTGGCGCCCTCGCAGCGCGCGCGCACGCAAGTGATCGCCAACGGTCTAAACTGGAATCCCCAAGTCGAGGGCGTCACACCCAGCTATCTCGAAGCGCGTGATTGGGAGATTTCGTCGGGCCGGATGTTCGACGAGTCAGAAGAACGCCAAGCCCGTCGCGTCGTCGTGCTTGGCGCGACGGTGGCGAACGAACTCTTCCCGAACCTTGATCCAGTCGGCCAGACGGTGCGTATGAATGGCGGTGCGTTCGAAGTGATCGGCGTTCTGGAATCGAAGGGGCAATCCGGCTTCGGCGCCGACCAGGACGATATCGTTCTGGCGCCTTTGACAACGGTGAAGCGGCGTATCTCCGGCCGCCGCGGGCGCGGTGATAGCGTCAGTCAGATTTCGGTGAAGGCGCAGAATGAGGACGTGCTCAGCGCGCTGCAGGAAGATGTCGAGACACTTTTGCGACAGCGCCACCGTACGCGCGAAGGCGAAGACGATTTCACCGTGCAGAATTTGAGCTCAATCACCGAGACGGCGGCGCAGACGACGCAGGTTTTCACCTACCTTCTTGGGGGAATTTCGGCGGTGTCGCTGCTCGTCGGTGGGATCGGGATCATGAACATCATGCTCGTCAGCGTAACTGAACGGACACGTGAGATCGGCTTGCGGAAAGCGCTTGGCGCCCGTCAAGGAGACATCCTGCGCCAGTTCGGGCTAGAAGCCGTGACGCTTTCCGTGGCGGGTGGGATTATTGGTCTCATATTGGGCGTGGCCGGCGCCTGGTTAATGACCTCTTTGTTTACACTGCCCTTGGTAATCTCCCCCTTGAATGCGGGCTTGGCGATCGCTTTTTCGGGATTGGTTGGTGTTCTGTTTGGCGCCTACCCGGCATGGCGCGCAGCGCAGCTCGATCCGATCGAAGCGCTGCGTCGGGAATGATGAGGAAGAACTTCTCATGCGGACTTTGATGGTTTCCCTCTTGGCGCTGAGCATGGCGACCGGACCGGCGGCGGCGGATACGCTGACGGAAGCGATGGTTGCGGCTTCGGAATCAAATCCGACGCTGGCGGCGCAACGCCAACGCCTGAACGCTACTCGTGAAGCATTGCCGCAAGCTTGGGCGGCGGCGCTGCCTCAGATTTCGGTTTCTGGCTCGGCGAGTGCGAGCGATCGCGATTCCGATAATCCGGCGCTTGAAGGCGACCGCACTGAAACCTGGTCAAGCTCGGCGAACGTCTCGCAACTTTTGTTCGGCTCGGGCCGGGTCGTTGCCTCGACGCGCGCGGCGCGGGCTCAGATAGCGGGCGCCGTGGCGGACTACGAATTGGCCTCGCAAACGCTGCTGCTCGACGTGACGCGCGCTTATGCCGATGTTCGCCAAGCGCAAGCCGTGGTCGCGGCGCGTGAAACGACGGTGTCGAACCTCACGCGCTTGTTCGAATACGCGCAGGCGCAATTCGATGCGGGCGTGGTGACGCGCACAGACGTTGCACAATCGCAAGCGCGTTTGGCGCAGGCGCGCACGCAATTGGTGCAAGCACAGGGCGCGATGGCTGCAGCCGTGCAAGCCTACCAACGTTTAGTTGGCCGTCCGCCATCCAATCTCACGCCGCCCGCGACCACGCCGGGTCTGCCGAGCGATCTGCAAACGGCGCTTGATCTCTCGGTCGATAATTCGCCGGTGCTGATCAGCGCGATGGCTGACACCCGCTTGGCTGATGCGAACGTCGATGCGGCTGCCGCGCAGGGGCGCATGAACGTGACGTTGGAAGCGGGCAGCTCGATTGGCGCAGATTTCGATGACGATGACTCGGAATCGACCACCGACAGCGTCGGCGTCCGCGTCTCGATCCCGATCTTCCAAGGCGGCGCGATCCGCTCGCGTACGCGCGCGCAACGTGCGTTGCGCTCGGCGTCGAACCTCGATCTCGCCGCCGCCCAACGCGGCGTGCAGGAGAGTGTCACCAACGCGTGGACGGGTCTTGCCTCAGCCCGCGCCGCGGTGGATTCCGCGCGCGAGCAAGTGCAAGCCGCCGAGCTTGCTTACGAAGGCGTGACGCTGGAGCAGGAGACGGGCCTACGCTCAACAGTCGAAGTGCTCGATCAGGAAGCAGATCTGCTGGCTGCGCGCATCGCGCTGGCGCAGGCTGAGCGCGATCTGGTCGTCGCGGAGCGTCAGATGCTGGCGTCCGTCGGTATCCTTTCGATCCCGTCGCAAAGCGGCGGGATCATCGAGGACCAGGACGGGCTGCGCGGCCGCTAAGCTGCGCTGTGCTGTGCTGAAATCCGCGCGCTGCCGAGCGCATTCAGCCGATTGAGCGCGGCCACATAAGCCCGCGCGCTCGCCACCAACGTATCCGCATCCGACGCGCGCGCTGACGCGGAACGCCCGTCAGCGGAGAGCCGCACACTCACGATCGCTTGCGCGTCCGTGCCTTCAGTGACGGCGTGCACTTGATAGAGCTCAAGATCCGCCTCGTGGGGTGCGGCTTCCTTGATGGCGTTGAAGATCGCATCGACTGGGCCGTTGCCGCGGGCGGTCTTCCAGACGGGTTCGCCATTGATGGTGAGATCGATCTCCGCTGTCTGAGGACCTTCAGTGCCGGCGACAACGCGTAGGCGCGAGACTTGGATCGCGTCATCGCCGTGAGCGATCTGATCGTCCACCAACGCGACGATGTCCTCATCGAACACATGGCGCTTGCGGTCGCACAATTCCTTGAAGCGCTGGAAGGCGTCGTTCAACGCATTGTCCGCGAGCGTGTAGCCCAGCTCTTCGAGCTTCTTCTTGAACGCGTGCCGCCCCGAGAGCTTGCCCATCACCAAGCTCGTAGCGCCCTGGCCCACGTCTTCCGGACGCATGATCTCATACGTTTCGGTGTGCTTCAGCATGCCGTCTTGGTGGATGCCGCTTTCGTGGCTGAACGCGTTCTTGCCGACGATGGCTTTGTTGAACTGCACTGGGAAGCCGGTCACGCGCGCCACGGTTTGGCTGACGCGCATCAGCTGCGGGCTATCGATATTGGTTTGATAGGGCAGGTCGGCGCCGCGCACGCGGAACGCCATAACGATTTCTTCGAGTGCTGCGTTACCGGCGCGCTCGCCGAGGCCATTGACCGCGCACTCGATCTGACGCGCGCCGCCTTGCACGGCCGCGATCGAATTGGCGACGGCGAGGCCCAAATCATTATGGCAATGCGCCGAGAAGATCGCCTTGTCAGCGCCCGGCACGCTTTGGATCAAATCGCGGAAGAGGTCGCGATACTCGTCCGGGAATGAATAGCCGACCGTGTCGGGAATATTGATCGTCGTGGCGCCGGCGCGGATCGCGGCTTCGACGCAGCGCTTCAAGAAATCGCGCTCGGTGCGCGTCGCGTCCTCGGCGCTCCATTCCACGTCATCGGTGAATTTGCGCGCGAGCGTCACCGAGGCCGTAACGGCGTCGAGTACTTGGTGTGCTTCCATGTTCAGCTTGTGCTTGCGATGGATCGGCGAGGTCGAGATGAAGGTGTGGATGCGGAAGCGCTTGGCGCTTTTGATCGCTTCGGCGCAGCGCTCGATGTCCTTCGGGCCAGCGCGCGAGAGGCCGCAGAGCACAGCGTTTTCCAAAACCGCGCCGACGGCGCGGACGGATTCGAAATCGCCATTGGAAGCTGCGGGAAAGCCCGCTTCGATCACATCGACGCCCATCGCGTCGAGCTGGCGGGCGATCTCGATTTTGTCGGCCATCGTCATGGCCGCGCCGGGCGATTGTTCGCCGTCGCGCATGGTGGTGTCGAAGATGCGTACGTGGTCGTGTGTCATGGCCCTGGCCTTGGGAATTTGAGTGCGGTCGGAAGCTTTGATCCCCAGGGCAGGCCGCGAATGCAGCCGGTCTTACGCCCTGGGGCCGCTAAGGCTCAGGAGGCAAAGGCTTGCTGGAAGCAGGGGGCGAAAGCCGCTCATGCGGCAGTTTCTACCTGAATGAGCGTCGTGGGGCAATATTATTGCCGAATTTTCGCACTGGCCTCGAAGTATGGGGCGAATTTGCCCACGATCGGCTCAAGACTGCCTAGCGTTTGCGCTTGGCGTAGCGCCGGCGGCAATCCTCGCACTGGCAGGGCTCCGACGAGACAGGACCTGCCAGCACGCCTTCGCCGGCCTTGTAGAAATATTGCGAGTTCACCAGCCAGCCCTTGATCGGCACGAGCAGCGCGATCGAGGACCAGAGCACGACGACGCCGACGACCAGTAGGAGCAGCCAATCGGGCATGTGCAAGAAGGCCTGCAGGATGAAGAGCAGGCCCACAGCCAGGAAGCTCGTGATCGACATCACAAAGAAGGCGGGGCCATCGGCGGGGTCGGCGAACGAGAAATCCAGTCCGCACTTGTCGCATTTGGGCGCGAGCGTCAGCAGGCCGAGAAATAGCTTGCCCTCGCCGCAGCGCGGGCAGCGGCCGCGAATGCCGGTGTAAGCTGGCGAGCGCGGGTCAAGTTTGACCAGGGGGAGCTTCAACACATCCATACAATCGCCTCTTGCGAATTGCATACAATTTCATAAAGTGTATGCATGTCCAACCTAAAAGCCAATGTGTCGCCGCGCCGCACGGCAAGCGCCCGCGATGGCTGGATCGCGCGGCTGAAGGCGCAGCCGGGCGAGGGGCCAAAATATCTCTCGATCGCCCAGGGTTTGGCGGCGGCCGTGGAAGCGGGCGAACTCGCGCCAGGCGATCGATTGCCGCCACAGCGACGTGTGGCGGAGGCGTTGGGCTGCGATCTCACCACGGTGACGCGCGCTTATGCGCAAGCGCGCGAGATGGGGCTGCTCGATGGCGAAGTGGGGCGCGGCACGTTTGTGCGCGGCGCGGCTTCGCCCACGGGGCCAATTATCGATCTCAGCATGAATTTGCCGCCGCCTGCTGGCGACGAAAGCTTGCGCGACCTGATTGGGCGCGGCCTCGCGGCGACTTTGAAGAACAACGATCCGGCGGCCTTGATGAATTATCGCTCCGGCATGGGTTCGCTGCGCGACAAGCGCGCCGCCGCTGCGTGGTTGCAGCCCTTGCTTGGCGATGTTGATCCCGCGTGCATTTGCGTCGCGCCCGGCGCGCAGGCGGCGCTGGCAGCGTTGTTGCCCATGCTCTCGCGCGCCGGCGACACGGTGCTGGCGGAGCCCTTCACTTATCCCGGCTTCCTCGCCATCGCGCGCTTGCTTGGCGTAAGCGTAGCGGCGCTGCAATTCGATGACGAAGGGCCGTTGCCGGACGCGCTGGAGGTGCAATGCAAAAGCACGCGGCCGAAGGCGATCTATCTCAATCCCACGCTGCAAAATCCGACGACGCGTACGATTGCCGCAGCGCGGCGCGACGCCATTATCGCGATTGCGCGCAAGCATGATCTCACCATCGTCGAAGACGACGCTTACGGTCGGTTCGCGCCGAACGTGACGCCGCTCGCGCGCTTGGCGCCGGAGCGGGTGATCTATGTGAGCACGCTCGCGAAATGTCTCTCGCCCGGCCTGCGCACGGCGTTTGTGGTCGCGCCGCCGGCGCTTTGCGTGCGAGTCAGCGAAGCGCTACGCGCGGCGTTTCTCATGCCCGTGCCGCTGCTCTCGGACATGGCTGTGCATTGGATCGAGAGTGGCGTGGCGCAGCGCCTGTTCAATGCAATCGCCGCCGAGAGTGCTGCCCGCATGAAGCTCGCCCGCAAAATATTGCCCGCGCGCGCACGCGGCGGGGCAGGCGGCTTTCATCTCTGGATGTCGCTGCCACCCGGATCGAGCGCGCAAGCTTATGCAGCGGCGGCGCGCGCGCAGGGCGTGGTGGTTGTCGCATCGCAAGACTTCGCCGCCGAAGCAGATACAGAACCGAGCGTCCGCATCTCCCTAGGCGCCCCGCCCGACCGCGAAACCCTTGCACGTGGCCTCAACGCGCTGGCGGACTTGGAGAAAGACGCTTGACTGGCGGCGCGCGCGCTATGATCAGCCCGGCCGCGTGAATTCCAGCGCCTGGCTGGCGCGCTTCTCCCGCTGCGGAGGGCGATGTGACTCCGTCGATCGGCGTTGATTTTGGCGCCACGAATACGGGTCGCGACCACCATTAATGCGCAGGGCCAACCAGAAGCCTTTCGCTTTGCGCATGGCGATGAGGCGTTCGACGCCTTCCGCTCTGTGCTTTGCTTTTGGGAAACGCGTGACGATGAGGTGCGGCGCACCAATGTTGAGGTCGGCCCGTGGGCAATCGAGTAATTTCTCGAACTGGCGGGCGAGTGCCGCTTCATCCAATCGTTCAAGACGATTCGAAACCGGCGACCAATTGGTCTCGATCGTGTACGGGTTGGCGCTGATCGCGCAAAAACAAGATATTAGTCGTTGGGCTGCGTAAGGGCTGGAGCGGGCGGGGGGAATCGAACCCCCGACATTCAGCTTGGGGATCGTTCCAGAGTGATATTCACAACTTGCCGCGCATCGTCATAGCTTGCGGATTCCCTTGTAAATCAAGCGTTTTGCTTGTCGCGCGATTTTTCGCGCTGTAGCGTGTTTTCACGCGCGGTGCCGACCAGGTGCCGACCACAAAGGACGTGAGAGCTGCAATGCCTATCGCCTCACTCACAAAACGTGGTGTGGCTTCGCTTCCGACCGTTTCGAAGCGAACGATATTTTATGACCGGGATATCGGATTTCGCCGGCGTCAAAGCGTGCGCAAACGTCGTCGTCTTCATGGCTCGTTGAGTATCGCGTGGGCGGCGGCCGTTCGGCACGCAAGCGGTGCATTGTGATTGGTGACCTGACCAAGCTTGATCCCGATCAGGCGCGCCGCGAGGCAAAGGCTGTGCTTGCGCGCGTGCAATTGGGCGCCGATCCGGCCGCCGAAAGAGAGCGAACAAGAAGGGCCGAGTGCGTCGGTGATCTCGTCGAGAGTTACATCCGCGATCATGTCGCCGTGAAGCGCAAGGCGACAACGGCTCGAAATCTTCGAAGCCTTGCGAAACGACATCTGCCTGCGCCGATCGCGAGCCGCAAGGTGGACGCCCTGCATCGTGCGGACGTTTCAAGGATGCATGCGCGCATTGGTGAAAAGCAGCCCGAGATCGCCAACCGGACGCTTCAAATGCTGCGGGCTGCCTACAATTGGGGGATCAGGCACGGCTTGCTCGAAGACGAGTTCCGCAATCCATGCACCTTCATTGAGCCGTTTAGAGAACGAGGACGCGAACGCTACCTGACGTCAGAGGAATTTGCTCGTCTGGGTGATGCTTTGCGGCTCGCCGAGACAAGTGGTCTGCCCTGGGACCCCGATCCTGCTAAGAATGTGAAACACGCGCCTAAACCCGACAATCGCTTGGTGGTCTGCGACGCTTGGTCGATCGCAGCGATCCGATTGCTGATCTTTACGGGCTGCCGCATGCGCGAAATTCTGAACCTGCGATGGCGGGAAGTGGATCTTGAACGCGGGATATTGCTGCTTCCGGACTCCAAGACTGGCCGCAAGACTGTGATCCTGGCTTCGACCGCGATTGAAGTGTTGCGCACTTTGGAGCGCGTTGGGGATTATGTGATCCTTGGCGCCGATCCGAAGGCGCCACGCGCTGATCTCAACCGTCCGTGGGCGCGGATACGTAAGTACGCCAAGATTGAAGACGTGCGCTTGCATGATTTGAGACACACGTTTGCGAGTATTGGCGCAGGAAGCGGTCTCGGTCTGCCGATCATTGGCAAGCTTTTGGGACACGCGAGTGTGGCGACCACACAGCGCTACGCGCATCTTGCTGATGATCCGCTTCGGCGCGGCGCCGACGTCATCGCGGCGCGAATAAAGTTGGCGTTGGAGGGGTAGCGCGCGCTTGAGTGCGAATCCGCGCTGTGGCCATTTTCATTTTTCCCGATTTTTTCCCGATCAGTTTCTGTGAGCATGCGAGCTCGCCGTCGCGCCTTCCTAACGCTGCTCAAATTGTGTCAGGGGCTTTAGCAATATCGGCCACCATACTGCCGAGGCGCTCGCAGTTCACTGCAGCGCGCGGTTCAGCACCATCGCGAGGCGCACCGAGGCCTTGGCCAATTGCTCGCGGATGATGGGCGCGGCCGCGCGGACGTAACGCTGGTCGACGTCTACGGGCAGTTCAGGCGCTTGCCCGCAGCGCAACGGTTCGGGCCAGCGCGCATAGATGAATTCAACCGCGACTCTATGGGATTCAGCCGCCCACGCTCGCGCGTCTTCTTGCGCATAGGCGCCGGCGTGCTCCGCGATGTCCATCTCGATGGCGGGGCGCGCGGTGTCGCCTGGACCGTACGCCGACCGCAGAAGCACGCTGTCCCAGATTCCGTGGAGCGTGTTCGGTCGCGAGGAGCCGTCTTCGGTCCGGTATGTCGCCTGGCCTTCAAAGATCACCCGCACGTCGTTACCGCCGCGATCGCCATTGTCCGATGCGTGCAAGGGTTGATGGATGTCGCCGATGAAGTGGACCAAGCGAGCAAGGGCGCGCACGCGTTGTTGGTCGCTCGCTCGGCCATCGCGCAAGGTCCGCTCAGCGCGCTCAATCGCGCGGGTGGCGCAATTGCCGTTCGGGCAATCGAAAGGCGGCGCGGTCTCGCAGACAGGGATGTTGTCATAGTGCCAGGGCGATTGATTGGCGTAAGCGCGAATGCCGCGCACGCAATCGGACCAGGTGGATAGCGTTTCAACTGAATCGATGGTGCAGCCGGGGCTTGGATCGGCTGCATCCGCAGCGATCAGGCGATCGACCTCCGCGCGCGCCGTCGGTGTCAGACGTTCATAGGCGATCCGGGCAATGAGGCGATGACCTTCGCCGCCCCAAGCGTGCGCCTCATCCGTCGTCGTGGCCATCACAAGCGCCACGATCACAAAGATCCATTTCAGCATCGATGATTCACCCGCACTCACTTGATGTAGGCGCCGCCGTAGGCGCTGGCCTCGTCCGCGTCGAGCACTTCGAGCGCGTCGTTCGCGACCGGCCGTGCCTGGATATCCGCGACGGCCTCCGCCGGCGCCGACAACCATTCCTGTTGCGCCTCAGGTCCGATCAACACGACCGGCATCGCCTTCGCGTGGATAGGACGCACGATGTCGTTCGGCTCCGTGGTCAGAAAGCTGAACAGGAGATGCTTGCCTTCGTTCGGCTCTTTTTTCGAGCCGTAATCGCCTGTCCACGAACGCCAGATTCCAGCAAACATCAGCATGCTGCGGTCGGGCGGCGCAAACCATCGGATCTGCTTTGCGCCCTTGGGCGATGCATCGTCGTATTCGCTAAAGGCGGTGAACGGCACGAGACATCGATGCGCGGGACCGAGGACCGGTCGCCAATGCGGACTGGCGACGTTGCGGATGTTCGTCACCGGCGCGCCGCCGGTGCTCGCAGGACCAGGAAGCCCCCAACGCATGCGCGTCCATCCAAGCGAGCCATCTTCGCGCTTGCCGATCACTGGCGCCACGCTCTTCGGAAAGACTTCGAGCACCGCGTTGCCGAGCAACGGATTGATGTGCGTCTCGCTCCACTCGTCGAAGCCCCAATATTCGCGCTCCAATCCGGCTTTGCGAACCTCGGACGCATAACGATTGCACACGCGCGCTCTCCTGCCGCGTGATGATAGGCGCTTCTCCCCAAGCGCGCGCCACCTTCGCATTGACTCCGGAACAAAGCAAGAACATTATTGCTTGCCTGGAACGATGGAGAGGGCATTGGACGAGGCAGGCTTTGATCAGCGCGTCTTTGATGAAGACGAGGAGGCGCAGGTGAAGGTGGCGCTGGAGCAGGCGTATCTGATGCGCCCCATGCGCAGCGCTTGGCGCTACGATCCAAAGGACGCGCCGAACGGCAAGCCCATGTGCGCACACGAGGTCAATTCCATTCGTTTGATCATCGCCCAACGCGACGACGACGAATGGTGGCTCATCACGCGCGACGGCGAATTGCAGCCCCTCGAGGGCATCGCCATGTGGGCGCCGCTCGAATCCGCGCTCGGATGAAAAGTGGTTTGGTACAGTTCGCGCGAGCGCGGCGCGCTTGGGCCTGGACACCTCGCTCGGCATTTCGGTCTCTTGCACCAGATGCAATCACATGGCGCGCATCCGGCTCGATGTTGCGCTGCGTTTGTGGGGCGAGCGCAGCTTCTACCTGGATATCACCCGCGACTTGCGCTGCTCGCGCTGCGGCGCGCGCGCGGCATCCACGCAAACCATCGCTGATCCCAGGCCACCTTGGGTCATCGCCCAAGATCCGGACGCCGGATTCTTGATGGGACCAAAATATCCGATCATCGACCCGAAACTCGCGCCGGCAAGCGTCCAGGTGCGGCAGAAGGGGTGGACCGGCTCAATGCCACTGATCCTCGATTAGCCTGGTCGCTCAGCGTCCAAGCATGGGCGGCAGTTTCGGCTTGGGCGTTTTCGTCGGCGCGCGGCTCCGCATCAACTGCTTACGAATGTCGAGATGGAACTCCATCGCCTTTAGCTGTTCGCGCCAATTGGAAGAAAATGCGAGCACGTTGCGCGCGCGTGTTTCGGCTAGTCCAAGTCGCTGCAATTCGCGCGCGCGGGTTTTCAAGGCGCGCGTGATGTGCGGATCGCGATCGGGCGCCCGGATGCGAGCGATGCGAAGCGCGCCGTCCTTATCGATCTGTGGTTCGAGCAGGGTGTCCAGCCGAGTCGGGCGATGGGCGCGCGCTTCCTTTTCGGCGCCGCATGCGCTGGCAGGCACAAGGCTACGGAAGCAAACGCAGACCTTTGTCCGCGCAGCATAAAGTTTGGGACGCCTCGCCGAGGCGAGCGTGAGCGCCCCTGGCCACAGGGCCCGCACGCGGGCGCGTTTCAATCGTCGCGTGTAGGTTGTGCACTCCGGATGCCTCCGGGGCGTGAGCGGTCAAACCACCGAAAATATTCTAGAAAATTTCCGGATAAGGTTCTCAAAAGTGTTGCAAACGCCCGAACTTCCGTTTGAGGTAACGGCAACTACAGGTTGGAGGATAAAGATCGGAGGCGGGCGTGAACCGGGGAAAGCTCAATTGGGGTTTCGCGGAGATGTGCGATCGTGCGCAATCCCTGGGCGAACTCGAAGAGATATTCTTGGACGAGATACGGCGTCTCGGGTTCATCTACGCTGCGTGCGCCAGCCACGTCGATCCTCTCAGGCCCCCGGAAGGGGCGGTCATGATCCTCGATTATCCGCGCGCATGGGTGGAGCATTTCAGCCAGGAAGGTCTGGCGCGTCGCGATCCCGTCTATCTCACCGCGCGCGTACAGAGCGCGCCGTTCTGGTGGTCGGATAAGAAGTTCAGGCGCGGTCTCGCGCCAGACCAGATCGCGATACTGAATGAGGCCGCCGAAGCGGGGTTGCGTGATGGCTTCACCATTCCACTGCATGCGCATGATGCGCTGCCTGCATCGTGCTCGCTCATCCTGGGGCCAGACGACATAGACCCGCTCGCGCCCGCCCAGGCGCAATGGTGCGCGACTTTCACGCATGAGGCCGCGCGAAGATTGCTGGTGAAAATGCGCGAGCCACGTAAGCGCACGCTGACTACGCGCGAGCGCGAAGTCGTCGAATACGTCGCCCGGGGCAAGACCGATATCGAGATCGGCATCATCCTCAATCTGTCGCACCATACGGTGCACAATGTGGTGCGCCGGGTCATGCAAAAGATGGGTGTGATCAATCGCACGCAAATGTTTGCGCGCGTGCTTCGTCAAAGAGAAATCATGCTGGAGGACGTGACATGAGGCCGGGCGCACGCGCGGCCGGATCTCGTCAATAGGCACGAACGTGCCTCTTTCGCTGAACCGGGCAACGCGCAATTGGCATGCGCGTCTGAGCCAAGCGGGAGAGCGAGCCAATGATCCATATCGTGAATGCCGAAAACCGGCGCCAGTTTTTCCACGCACTGAAGCAGATGCACCTTCAGCGCAAGAAGGTGTTCATCGACCAGATGGGCTGGCGGCTCGAGCATATCGCCGGCGTTGAGATTGATTGCTACGATGCCGAGGACGTCGTCTATCTGCTCGAAGCGGATAATCCGCGTGCGCCGGTGACCGGGTCGGCGCGTCTGTTGCCGACGGATCGTCCCCATCTGCTGGGAGAAGTGTTTGCCTGCCTCTGCGACGAGGCGGCGCCGTCAGGTCCGACTGTCTGGGAAGCGACGCGGTTTTGTCCGGCGCCAGATATGCCGAAAGGCGCGGCGCGGCATGCGCTGCTGAACCGCATCATTGGCGCCATCATCGAAACGGGTCTTCTGTTTGGCATAGAGCGCGTCACGTTCGTTGCCAGCGAAACGCTGGCGCCCCTCGCAGAGCAGGCAGGCTGGAGCGTCCGGCCCCTGGGCCCGCCCAAAAAAATCGGCCGCGAGCGGCTGCGCGCCTACGTCGCCGAAATCGATAGCGAAGGGCTGAAACGGGTGCGCGCGCGGCTCGGCTCAAGCGGACCGCTGACGCGCTTTACCCCCGGCCAAACCGTGCAAGCGGCGTAGGGGGAGATCATGCACGTCCAAACGAACGTGACGCCGTTTCCAAACCAGCGCGATGCTGAACTCGCGCACGACATCGCAAATCTGGAGCGCGATGGATATCTGATCCTCGCCAACGAATTGACGCCGGCGCAGACCGATCGCCTGGCCGTGGAGTTGGACCCATGGATCGCCGCGACGCCGCGGTGTGTGGGCGATTTCTACGGTTGGAATACGACGCGCGTCGCGGGGTTGCTCTCCAAAGCGCCGATGGTGCAGCACCTGGCGCTCAACCCGCGTATTCTGGCGATTGCCAACGCACTGATGGCGCCACATTGCGACAGCATCCAACTCAATCTGACGCAGGCGACGCGCGTGCATCCCGGCGAGCGTCTGCAGGCGCCGCATCGCGACGAAGAAATGTGGCCGGCCGAAAAGCACGGTGCGCATTGGCTCTTGAACGTCATGTGGGCGGTCGACGACTTCACTGAAGAGAACGGGGCGACACGGCTGTGGCCAGGCTCGCATCATGCGCAACTGCCCCGCGACGCCGATGTCCGCAATTCGATTGCCGCGGAAATGCCGCGTGGGTCCGCCTTGCTTTTCCTTGGCTCGCTCACCCACATGGCCGGTCAAAATCAGAGCACGCATGCGCGCACGGGCGTCATCGTCTCCTACTGCCTCGGGTGGCTCAAGACATACGAAAACCAATTCCTCGCCTATCCGCGCGATGTCGCGCGCTGTTTTCCCGAACAGCTGCAGCGCCTCATCGGCTATCAGATGCACCGTCCCAACCTCGGGGGCTGGGAAGGGCAAGACCCGATCGCCTATCTTGAGGATGAGCGCTCGCCACAGCCGCACAAGGATGCCCTGACGCCCGAGATCGCCGCCGAGCTCAGATCGCTTTACGACGACGGCAATGCGCGTGTGAAGGATGGCGGCTGATCAGAAGGCCAATGAGCGCGCCTATGTCGGTCTGAAGGCGGCGATCTTGTCAGGCGATCTTCGGTTGCGCCAGCGGCTCGACATCGAGAAGCTTGCGCAGCGCTTCGAAGTGAGCGCAACGCCTGTGCGTCAGGCCTTGGCCATCCTTGCTTTCGAGCGGCTGGTTTCGGTGCATTCCTCACGCATCTATCACGTCGCGTTCTGGTCGGAGGCTGAGCTTCATCATCTTTATGCGTGGCGTGGCGATCTCGCGCGATTGGCGCTTCAGACCTATCAACCGAGCCCCTTTGTCCAGCCTGACGAAGATCCGCGGGACTATGTGGCGTCCTATGCGAGGGTGATGGCGCACATTGAAGTGAGCGCCAATCCAGAACTCCATCGCTGTACGCGGGGGGTGGACGATCGGTTACATGCGGCCCTGCGCGTGGAGATCGAAGTTCTCCAGGACGCGGCCAAGGAAATGCGTGCGCTTTTGGCTTTGTTGCGTCACGGGGGCCCGCCGCTCAGGGCAGCGCTGCGGAGATTCTTTCGCAGGCGCGCAGACGCGAGTGCGCGCATTCGCGCCCTGGCGCATGCGCGCGCGCTGCCTCGCAACGGCGATTAGCCGATTCCAGAAGAAATATTCACCGAGATATCCCGCCAAATCGCACGCGTTTGGTCATGCTCGTTCTGTCGACACTATGTCGGCAAGGAGAACGAAAATGCGTGAAGACACCAAGACCTTTGAGCAAGACGCGATCGTCGATCTCGGCGCGGCGACGGAAGTCACGCAGGGCACGTTCCTGCGTCAGGAAACGGAAGCCGTGGTGATCAAGGATCATTACGAGCCGTAATCGCCGGTGCGTCCGAAAGGGCGCACGTCCTTCCCCAAAAAATGGAGCTGCAACATGCGTGGAGAAAACATGCCGCGGACCGCGCCCGAACCGGCCATCGTCGAACTCGGAGCGATCACCGAACGCACCTTGGGCGATCTCATGCCCAACGCGTGGGAGAGCCCGGTGCTCAAAGACCTCTACGACCCACAATGAGCGCAGACGGCGGCGCGCCGCATGGCGCGCTGCCGGATCGCGCGTCTCCCGTGCATCCGGCGGCGCATGTACGCCATGTCACCATCGGCAAAGATACAATTGTGCTGGATTTGCGTAGAGACCGATATCTCTCGGCGCCGGCGGACCTGTTCGAGGCGCTGTGCGCAGGGCGGATCGCGCCGCACGAGGCCCCTTTAGGGCAGCAATTGATCGCGCAAGGCCTGCTCACGACGGATGACGTACAGGCCGCTCCCGACGCAACGGGGCCGATCGTTATCGGGCTACACTTCGTGGCGTCGTGCTTGTGGGCGCAACAGCGCGTGAGGACGCGCCGCCTCGATCTGGCGCTTGAAGACCTCTCCACGATGCGAGTGAAGACGCCAGACGACGCGAGCGCTCGCGCGGATCGCGTCGAATGCTTCCGGGAGATGCGGCCCTGGTATCCCAAGCGACCAGTTTGCCTGTTCGATTCTCTAGCGCTCATGCACTTCCTGTTGAGCGCAGGGCATCGCGCCGAACTCGTGCTGGGCGTACGCACCGAACCATTTGCGGCGCATGCGTGGGTGGAGGCCGATGAGCGCATCCTGAATGACGAGCCGCTCTATTGCGCGTCGTTCACTGAAATCCTGCGGGCGCCATAATGCATCGCATTGTCGGCTTACGGTGGCGGCCCGGAGATTATGAGAGCCGACAAGTGGCCGAAGCTTCGGCGCGTCGGTTGCTTGCTGGAGCGGGCTGGAAGGAAGTTTGTAGCACGCGGGGTTTTCGCCTCTTCATCACTGAGGGCGCGCGAGATCTCGATCCGATCGTGCTGCCAAACGGTGCTGGCTTAATCCTGGGCGCGTTGTTTGAGACCGAAGCGGGCTTACATCGTCGCAAAGGTGCGCCCGAGCCCCAGGAGGTCAGCCGATGGTGTGAGAGCAATGCGTCCGCGCTCGCCTCCGCCTGTTGGGGCAATTACCTGGCCATCGTCGTGGACGCCGCCAGAGACCGCATTCTGGTTGCGCGCGATCCGACCGGTGGGCGCCCGTGTTACGTGGCCAATCTTGAACACCACGTGCGGATCATTTTCACCGACTTGTCGGACTTCGCGACGATGTGCCCGTTGCCGGATATCGATGAGACCTTCATCGGCTGGTTTCTGACCCAACCCAGACTGGTCTCTGACCGGACCGGACTGCACGGCGTTCGCGAGGTGCTGGCGGGTGAATGTTTGGCGATCGAGGTGGATGGCGCACAGGCGCACCTGATGTGGCGCCCGCCCCAACGTGCGCGCGACCTGATGATTGCGCCCGTCGCGGACATCGCGCGCGAACTGCGCGCGTGCGTGCGCAGCGCCGTCGCAGCGTACGCATCGCTCGAGCGGCCGGTGCTGCATCGGCTGTCGGGCGGATTGGATTCCAGTATTGCTTTATCCGCCTTGGCGGCGACCGAGGCGCATGGGCGCTTGCGCTGCGTCAACGAGTTTACGGCCGATCTCGGTGAGGGCGATGAACGGTCAGCCGCGCGCGCGACGGCGAGCCGGTACGGCGTCGATTTGATCGAGATGCCCTATCGTCCATCCGATCTGGACTATCAGCGTCTCATGGACGTGCCGCTCTCGGCAAAGCCCGCGATCACGCAGCTGAGCTTTGCTGATCGGCAATTGATCAGCCACATCGATCCCGCTTGGGCGACACTCGTCACCTCCGGGCAGGGCGGTGATCAGGTTTTCTTTCGTTCGAACGCGCTCTGCACGGTGGCGGACGCGGTGCGGGATGGCTTGAGCGTACGTGCAGTGCTGGTGAGCGCGCTCAATGCAGCACGCGTCTCTCGCCGGTCGATATGGCCCGCGCTCCGCATGGGCGTGGAATTCGGCTTGCTCCGTCGCCCCGATACCTATGTCCGCGAAATCCTGCACGGGATCGTTGGACGCCAGGACGCCGCGCGCGTGGATGAGGTGGTCGCCGAAGCCATGGCGGACCCTTGGGTGCGTGAAGGGCTCAAGCTCGGTCCTGGCGCTGGCATGCGCGCGCTGCACTTGGCGGATCTTCAATATTACCATGCGCCCTCAGTGATAACGCATCACGCGATCCCCGCGCCGGTTCTTACAGCGCAGCCGATCATAGAATTCTGCTGGCGCGTCCCGACCTATCGCACGACCGAAGGCGGTCGCGACCGCGCCATCGCACGCATGGCGTTCGCGGACGATTTGCCGCCAAGCGCGGTCGCGCGGCAGCGCAAAGGCGACACGACGCGGTTCTTTGCACAAGTGGCGCAACTCAATGGCGAGTTCATTCGCGACCTGCTGATCGACGGCGAATTGACGAAGATGGGCTTGTTCGATCCCAAGCGGCTCAACGAAAAGCCCGCGAGCGCGGTGCTCGACTTCTCTCAGGAGCTCGTCGCGGAAATTTGGCTTCGGCGCATCAAGGCTGCGCGGCGTGCGTTTGTCGAAGCGCGCGCCAGCGCGCGTAGCGATCGGGATCGCGCGGATCGGGCGTCTCCCGATCCATGAGCCAAAAGTCGATCCAATCCATTGCACGCGCCTGCGCCATGGCGAGCTGACTTGGACGCCATTTGGTGTGATAGGCGCCTGGATAGATGAACACCTCGATCGGCGCAGTCCCGCGCTGATGGGCGTAAAAGGGCAAGCCGCTCAGCGCTTCGGACTGTGATAAATTCATCAGCAGCGGCGTCCTGATAGGTTCCGCGTAAAAGCGCGGCGCGTTGTGACGCCACCACGGATTCATCTCCCCGATGCCTGGATCGAACGGACCCCAATCCAAGGACTCGCGATAATCCTCGCTCCAGAGCCACCAGGTGACGGGGTCCGTCGGCGGCGTGCTGCTGACAGCGGCGGCGAAGCGGCGCTGGCGCAGCGCCCAAAACAACGTCTCCGCGCCATCGCTCATGCCGGTGATGGCGATGCGGTCTTCATCGACCAAGCCGCGTTGCGCGACTTGTCTGATCAAACCTTCAAGCGAGTCGATTTTGATCCGCTCCTCACCGTCGCCGAGCAATTGACGCCGATCGTACTCAAGGCGGGTGACTCGTTCCTCGAGTCCCCGAGCTTCAGGACGCTCCACGCTCATGACCACATAGCCGCGCGCGGCGAGAGGAAAGATGGGAAATTCCCCACCTGTGCCGCCGCGCAGAAAGCCACGCGAGCGATATTGGACGATGACCATCGGATAGGCGCGGCCCGGTGCGTATGCTTCCGGATAGACGAGGTGGGCGTAGGATTCATTGCCGTCCGCGTCGCGAAACGCGATGCGTTCGATCTGCGGCAGGCGCATGCGCGCCCATTGCGGGTTGGGCTGGTAGATCGTGGTCATCGCGCCAGTCGAGAGTACAATCGCCACGACGTGGCGCGGCTCCGCCGGACTTTCCCGGAGGCAAAAGAGGTGCGTCGTATTGCCGACGCAGCCCAGCAATCTCTCGTCTGCGACGCGAAGAAGGCGCAAAGCTTGCGAACGCGGTGTCCAGAGATAGGTCGCCGTGTCGCCATCGGCCACGGCTTCGCCGCGCGTAAACCAGATCATATCTCCCACGCGCCCGGTCTCACGAATGCGTCCGCTGCATTGTTCGGCTGCGCATCGCACCTCTTGACCATCGACAGGCGCGTAGAGGGCCTGCGCCGGACGATAAGCGGCGCTTGCGGGGTCCAAGGCGCCGATCCGAGGGGCGTCAGCGGCTGCGCGCGCGAAGGCCTCGTCGGCGCCCGTCCTTGCGGCGCGCAATCGGCCAGAGCGCACGTCCAGGGTTTGATAGGATCGTCCGCTATCGACGTCCGGATTGGGCGTGAGTGAGAACGTGGCGTCAAAATCGTCGGTGACGAGAAACCCATCTCGGTCCTGCACGTCACGCATCGCCGCGAGCGTCGCCCGCGGCGTATCGAGATTGAGCAAGATTTCGTTGGTCGACAGCCAACGAAAGTCGCGCACGTCACCGGACGTTGTCGCCAGCATTCGGGATCGCCCTTGCAGGTCGCTCGTCCAAAGCTCGGCGCGGCCATCACGCTCGGCGATATAGGCGACGCTGCGACTGTCGGGCGCCCAGCGTACGACGCGATCGAGCCAAATGCCGCTGCGCCGCCCGCCCTCGTCATGTAGAAGCAAACCGCCGCCGTCGCCGATGACGCGCTGCGTGGATTCGGTTGCTGTGGCGGGCATGAGCAACAGCGTGTAGCGCCCGCCGGCCAGGTCATCGGTTTCTTCGGCTTGAAAGAACGCGAGCCAAGCGCCGTCTGGCGAGAGCGATAATCCCGCGCGATGCGTTCCGATCTCGCGGAGCGCCATAAGATCCTGGATTGTCGGCGATTGCGCCTGCGCGCATGTCGCGAGGGCGACGGCGGTCATAGAGACCGCCGTCGCAAGCAAGGACCGCATCACCATGCGTGGCGCACCTCGACTGCGATGAAGCGCCCGACAGGGGAGGCGATTTGTGAGTCGAACGCGTAGCCGATCGGGTTGTTGGCGAAGGGCGGATCTTCATCGAACAGGTTCTGGATATTGAGCGTGAGTTGCGTGCCGCGCTCATCCGGATTGTCGCGCCAGACATGGCCAAGCTGCACATCCCACGTGGTCCAGGATGCGATCCGGCGATTGGGCGAAGAGAAGGTGTCGCGGTAATCGTCGACGTAATTGGCTGCAAGCGACGCGCTCCAATCGTCGCGGCTCCAGGCCAAGCCAGCGCGCCCGCGCCAATCGACAGGGTTGAGCATGGTGTCGACGACATCGCGCGGGGCGCTGGCGGGACCCGCTTGTGTCGTGTGTTGCAAGACATGGCTTGCGCTGGCGAAGAATTGGAGATCGCCGAACCCGGTTTCCCATAGATAGCGCGCGGCAAGATCGACGCCGCGCATGCGCACGCCGGCCAGATTGGTCAGGCGGCCGTCGAAAATGACCTCGATGCCTTCGGGCGCAGAGCCTGTGAGCGCTGTCGGCAGCGACGAATAATAGGCGATCTGCTCAGGCGTGGGATTGCGGAAGAAGACGCCCTCGAATCCTGCGGGATTGCTCAAGGCGGCGACAATGCTTCCGGGATCGGAAATGCGATCCACGAAATCGATGTCGAAATACGTGGCCTCAAGACTGAAACCGTCAGCCCATGATGGATGGAAATCGAAGCCCGCAGTCCAATTGTCGGCGCGCTCGGGGCGAAGATCTGGATTTGTCCCCGACAAAATCAAAGCGCCGGTGGAGCCATCGGTGGCGAACGGATCGAGCGCGGGCGTGATGGATTGTAGGGAGCCGCCGATGCCGCCGAACAATTGTTGAAATTGCGGCGCCTTGAATGACTCACCCCACGAGCCGCGCAGGGAAAGATCATCATTCACCGACCAGGTCACGCCCAGTTTCGGCGTTGTCGCGCCGCCGAAATCGCTGGCCTCTTCGTAACGCAACGACATCGAGACATCGAGCGCGCGCACGAAGGGCACGGTATTGTTGGCGGAGAGGAGCGGCAGATAGAGCTCGGCGAAGATCGCATCGGTGGACCGCGACGCCGGGGCCACGATTTCATTGAAGGTCGTCCCGCTTGGCGCGTCGCGTGTGAGCAGGAGCTGGAATTCCTCCTCGCGCCGCTCCACACCGAATGCTGCGCGGGCGCGCCCGCCCCAAATTTGGAAGAGGGGGCCGTCCGCTTTCAGGCCGTAGGTGACGAGAGCCGATTCAGAGTCGAGATAATCATCATAGGTCAGGTTCTGCAGCACGGCGGCGGGAGAATTGGAGCCGTCGGCAAAAGGATTGAAGGCGGTGGCGGGATCATTGCTGGCAAGCGCCGCCGCAAGCAGACCCGCGCCGGCGAAGACATTGCCTTGATGGGCGTGATCTTCATTGTGGCTGTAGGACACACTGGCGTCGATGCGCCAATCATTGGCGAGCGCATAGATGCCGCCAAATGCAATCGAATAGGCGTCGGTGCGCGTGTCGTACCGCGTGGGCCCCAGATCCTCGCCCATATTGTAACGCATGGTGATGGCGCCTTGGCCGGGGAAGAGATTGTTCATCACCCGATAGGCGTTGGTCTCGGGAATGGTGAGCGTGACATTGTTCTGAAAGCGGCGCGCGGCCGCTTCGCGCCGTGTCGCCACGATATCGATGAACACTTCAAAGTCTGACGCCACTTCCTGACGCGCTGAGGCAAAGAGGCTCGAACTGGTTTGTTCGGGCAGCAGCGAATTGCCTTCGTTGAAGGGGCGATAATTCAAGACGCCCGGCAAGAGATCGCTCTCGCTCAGCGACGTGCCGTCCTGACCTTCAGGAATGGCGAGCACGACTGGGGTTGCGCCGATGCGCGTGATGTTGCCCGGGTTGCTGGCGATGGAGCCAAAATTCGACCCGCCCCAGGGGCGCAGATCGGAGGTCGCCGAGAATGCGCGATCAGCGGATTCCAAAGCACTGCGATCGCGATATTCATAACCGGCAACGATTGAGCCGGTGCGCCAGGCATTGCCCATGACATGCGAGAAGCCGATCTCGGCGGGATCGCCGCGCGTGGCCTCGCCATAGCGCAGCGATGTCTCCGCACCTTCGAAATCGCGGCGCAGGATTACATTGACCACCCCTGCGACCGCGTCGCTGCCATACGTCGCCGAGGCGCCGTCCGCCAGCACATCGATGCGTTCGACCGCCGCCAACGGAATAGTCGAGATGTCGACAAAATTACCCCAGCCCGAAGCGGCAAGGCGGCGGCCGTTGAGCAAAGTCAAAGTCGCATCGGCGCCAAGGCCGCGCAGATTGATGGTCGAACCAAAAGCGACATTGCGCCCGTAATCGATCGCGCCGATCTGGTTGCCGTCATTCTGTGAGCCCGCGAAATTCTGCGGCAGGGTTTGGACAACGTCGGCGAGCGTGGTGCGACCCGTCGCATCGATGTCGCCACGATCAAGGGTGATGACATTGGCGCCCGAGGGGGCCGCGCCGCGAATGCGCGTGCCTGTAATCACGAGATCGGCGTCAGCTTCATTGTGCGCCGCGGGAGCGCCGATGACGGGATCATCGGCGCTCCCGCTCTGGGGGTGGCGCTGGGGGACCTCGCGAATGACGAGGGTGTCGCCGGCGAATTCGGCGCGCACGCCGCTTTCGCCAAGGAGAAGTTGGAGCGCCTGCGTAGGTGCGTAGCGACCGCGCACGGCGTTTGAGGAAAAGCCTTCAATGTCATGCTGCGCGAACAGGATTTGGGTATTGGTCTGTTCGGCAAAGCGAAGCAGCGCCGAAGAGAGCGGTTGCGCCGGAATATCATAAGCGATTGCCGCTGCATCTTCCGCAGCGGCTTCAGCATAGGTCTGCGCCTGCGCCGCGCCGATCAAGGCAAGTCCCGACACTGACGCCAGCGCCATCGCCAACGCCGAGCGCACGCCAAAGCGGCGTGCATATGAATTCGTCATCCCAAATCTCCCCATTCGGCGTCTGAGCGCGCCTTCCTTGGGAGAAAGACCATCGAGCCGCGAAAACCCCGCAGCCCGATGGCGAGAAAGTTCAGGCTATAATCCGCCCAGCCAAGCGGGTCACATCCGCATAGGCGCAGAGCGGCTTGTCTGCTGCGAAGTGCAGATCGCGTTCCACGGCGAGGCCTGCAGTCCGAAGGACGAAGCTACGGGGTCCGGCGTGCTGGCGTCGTCTCCAGTCCATTTCGTCACCTCGGCGATGGCGCTCTGCTAGCGCTTGGGCTTCGCAGAAAGTTTCAGGTGGGCGCCTGAGGCTCGGCACAGATGCTCGCCTCGCGCCAAGTTGGTCACGATGCATTGGCGCATAGCGACACCGCGCCGACACGCCACAACTGGACTAGGCCGTGGCTGGCGCCTCTTCGATCTTCAATTCCGCGCGTTTGCGCGCGCCTTTGTCAATTGCATCGGCGAGGGCGCCAGGAAAATCGGCAGGAAGCTCTGCGCGAGCTTTGTCGAGCGCTGCGCCGATGCGCGCGCGCACGTCTTCGAAAAGATCTTTGGCCCGATCCGGCGCAATGGCAGATGCTTGCGCTGTTTCGACGAAGTGCCGCGGGACCAACCTGTTGACGCCGTAGTGCCGGCTTTTTCCTGCGGCCATGGCGAGTTTGTATTTGTTCCAGGGGAGCTGCTTGGCGTCGACCACGGGCTGGACTGACATGACATCATAGAGCGGCGCCATGTGAAAGCGATCGCCCGAAAAGAGTCGGATGCTGAAATTCTTGGCGTGGCCATCGGTTGCACCCAACAGCCAGAATGCAAAAACGGCTCTCAAGAAAAGGTCTTGATCTGCTTTGGGGTCGTCGCTGGCTTTGAGGAGCTGAAGCGCGTCGACAATGCCTGGCCCGCCATCGGTTTCGTATTTTTTCGTCGGGGCAACGCCCAAAGCTTGGCAGAAATCTTCCTGCGGCAGGCGAAGCAGGCGTCCATCTTTCGTCCATTCGCGATCGAATCGCTCGACTGAAAGTACGCGCACGTCTTCAAAATCGAGGATTGTCGTTTTAGCTGCGGGCAAATCAAGCGCGCGAAGAACCGCCAGGCAGAAGTGCTCGTTCTCAACGCTCTGGCTAAGATCAATCTCACCTCTCTTGCCGATTTGCGGTTTGATGATGTGTGTGGTTGGCGTTGCGCCCTTCGGGCGGAGCCAGGCGCCGTTCAAATAGAGAAGGGCGGTCTTTTCTTGCGCCCCAGCGAGCGAGATCCGGAAATCCCCATCCTCGCTAAGACCCAATGGCGATTGCGCCAGGTTTTTGATGATGGTCGCTATTTCAGCGTCGCTCAGTTTCTCACCGGCAATATCGTCGGTGGTGGACGCGGTCTCGCCTTCGGGTATGAATTGGAGCGCGCCCACGCAATCGCGACCTATGGCGGAGAGCAGGGAATAAGCGTCGCTACCCTCTGCGCGCACGCTCGAGGCAATTTGGCGACGGATGGCGTCATTGTCGGGCAAGAGATTGTCGAACACCGCGATGACTTCTGCGCCAACGTAGCGATCCTCGCGTAATGGCAGTGAGAGCGATACCGACATCGGGTCGGAGGAAGCGAGCCAGGCCGCATCGTATTGAAATTCGATCGCGCCATTGGTTTGGCGCTGCAGCACCCCGACCTGTTGGCCGTTCAGCAGGACGTTGAGCGGGACGTATGTTGCGCGCCTGGCCATTAGGCGTCACCGCCGCGCAGGACGCCCTTGGTTCTGGTGCGCAGAACAAGCTCAAGATCCAGAGCTGTGAGCAGACTAAAGAGCGTTTCAAGTTGCATTGGCTCGCCGGCCTCAGCCGATGAGACGGTGGCCTGACGCAGCGAAGCTTGGGTCGCAAGCGCCGCTTGGGTTAGCTTCAAAGCGCGGCGGCGCCGGCGCAGGGCAGCGCCAATTTGCTTGGGAGATCGGGCAAGTTGGTCCATGGCCGGCCTTCATGAATATACGCCCCACCGTATACGCTCATCTTATACGGTCAAGAGTATAAATCTGGTTTATACGCTGCGGCGCATGAGAATGATGCTCCCGTCGGCGCGTCGGAGCACCTCGACCCCTAGATTATTCTCCAGCAGCGATAAGAACGCTTCGCCGTCGCGCGCATCAATATAGCCCCCGACGCGCAGCGCCTCGAGTTCAGAATTAGCGAAGACAAAACGCATGCCCGTCTGAGCTGAGACATCAGCCGCCGCCTCGCGCAGACTTTCGCCAGCGAAAGCGAGGCGATGTTCGCGCCATGCCAAACGTTGAGAGGCGCGCTCTTCTGAGAGCGGCGCCACACTCGCAGCCTCGCGCGACAGCACCAGTTCTTGTGAGACACCCACGATGTCAGCTGCGTCGCGCGAAGAGACGCGCCCGGCAAACACGCTCGTGCGCACGAAGTCTGGGCCCACCTTGACCGAAAAGACGCCGGCCTCAGCCAGCACAGCGCCAAACGGCGTACGCACTTCAAACCCGCGCGGATCCTCCGCGACCGTGAACAAGGCTTCGCCACGGGAGAGCGTGGCGCGCCGCCGTTCGGCGGTGAAGGCCACGCGCAAATCAGTATCGGCATTGAGAGCGACAGAGCTGCCGTCCTGCAACTCAGCGGTCTCTCGTCCACCGACGGGAGTGCGGTAGCTCGCGGCAAAGGTGGTGGCAGGCGTCAGCGCCCAGAAGCTTAAAGCGCCTGCTCCAACAACGGCGCCGCCGCCGGCGAGGAGAACTCGCCGTGACAAGGTGCGCCGGCGCGGCCGAGCAGTGACTGGGAATTCAGGCGCCAAGAGCTTCAGCGCATCGAGCTTGTCCCAGGTGCGGCTCAAGGCCTCGTGGGCGATGCGGTTCTCTTCGGATGCGGCCAGCCATTGGCGAAACCGCTGATGGTCTTCGAGCGTGACGTCCGAGGCTTCGAGCCTGGCTATCCAGCGGCTCGCTTCCAGCTCGGCGTCGGTCAGTCGACGCTCACTCATCCGCCCAGGTCCGATCTTGGCTCAATCTTCAGCGCGGAACGCGCTCAGATATTCGTAGCAGAAGGCTATAGCGTCGGCGATGTAGCGTTCGACGGTGCGGTGCGAGACGCCGAGCCTTTGGCCGATTTCCTTATGCGAGAGACCCTCGACCTTGAACAGCACGAGGGCCGCCCGCTGGCGTTCGGGCAGGAGCTGCATGATCGCCCGAAGCCGCTCGGCCTCGTCGGTGCGCTCCAGCACCTCTTCAGGCGAGGGGCGCTCGCAAGGGTGCTCCAGAGAAGCGATATCGCCGACTGCGTCGGTGGCGGCGATCTTCTGCCGCTTCAGCTCATTCAGCGCGATATTGTGCGCGGTGCGGAAGAGCCAGGCGCGCGGCGCCTCGATCGATCCAGGCTTGGCAGCCGCCAGCCGCGCAAATGCATCCTGCGCCACATCATCAGCTGAGATCGCAGACCCAAACCGCGACAGATAACGCCGCAAACCCGGCGCCATCTCCTCGAACAATCGCATGAGATCCTTCTGGCTCATGACGCCATCTCTCGCTGGAGCTCTTGCAGGCGCTCAACGAGGCGGGGCAGTTCAGAGATGTGGAAGGTCTCGATGTGTGGTGACGCTTCTGAATTTCGCTGTCGGGAATAGAGCAGCCCCGCCCAGACGAAGTCACCTTCAGCCACCATTGTTGCGAGGGCGGCATAATCGTCTGGGTGGTCCTCCTCCGCGCAGCGCACGACCGCCAGGCGCGTGGGGGAGAGCGCGATCACCAGATCATGAGCGCGATCGCCGACGAGGACACGGGCGATGATGGTGAGGTCGCCCGTGCGTGTGATCCGGGACTGAACGAGCTCCGCAGGACCGTGGGACGCAGTGGAATACATATTATAGTTGATAACACTAAAGTGTGTGAATTGCCACCGTTCCCGCATGGATATGCGGGCGCTTGTTGGGCGCAACTTCTCGCGAATCCGACGGGAAAAGGGACTTACTCAGGAGCAGTTGGAGGAGCGGTCCGGCTTTAGCCAGCAGTATATCTCTGGCCTCGAGAACGGGATGCGCAATCCAACCGTTGTGACGCTCTTTGAGTTAGCTCAGGCGCTAGGCGTTGGACCTGTCGATCTCGTGATGCCCGATGGGAAGGGCAAGCAACCTCGAAAGAGGTGAGGCTGCTATGGGGCAAAAGCGGTCGTTCGCCCCATCTCAAAATGTCGGCAAGCGGACATCGATAGAGCGCGTCCTTGGTAAGGGAGAGGTCGAGGGGGCTGCTCGACGTCTTCAGGCCAAAAGCCGAAAAGCTTGGCCGCATGGCGCAGTCGCGTGCCCGATCTACATCTGTCCGGCGTTCGCATCTGGTGCCCGACGACCGCCCGCGCGCTTGCTCGGATGCAGCCGTCAACCTGCGCCGTCGATGAAACGTCGGATATGGGCGAGCGCCGCTCTGCTCTCCGGCGCGTGCGGCGCGATCGTGACGAAGGAGTGAAACAGTCCCTCGTGAAGCGCCAATTCGGCGCCGGAGCTTTTCAGGCGTTCATGCAGGCGCAGCGCGTCGGAAAGCAGGATTTCCTCCGATCCGCAGAGCAGCAGCGCGGGTGGGAAGCGGAGATCGAAGATTGCGTGGATCGGTGACGCGTCAGGATGAGCGAACTCTGCGCCCGCATAAGCCTCAGCGGCGACGCGCAGGCCCGGCTCGTAGGCGAGGATCGGATCGCGGTGGGCGTGGGTGCGATGGGTGTCGCTGTTGGCGCTGAGGTCGGCCCAGGGCGAGATCAGGACCAATCTGGGCGGTGGAGATTTATGCGATTGCAGCCCGTGCTGTGTTGAGGCGAGAGCCAAGCCGCCGCCAGCGGAATCGCCGATAAGCGCGGCGATTGGCGTTTCGGCGCAGATCGCTTCGATTGCTGCGGCTGTAACCGGTACAATGGTGCGGAAGCTTGCTTGTGGCGCCAGCGGATAATCGAGCGAGATCAGCGGACGTTCGAGCGCAAGCGCCATTGGAGCGCTGGCGAACAGGCTGGAGTGCGCGGAGAAGGTTGTATAGGCGCCGCCATGGAGGAAGATCGCAGGCGCTGCATCGCCTGCGTTCGGCGGCGCGATGAGCAGCGCCTTCATGCCGGCATAGATTCGCTCGTGCACACTCGCGCCGGTTTGCTTCAGCGCGATTTCGCAATGCATGCGCGCGCGCTCTTCGATGTCGGCCTGGACGGCGCGCCATCCGGCGATGTCGTCGGCGGCAGGAGGCGGCGCTCGTTCGGCGTGCGGCTGCACCCGCGCCAATATTGCCTGAAGCTCCTGCGACAGCATAGCTAAGCGGAGATCGATTTTAGCGCGACATAGGCGCGGCAATATTTTTCGTAAGGCGCGGCATAGGCGGCGTGCGCGTCGGCGCTTGGTTCGACCACGCGATGATCGCCGACCATGGCGTACGCTGCGGCGTCCAGATTTTCGAATAAACCAGCGCCCATCGCAGCGAACATGGCGCTGCCGAGGGCGGGCGCGCAGGCCGCGGATGAGACGCGGATCGGGCGGCCGATGACCTCCGCATGAATTTGGGTCCAAAGCGGAGAACGTGCGACGCCGCCGCAGAGCGCGATGTCATCGCAGGCGACGCCGCGCGTTTGCATGGTTTCGAGCACCAGCCGCGTGCCATAGGCGACGCTCTCCAGCAGCGCACGGAAGGCGTGGCCGCGCGTATGTGTCAGTGAAAGTCCGGTGAAGGCGCCGCGTGAGGCTGCGTCGGTGTGCGGCGTGCGATTGCCTTGAAAATGATCCTGCGCGATCATGCCGTCGCAGCCGATTGGGACCTGCGCGGCTTCTCGATCCAATTCGGCGTAAGCGGCGTTGCCGGCCAAGGTGCGTCGAAACCAATTGACGGCCGAGCCGGTCGAAGTTTGTCCGCCTTCAACGACGAATGCCCCCAGGCGGAGCACATCGGCATATGCGCCCCAGATTCCGGGGCCATGCAGGGCCACGTCGGTGACAGCGAGCTGCAGATGCGATGAACCGGTGACGAGCGCGATCGCGCCGGGGCGTACAACGCCTAGCCCGGCCATGGCGATGAAGGCGTCGGCGCCGCCTTGGACGACAGGAATGCCGGCCGGCAGATTGAGCGCTTCCGCCGCGGATGAAGAGAGACCAGCGATGACAGAACCTGGATCGACAATAGTGCGTGGCCATTTGTCGAGCAGCGCTTCAAGCTCAAGCTTCCGCAGCATTGCGTGTGGCGCACCGCCGGTGGCGTGGCGGAAATGCCAGCGCACGCCTGTATTGTTGGCGCTCGCCGTCATCTCGCCGGTCAGGCGGAAGTTCAGATAGTCCTGATACTCGCAGATATAGGCGGCGCGCTCGAACAGGTCGGGCTGGTGACGTTTCAGCCAGAGCGCTTTGGGGATCATCCATTCCGCCGAAACGGGACCCGCGCCGCCATTGTTGACGTCGAGCGCGGCATCCTTGGTCGCTAACACGTCGGCGGCTTCGGCGCTGGCGCGCACGTCCATCCAAAGCAGAGCGGGTCGCAGCGGCGCGCCGTTGCGATCGAGCACGCAGACGGTGCAGCAAGTGGTGTCGAGCGCGATGGCGCGAATGGCGTTCGCGGAGATGCCTGCCTTCTTCACCGCCTCCGGCAGCGCCGTGCAGAGCGCACGCCACCAATCCTCCGGGGCCTGCTCGGCTTGGCCAGGCGCTGGAAAGTCCGTTGCGTAAGGCGCGCTGGCGACGCCAAGCTCAAATCCGTTCAGATCAAACACAGCGACGCGCAGACTCTCGGTGCCGCCGTCGACGCCGATGACGACAGGGCGCTCGCTCATGACGCCTTGTCCGAGACGAAGCGCACGCGATAGCCCAAGGCCTCGCTGAGCGCGACCATTTCGCCGAGGATGTCGCCATAGGCGACTGCGACGTGGTTGCTCAAATAGTGCGCCATCAGCGTATCCCGCGACATGCCGAGGTCGGCGGCCATGAACGGCCATTCGCGCGTTGTCGAGTTCCACCAGCGGTCGCGTGTTTCCGGCGCTAGCGCCAGCACTTCGCCGCGGCCGACATCCATCCAGAGCTCGCCGCGGCGCACATAAGCGCGCGCCCAGGTGATCTGGCCCGGCAAGCTTTCGCCGGCGAACGTGCCGCCGGGGATCGGGAAGTAGGCCGAAGGCTGGCGATAGCAGTGCACGCCTTTGAGCGTGTCGGGATCGTGATTGAAGGCGTAGGCGCCGCTTGAGCCCGAATTGAGCAGCAGCCAAACGAAGCGCCTGTCGACTTCTTCGCCCCAGCGTATATCGTGGAAGAACACCGATTGATGCAGACCGCGAGCCTTCAGGATGCGCTTCATCATCTCCATCGGTAGAAGATTGCCTTGGTCGGCTTCGGTGGAGTCGATGATGGTGTCGCCGTTGGATTCTGGTCGGCAGGTGGAATTCAACAGACCTTCGGCGAAATCCGAGGGCGGGCGTGAGCCGATCAGGCCGAGCTGGTATTGCCAGCCAATGCAATCGGCCTTGAACTCGGCGGCGAGATCAAGCACGGCGAGATAATCGCGCAATTGTTCGCGTGTCGCCGCTTCGTTGAAGTCTTCCGCCCCCGGCGCGCTGTAATGAAATTCGACGCCGCGATCGACGACGAAGCGATAGGCGTCGTCGATGCGCGTTTGCGCGATGGTCTTGCCGCGCTCGATGATCCAAGCTTGATCGACCTTGTGTTCGGCGAAGCCGACCTTCGAAAGTAGGCGCGGACCAAAATAGCCGTTCGTCATGCCCATCGACGTGTCGCCCAGCATCATGGCCAGCGGCCTGCGCCGCTTCATCCCGGCGGCGATTGTGTTGGCGATGGCTTGCGCCTGCGCCGATGGTCTAGGCGGCGCACGCAGCGATGTTTCATCATAAGAAATGGCGCCGTTGGCGGTCCACGCTTCAAGCCGCTGCATGAAGGGTTCGTCGTCGCGCCAATCGGCGGCGTCGGACCAGATTCGGCTGGCGGCGCGGTCGATCATCTCCAGGCACGCGCCGGTGTTGAGCAGGCCGACGAGCCCCGGCCATTGGCCGGAGAAATTACTGGCGAGCAGCAGCGGGTTGTCTTTGCCCGCGACGCCGTCGGTCGTATGCGGACCATAGACCCAGTGCGCATAGATGCCGATGATCGGATCATCGACCGTGCTGAGGCGTTCGATGGCTTCGTGCGGGCGCGTCAGCATGCCTGGGATGCGCTTGTGCTTGCGTCCGAGGCGGTCGAGCGCGCGCTCAATCTGCTGCGTCGCCGCTTCAACCTGCGGCTCCGCCAGCTTATTCGGTGTGGGGCGATAATCGCCGGGGCAGAAGATCTGAATGGTGTCGGACATAGCGGACTCCGCGAACGATCACGGTGGAGGAACGAAAATGCCGGCAAGTCGCAGCGCAGGTTCAGCGCATGGCGGCAGGGGCGAAGAGGGCGAGGACTCGTACCAGAACGTCGCAGACGACCAGTCGTCGGCGCGTTCGAACAGCTCGGCCTTATAGTCGTCGATCGTGCGCGCTTTGTAAGTCGGGCGATGCCCTATCTGCTGAATGGTGACGCGCATTCGGCGTTGGCACAGGATCGGATCGGCGACGTGCCAGCGATAGATCGACACCATGCCGGTGTCGGTGACGTCGGCCTTCTCGCGGAAATTGCAGCCATTGTGCAGGAAGGCTTCGTCCTGGATGCCAAAAGCGTGGCCGACATAATCTTCCGTGCCGGTGCCGACGATGGTGGCGAACTCGGTGTCGTTGTCGATGTAGGCTTTTAGCTCGCCTTCGCCCCACCACAGCGGGTCGTGCGGACGAATGCCGAGCACGGCGCCGAGATAACGGATGCGGCCCTGGCGCTCCGGCAGGATTTCGAGGTCGCGGGTCTTGGTGGTTGGGTTCTCGCGATTGAACCACGCATGCAAGCGTCCGACCTCTTCCTCGTGGCCGTCACCGAGGGTGTAATCGATCTGGTAGAAGAGCGGCAGGCGCGCGCCGGATTGATTGACGAACTCGATGCGCGCATGCTTCGTGAACGGCATCGGCAGCCATGAATTCATGCCTTTGGTGGAGCTGACCGAGTGAAACACGCTCTGGAAGGCGTTGGCCTTACCGTTGGCGAAGCCGAAGAACTCGCCGAGCGGTAGTTCGACGCTTGGGTGTTTTTGCCCCTCCCAATAGATGCGGATCAGTGCGCCGCGCAGCAGATGCGCTTTGTCGTGCGTGGTGAGCCAGATATGGCGGATCGTGCCGTTGCCGGTGATGTCGGCGAGCGTGATGGTTTCGCCGTTCTGGACATGGCGCACGGCCGAGCCTTTGCGGCCGTGCCCGAGCGGGCTTGCTTCCATGCCGCCAGCGCCGGGCGCGCCGGTGGGATTCTCAAACGAGATCGAGCGCGACACCAGGCCTGGCTGAATCCGGAACGGGTTATCGAAGAGGGTCATCGTGTCCTCAGAAGGCGATGCGGCGTTGAATCTCGGCGTGGTCGCCGAATTGAATGGGTGCGGCGGTTCTGGGCCGTTCGGCGATGATGGCGGCGGACTCCGGATGCTCAGGCGCCGCGGAGAGCTCAAACAAAGTAGCCGGGATCGGTTCGGCGGCGTTGGTTGTCAGCCGGAAGCGCATCACGCGCTCGCTGACGCCGCTAAACGTCACCGCTACGCCACGCGGACGCATGAACGCTTCGGCTTCAGCGATGAGCGTGCCTTCCACGCTGAGCGTTTCGACATTGGCGCCGCGCGCGAAGGTGAGGCCGTAGAGAAAGCCGCTGCGTCCGGCTTGCATTTCGCCTTCGATGGTGCGCAGGCCGGCTTCGTCGCGTGTATCGGTGAGGATGCGCAGCTGAGGTCCCGGCAGGTCGAGATCTGGCGCGGGCTTCAGATGCGCGCGCGAGTCACGCAGGCCCCAGCGCAGATATTCGACCTGATCTTCGTTGAAGCCGGCGCGTTCGGCGTAGGCGGCGTCGGCCGGGCCGTAGGTGTCGATCCGCCATTGCGATTGCCGCGCGTCGTCGGTGTCGATCTGGAGATAATCAACATTGACCGAACGTGGACGCGTCTCGCTATAGGCCGGCGCGAGATATCCGCCGATCGTGGCGGCGAGTATCGCGGCAGCCACGAGCGCCAGCGGCAGACGCGCGGCTCTGAAACTTTGCGCATACCACGCCGCCAACGCCGTCGCTGGCGCCGCCATCACAATGAGGATAGGCGTCTTCAGATACGACACCTGGAAGTTGAAAACGACGTCGAACGACAGGAAATGATACAGCGCGATATAGGCGGCGGCGATGAAGCCGGCGTGGGCGGCGATAATCGGCGGACGTCGCGCGCTGATCTCGATGGCGGCGATCGGCGCAAACGCCGCCAGCGGCAAGAGCGTGAGATACGCGCCGCCGGGCAATAGCGCCGCGAGTGCGATGCTGATAAGGGCGAACAGCGCCCAGCTCAGCCAAAGCAGCGCCTGCCAGCCGGCTTTGCGGCCGACCGATGCACCGACCAGAAGCGCCGCGAGGACGCTGGAGGCAAAGAGCGCGATACGCGCTGGCCAGGGGTGCGGGTGATCGAGCGGGTGAATGCCGGGCCAGAGGCCAAGCGGATAAGAGAGCAACCAGCCGAAAAGCCCATGCAGCGCGAGAACAAGGACAATGCCGGCCAGCGCCCAAGCTGTGCTCTTTACGCCAAATCCGCGCTGCGTCGCGCCCAGGCCGACGACCAGCAAGAGAAGGATTGTTGCGGCGGGCAAGTTTATGACTGACGGCCAGTGCAACAGCGTGACGCCGAAGAGATCGATGTAGGTCGCGTCGCCTTCGCCGCGCAGCGTATCCATCGGCGCGTCAGCGGCATTGCTCAGCACCGTGAACACGTTGTCGCCGTGGTGGGCGAGGCTGGCTTGCGACAAGTTTTGATTGGTATCGCGCGATGAATGATAGAGCGCGACGCCGCGGGAGAAGGCGAAATTCAGCGCCATCGCGTCCGCGTTCTTGTAGATGGTGACGTCGGTGTTGTTCGGCATGCGCTGATAGATTTCGAACATCAGAGAGTTCGCGACAGGGCGAGAAGCCGAGCGGGCCAGCAGGGAAATGAGTTCGCTGTTGGCGAGGCTGGTCTCGAACATGCCGCTGGGGCCAGAGACGCCGCGCGCTTCCATGTTGAGCACAAGCTCGACCGATTGCATCAAAGGATGACGTTCGGCGAAGGCCATGGCGCCGCGGAGGCCCGCTTCTTCGCCGTCGGCGAACAGGAAGATGATGTCGTTCTGCGTCGGCCGATCGGCAAAGAGACGCGCGATCTCCAGCATCGCCGCGATCCCGGCCAGATCGTCGCCGGCGCCCGGCGCGATTGGGGCGCTATCGTAATGGGCGGTGACCAAAATGGCGTCGTCGCCCGCGCCGTCTTTGACGGCGATGATGTTCTCAACCCAGCTGCAGCCCGGCGCCAAGTCAGTGCAGATCAGCTCCGATTGGAGCTGGGGTGTGTACCCCAATTCGCGCAACCGCGTTTCAATGCGAGAGCGGATTAACTGGTTGTGCGCCGAGCCCACCGGGTGGGGCAGGCTCTCGCTGTTGAGATCCTCCAGCGCCGCCACGGCGCGGCTGAGATCAAACGCGTCGGCAGGCACGCGCGGCGCCTCTTCGGCGCAGCGCAGGCCCACTAGTAGAATGGCGAGCGTCACGCAGACAAAGCCAAGCCAGGTCCAGACAGATTTCATGGCTGCGCCTCCAGGCCTTGGTCGTCGGCCTCTTCTTCGCCGCTCAGAAGCCGTAGTGCGCGCGCCAGCGCGTGCACGAGCATCAGGGAGAAGCTGATCGGGACAATCGACACAACGAGCGCAGCAGGCGCTTGCAGCGTCTCGGTGGTGCGCGCTGCGGCGAGCGTCAGAAAGCCGGGCGACGCCGCGACGATGCTGGTCGACAGCATGGTCAGCGCGATGAGTTCAAGCCATTGCGCGGGCTTGCGCAGCCAACGCGGCAGGCTGGTGCGTCGCAGCAGCACCGGGTCGGCGCGGCGGTGAAAGGCGACGGTGGCGCCGAGCAGGCCGGCCCACACCATGGCGAAGCGGGCGAGTTCTTCTGTCCAAGCCAGCGGCGCCGCCAACATGTAGCGTGAAACCACCTGCACCAACATGCAGAAGACCAAGATCAACAGCCCCACGCACGATAGGGCGAGCGCGATCTTGGCCAGCCAAGCCGAGATCGTACTGGCGATACGCGCGAGCGTCTTCATTGTGACGTCTCCCGCGTTTGTTCGATCCACCGATTGTACAGCGCAGTGGCGTCGGGGTGGTCCCAGCGGCTGGGCGGAATGGCGGCGCTCGCACGCATCCACTCGCCGCGTTGTTCATCGCTGAGGTCGATCCATTCGATACCTACTTGCTCCAGTCGGATGCGATCGCGCGAAATGGTTTCGTTGATCCAGGCGCGATTGGCGCTGCGGCCTGCGGCGAAGGCGGTTTCGAGCGCCTGGCGCTGATCGCCGCTCAATTGCGCCAGCCATTTTGTTGAGACGACGATGAACCGCCCGGCCGGGCCCATGCGCAGATCGGTGAAATAGTCGAGCACAGACCCATGCCCGAACATCGGCGCGATATTGGGCGGGTTGAGATAGGCGTCAACCATGCCCGATTGCAGCGCTTGGGCGACCTCTTCCCACGCCACTTGAACGCCGCGCACTTTCCAAGCCTGCAGCAGGCTGAAATCGGCGGAGCTCAACACGCGCAAACGCAATCGGCGCAGGTCCGCCATCGTGCGCACGGGCGTGCCGCGCGTGAAGAGGCCGACCATTGACCCAGTATGGGCGACATCAATGAGCCGCAGGCCGTGGCGATCGAGATCGCGCGAGACTTGTTCGAGATAGGGTGTGTCCGCCAGAAAGCGGTTCATGTGATCATAGGAATTGATCAGAAAGGGCCTCGCGCTGGCGTGCGCAAGCGGCGACCAGCGGCCGATTTCGTCGCCGCCTGTTTCGTTGATCTCAAGCAGGCCAAGCTGAGTCTGATAGACCCGATCGCGTTCATTGCCGATCGAACTGTTCGGATAGATTCGCACAGGCCAGTTCTGCGCACGTAAGGCTTCGACGCAGGCGCCGATCCAGGCATAGACCCCATTGTGCGTGGCGTTGGCCGGCGTCGACATGCCGATCTTGATCGCATGCTCCAGTTCGGCGTTGTCGCATGCGCTGAGCATGAGGCCGCCGCCGCCGAGGGCGAGGAGAAGGTCGCGCCGGTTCATAACATTCCCATCGCGCGCGGCAGCGCAAGAATGATTTCCGGGAAGAACGCCAGCACAAACAGCACCACGAGCTCAGCCGCCACGAACGGCAGCGCGCGCATGCAAAGGCGCCAATAGCTCTGCCCGGTGATGGTGGAGACCATAAGCAGTCCCTCGCCCATCGGCGGCAGGATAAGGCCGATGGCGATGTTGACGCAGATGAGAACGCCAAGCGCCACAGGGTGCGCGCCTTGCGCGACAGCGATCGGCGCAAGCAGGGGCACCACAACGAGCAAGCCCAGCATGAAGTCAAACGTCATGCCCAGGATGATGAAGAGCACCATGATGAGCAGCACAAACCAAATGCCTTCGAGATTCCATGAGGTGACGATGTCGACGAGCGCGTCCGGAATCTGGTGCAGAACGATGAGGTAACTGAGCAACGTGGCGGCTGACACAATCATGAAGATCGAGCCGGTCAGCGTTGCTGTGCGCGAAATACTTTTCGCTACTTCCGCCCAGGTGAGTTCGCGATACGCGAAGCCAAGCAATAGCGCGGCTGCGCAAGCAAGCGCGCCCGCCTCGATCGGCGTGGTGACGCCAAAAACGATGCCGCCCAGAATAATCCCCGGCAAGGACAAGGCAGGCAGCGCGCGGCGCAGCGTCGGCCACAGGGGCGGCAATTCGGCCGTGGCGCCGCCCGGGTGGTTTTCCCTGCGGGCGATGATGGCGTTGGTGATGAAGAGGCTCGCCGCAAGCAAAAGCCCCGGCACGATGCCGCCGACAAAAAGCGCAGCGACGTCCGTAGAGGTGATCGCGCCATACATGATGAGGATGATAGAGGGCGGAATGATCGGCGCGATCACGGAAGCCGAGGCTGTCAGCGCGCCGGCGTAATAGCGGTCATAGCCATGCCGCTCCATCTGCGGCACGAACGTGTTGGTGAGGGCGGCGATATCGGCGGACGCCGATCCGCTAATGCCGGCGAAAAACACCGAGGTCAGAATATTGACGTGACCCAGACCGCCGCGCAGCCGTCCTAGAAGCAACATGGAAAAATCGATCAGCGCGCGCGTCACGCCGGAGCGATTCATCAATTCGCCCGCCAGCACGAAGAGCGGCATCGCCATGATCGCAAACACGTCGAGCTGGGAGAAAATGCGCTGCGGCGCAGCCGCGAGGAAGCGCAGGCTGTCGGTCAGCCAGAAGGCAAAAACGGCCGAGGCGCCGAGCGCATAGGCCATCGCCATGCCGCTGAACAGGAGCGCCAGGATAAGCCCAAGAACGACGATGGCTTTCATCGGCAGCTATTCCGCCGCCGCGAGGGCGTGGATTGATTGGATGTCGTCCAACGGCCAGATCGGCCTGCGAATGCGCGTGTAGGGGCGTGCGGCGACATCGCCGTTTAGCGCTCCGGGCGTGTCGCAATAAATGATGGCCGCGGCGCGCTCATGGAATCCAGCGTAGAAATGATGCGTCGATTTCACCACGACGATGCGCTTGGACCAGACATCCATGCCTGAAGCGATCAGTCCGTCCGGTGAGAAGGGCTGCTGACGCACATCGTTCAGAATGATCTCGACGCCGTTGGTGGAGATCAGCGCCGTGCGCCCGAGCGGGGTCTGTCCGGTGGCGATGTGCGGCTGGGTGGCGTCGGTACGTAGGTGAATGATCTTGGCTTCCACATCGACGGGATCGCCAGACCAGATGCCGACCTTGCCGCCGATCCGCAACGGCAACTCCGCGCCTTCGCCGGCCGCGAACGCCAGATCGAGTGCAGCAGGATCCCACATATAGGCGATGCCCACATCGGTGAGGCCACGGCGGAGTATTTCGCGGAGCAGGAAGGTTGAATCCGACGGCGCGCCGCCGCCCGGATTGTCGGCGATGTCAGCAATCACCACCGTGCCGCTCTTATGCGCGCTGGCTTGATCCAGCGCTTCATGAACATCGGCCATCGTCGCCTGGCCGCTGGCGCGCAGCTCGAAGAAGCGGTTGGCGATCTCATGGGCGGTGCGCTCGGCGAGTTTTTGATCATTGTCGCCGACGACGATGACGCTCGCGCCTGCGTCGGGAAAATCCGACCACGGAAAGCCGTGCGCCAATGTGATCGAGCGAAGCCCAGGCTCTTGCTCGCGGCGCATGATCTCATCGATGAATGGGCGCATGGGGGCGTGCGCGGTCTGGTAGAGGCCAAGCATCGGCACGCGCTGGAACGCGATCGTGGGTTTCACTTTGCGCTCACGGATGTCGGCGCAGAGCGCATAAAGTTCGCGCGCGCGCGCGTCGAAATCGGTGTGCGGATATTCCTTGCAGGCTTTAACGATGGTGGCGTTCTTCAGCATCGCCGCTGTCACGTTGCAATGCAGGTCGAGCAAGAGACCGATCGCGACGTCTGGGCCGACGATGGCGCGCATCGCAGCCATGATGTCGCCCTCACAATCATCGCATCCCTCAGCCATCATCGAGCCGTGCATCATGATGAGCACGAGGTCGAGCGGCTGGGCGGCCGCCGCCTTCAAGTCCTCAAGCAGCCAGGTGCGCAGCGTCTGATAATCGGTGCGATTGAGCGGCCGGCTAGGTTGGGCTTGCGCGCACAGGCCGAGCGTGACCTCATCGCCGCGGCGGCAGGCCTCTTCATAGAAATAGCCCGCGCCCAACAATTGCGCCGATTTCCCCGGCACCGGCGCCTCGCATTGGCCCGGCCGGAACAAGCCCGAATCCTCGAAACTGGCCAGGGTGGTGGGAATGGGGGAAAACGAATTGGTTTCGTGCGCCAGATAAGCGGTGAAAATTCTCATGGCGTTTCCCGGGGCGGGCGATGCCTACCCTTATCTCATTATTTTACAACAACATCGCTGCATAGGCGTGGCGTGTCACTGCGTCTCCATGTATCAGTATTGAAAATATTTTCGTTTGTGAAGTAGAGTTTTCGGGGCGACCGAGGCGGATTGCATGAGGGTGGCGGTAGTTGGAGCCGGCTTGGCCGGCGTGGCAAGCGCCTATGCGCTGGCGCGGCGCGGCGTCGAGGTCACCATCATTGAGGCGAGTGTGGGCCCGGCCCTGGGCGCGAGTTTCGCCAATGCCGGCATGCTAACGCCGTCGATGTCGGATCCTTGGAATGCGCCTGGGGTTTGGCGTGATCTGCTGCGTTGGCTGGGGCGCGAGGACGCGCCCATGCTGCTGCGCCTGAAGGCGATGCCGGGGCTTGCGCCGTGGGGCCTGCGCTTCTTGGCAGCCAGCCGGGAATCCACCTTCACGCGTGCGATCGCGCACAATGTGCGGCTGGGCCTGTTCAGCATCGAGGTGATGAACGCGTGGCGCGACGAGGCGGCGTTCGACTACGAAGGCGCGCGCGTCGGCACGATGAAAGTCTATCGCAGCGCCGCGAGCTTTGCGCAGGGCGTCGTCAAAGCCACGGCGATGGCCGAACTGGGCGTGCCCTTTCGCGCGCTCAACCGCCAAGAGACGGTCGCCTTTGAACCGACGCTCTTGCCCATCGAGGCGGAAATCGAAGGCGCGGTGCATTTCCCGCATGATCAATCCGGCGACGCGCAGCGTTTTGTCGAGGGCTTGAGCCGGGCCTGCGCCGCGCGTGGCGCGGTGTTGCGTTGGGGCGCACCCGCGCGCGCTTTGAGGATTGAAGCAGCCGCAGTGAACGGTGTTGTGCTGGAAAGCAGCGAAGTGATCGAGGCTGACGCCGTCGTTTTGGCTGCAGGCGCGCGCACGCCGGCGCTTGCGTCAAGCGTTGGCGTTCATCTGCCAATCAGTCCAGTGAAGGGCTATTCTATTACCTATGAGGCTGGCGGACTTGCGCTGCCCGGTCTGCCCATCGTTGACGACGCGCTGCACGCGGCGGTGACGCCGTTCCGTGAGCGCCTGCGTGTGGCGGGAACTGCTGAATTTGCAGGGTTTGACGCAAAATTGCAGCCGCGCCGGATCGAGAATCTGTGCGGTCTATTGCAGCGCATTCTGCCGGCGCAGGCAGATGAATTGGAACGTCGCGGCGCGAAAGCTTGGGCGGGTTTTCGGCCAATGCATGCGCGCGGCCTGCCAGCGATCGGCGCCGCACGACGCGGTCTCTTTATCAACGCCGGGCACGGTCATCTTGGCTGGACGCAAGCCGCAGGGTCAGGCGAAGCGCTTGCGCGCGCGATTTTGGGCGAGGGCGGGTTTGACCTGAGCCCGTTCCAGCCGGGGCGTTAGATGTCGCTTGCGCGCGGTGTCGAAGAGACGTTGAGCACGCGCGCGGGCTTGCCATCGAGCGCGCGCACATTGTGGGCCATGGTCGAGTCGATATAGAGGCTTTCTCCGACTTCGAGGACAGCGGGCTCGTAAAACTCCGTGAGCACCTCGACGCGGCCCTCAATCACGAAAATGAATTCCTCGCCCTGGTGCTTCACTGGCTCTGGATTGCGGCCAGGCAGAACTTCAATCACCACTGGTGTCAGCAAGCGGCGCGAAAAATCCGATGCGTGGTATTCGTAACGGGTGTTTTCTGTTTGCGTGATTTTGGCGTCGCCGTGCCGAGTGAGGCTGCGCCGACCGGTGACGAGCGCGGCAGGCGCTTCAGGCTCTGCGGGCTGCACCAATTGCATGACGTCGATGCCTAAGGCCGAGCTGACGCGCAGCAATTTCTCAAGCTTCAGCGACATCTGGCCGTTCTCGACCTTAGATAAGGTTGAGAGCGGCACGCCGCTGTGCTCGCTGAGCTCTTTCAGCGACCACTTCTTCTGCAGGCGAAAGCGTTTGATGCCGGCGCCGATGGCGTTCTGGCTAGGATCGAGCGCCATCACCTCAGCGAGTGTTGCGCTGCCGCGCGCTGTCATGGGTCATCCTTCCTTGGCGCCAAAGTGTAGGCCCTCCCGGGTTCTTTCTCAATAACGAAAATTTCGTCTTAGAGAAGCGCTCGGGGACGCCTTACGCTACGGTTTTGATTGCGCATAAAAGCTCAAATAAACAGCTAGATAGTCCAGGCTTGGCGCTGGTAAGCGTTTCCCGCCCCCTCCTGTCCCGCTTGACTCGCTGCGCTTCATAGTTTCTAAAATGAAAAGCTTATCCGCAGAGAAACTTCTAGAGAATTGTGCGGCGAGGGGAGGAAGCGAATGAAAATCCGTGGTTATGGGCCGATCGCTGCTGCTGGGGTGTCACTGCTCGCTTTTACAGCGATGGGCCATACCGCAGCGTCGGCCCAGGAGGCGGTGGTCGAGGGGGAGACGATCGTCGTCACCGCTTCCCGGCGCGAGCAATCGCTGCAGGACACGCCGTTGGCCGTGACGGCCATAGATCCCGAGGAGCTTTCGCGGACGGGGCTTAACCGCTTGCGTGAGGTCGTCGAGGTGTCGCCCGGCGTCCATTATTCGGGCGGCGGTCTGCCGAACGGCAACACCATCACCATGCGCGGCGTCGCTCAGACCGGTCGCGCGACGACTGTCGGCATCTATGTCGATGACGTGCCGATCGGGTCTTCGAACTCCTTCGCTGCGGGACCTTCGCTGCACTATGATGCGGTTCAAGGCGACGTTGAACGCATCGAATTGGTGCGCGGCCCGCAAGGCACGCTCTACGGTAGTTCCTCGATGGGCGGCGTTGTGCGCTACATCAGCCGCGATCCTTCAACCTCGGACTTTGAAGGCAACATTCGCGCTGACCTTTCGGAGACCGAAGAGGGCGAAACCAACACCACCTACAGCGCGCGGGTTGGGATTCCGATCGTCAGCGATCGACTTGGTCTCAGCGTCGCCGGCTATCAAGAAGATTTCGGCGGATTCATCGACCGCATCCCCGCCTCGCCAACGGGTGCGGCTGAGAATGTCGACGCCTATGAGCGCACCGGCTTGTCCGCGCGATTGGTCGCGCGACCGACGGATCGTCTCGAATTCTCTTTGATGGGGATGCGAAGCGATCTGGAATCGACCGGCGCCAACACGGTGGCGCTCGTCGGCCCGCCCTTCGCGCCAGCCAACGGCCCCTTCAACACCGACGAAGGCGCGATGCAGCTGACCGATGAGTTCGAGCTCTATGCCGGCACGGTGAGTTATGATTTCGGCTGGGCGCGGCTCTTGTCATCGACAAGCGAGCAGACCCGCGACGTCGCCAACGCTTCAGACCTCGTGGCGACGTTTGGCTCGTTGATCGATCTGCTTTCCGGTGAGGCTGCGGGCACAACCACGCAGGCGTTGTTCACTGGCCGGACGTTGACGGATCGGTTCGTGCAGGAAATCCGCCTGGAATCGCCCGTGAACGAGCAATTCGAGTGGGTCGTTGGAGCGATCTATTCGCGCGAAGAAAGCAGCAATATTCAATCCTTGCTCGGGCAGCCGGGTAACTTCCTGGCGCTCGACGTCGATCTGGGGAGTGAGCTGGTTGAAACGGCGGTGTTTGGTCAGGCGACGTTCTATCTGACCCCGAATTTCGACATCGCCGTCGGTGCGCGCGTCGCCGAGATTGAGTCTTCGGTCGCGCTTACTGACGGGCCGGGCCTGATCGTCGCCAACCTGCCGGAAACCACTGATTCAGATACGGTTGACACCTATAGCCTCACCGCGCGTTTCCGTCCGACCGACGATTTGTCGCTCTATGCGCGCATCGCCAGCGGCTATCGTCCGCAGAACGCCAACCTGCCGCTGATGAGCGGCGGCGTAAACGTTGCGCCGCTGATCATCGCCACCGATACGCTGTGGAGCTACGAAGCGGGCGCGAAGGGCTCGTTGATGGATGGCGTTCTCCGCTATGATTTGGCCGTTTGGTACAATCAATGGTCGGATCCGCAAGCCGTCACGTTCGTGAACGCGGCCACAACGGGCGGCAACGCCAATAGCGACATCACCGCATATGGCTTTGAAGGCGCCGTGGAGCTTACGCCGACGCGCGGTTTGTCGATTATCGGCAGCCTGAGCTACGCGCACTCCACGCTCGACAGCGATGAAACCGCTGCTTTCGGCGCGCTCGAAGGCGAGAACCTGGCTATGTTGCCGGAATGGTCAGCGGCGCTGCGTGCGCAATACAATTTCCCGATCACCGCAAACGTTGACGGCTTTGTCGGCGGCGGCGTCCGCTACGTGGGCGAGCGCGATACGGGCTATGATGGCGGCGTCGGCAGCGGCGGCGTGGTGATTGTGCCGAAGATCGCCAATTTCACGCTCGACGAATACGTCGTCGCCAACCTGGCGGCGGGCGTGCGCGCAGGGCCAGTGGAAGCGCGCGTCTACGTCAACAACCTGTTCGACGAATACGGCTATACAGGCGGCACGGCGCGCCCGATCGTCGGCGGCGTCCGGGCGACGGCGAACGTGCTGCAGCCGCGCACGATCGGCGTGGGGCTTTCCTACGCGTTCTGATCGGGCAAAGAGGGACAAGCCGAGCGCGCTGGCGGCGTCTGACGCCAGCGCGCTCTTGTTCTGGGGAGGGCGCGCAATGCGCAACGTATTGGCTTCGCTTGCGTTCCTGACGAGCGCTTTGGCGTCGGCGCATGCACAAGATCTCCCTGCACTTGAGCCGGCCAATGTGCAGGCTTGGGCCGATCGTCATCTGGGCGCGATGGTCGAGAATGGCGGCGCAAGCGGCGTCGTAGTGAGCGTCGTGCGTGGTGGCGAGATCATCTATGAGGGCGGCTATGGGCTAGGCGACGTCGTCGCTCAAACGCCTGCCGATCCTGTCGCCACGCGTGTGCGGATCGGCTCCAACACCAAAACCTTCACCGCGACGCTGATCGCGCAATTGATGGACGAAGGGCGCATCGCCTCGCTCGATGATCCCGCCAATCGCTATCTCCAGCGTTATCAATTGCCGCCGAATGGACAATCGCCGATTCTGCTGCGCCATCTCTTGACGCATACGGCCGGCTATAGCGATCGCTTCTTTTTTATCGGCGCCGATCGCCCCGTGGACATACCGGTGTCAGCGCAGGTGTTTGATCGGCTGCGCCCATCCTTTGCCCGCCCAGTCGAAGAGCAGGTCGTTTATTCAAATTTCGGCGTGGCGACGCTCGGGCTGGTGATTGAAGACTTGACCGATGCGCCGATCGACGAGGCGATGCGGACGCGTCTGTTTGAGCCGTTCGGCATGACGCAAACAGAATTGGCGACGACGATTGAGGCGCCGTCAAACCTCGCACGCCCAGGGCTGATCGCAGCTGGCGGGCGTATCGTGGGGCCGACGCCGTTTACCGCCATCAATCCCGCTGTCGCGCAGACGGGCTCGATCGTCAGCACCGCCCATGACATGGCGCTCTATATGAATGCGCAGCTTGGCCACGGCGATTTGCTGAGCGCGGAGGCGCGCGGCCGCTTGCGGCAACGGCTTGCGGCCAATGCGGCCGAAGGCGCGGGCGTGGCCATGGTGTTTATTGAAGACAGCTGGGCCGGGCGCCAGACGATCAGTCACGGCGGCAATTGGGCGGGCTTCCATTCATGGTTCACTTTGGCGCCGGATGAAGATGTCGGCGTGTTCGTGGCGATCATCGGCGAAGCGGCGCCGGTGGGCATGTGGGACCGGCTGCGCGGCGCCATCCATGCCGATTGGGCGCCGCCGCCGTCGCCCGCGGTGCTTTCCGCAAGCGGCGCCACCAGCGCTTTCATGAGCGAATTCTTCGGCGCCAAGCGGGCATTCGTGCCGGTGACGATATCGGCGGAAGACCTCGCGGCTTATGCGGGGTTCTACCGCGCCGATCGCAGACCCTACACAACCAGCGAGCGGCTTTCGGCGCTGACCTATTTTGGCGCTGATGTTGTCGAGCTCAGCGTCGGCGAAGGCGGGCTCTATCTGAATGGCGCAGGCCCCTGGGCGCCGCAGGGCGATGGACGCTTCATGCTGGACGCACCGACGCGGCCGCAAATCATCATACGCCCCAATCCGCGCACCGGCGAATTTGTGCTGACGCCCGACATTGGCCTCTACACGATGACGCGCATTGATGATGTGGCGCATCCGAAACTGCACGCCATCTTGGCGCACCTTCTGGCCCCGCTCGCGCTTCTGGGTCTGCTGGCGCCGCTGACATTGGGTAGGACTTGGCGCGCATGGCCGCCGATTCTTGTAGGCCTGGGCGCTGCGGGCGTCATTGGCGCCAGCTTGGTCGGGCTTGGCGCGGGCGAGTCCTTGATGACCGGCTATTTTGCGGGCCATGTAGGGCGCATCGGCGTGCTTGTGGCGAGCGCGGACATCATGCTGCTCGCGGGATTGGGCTGTGTTTGGGGCGCGATCACCGCCTCCGGCGCGTTCGCGCGGATTTGGCTTGCGCTGATCGCAAGTATCGCGCTCGTCTTCACCGGCCTGCTGGCGCTCTATGGCGGCGTGGCCCTGGGCGTGAGCTGAAGCCGCAAAATGAGGCCAAAAGTGCGCTTCATCGATCATGCCGAGGTGGCGCGCCGCCTGAGTTATCCGCGCGCGATCGAACTCGTGCGCGACGCCATGATGGCGCTGTCGCGCGGCGACACGCTGCAATTGCCGCGCGCCATCATGGCGCTTTCCGAGCAGAGATTGTTCGGGATTATGAGCGGCGCGCTGGGCGCGCGCGCAGTGTTTGGGACAAAGCTCATCAGCGTGTTTCGCGAGAACGCCGCCAAAGGCGCGCCCTCGCATCAGGGCGTGATTGTCATTTTCGATCCTGATAGCGGCGCACCGCTCGGCGTCGTCGACGCCGGCGAGGTCACCGCGATCCGCACCGCCGCAGCAAGCGCAGTCGCGACCGATTGCTTAGCCCGCCGCGACGCTACGCGCCTCGTTATCGCCGGAACTGGTGAGCAGGCCCTCACCCATGCCAAGGCCATCGATTGCGTGCGCCCGCTGTCGTCGATCGCCGTGTGGGGCCGCAACGCCACGCGCGCAGCTGAGCTCGCGTTGCAGATGGAGACTGCGCTCCAGGTGGCAGCGGCGCCTGTGGATGACCTCGAAGTCGCGGCCCGCGACGCTGACATCATCTGCACAGTCACGGCCGCAATTGAGCCGATCCTGTTTGGCGCATGGATCAAACCGGGCGCGCACGTGAACATCATCGGATCCAGCCACGCCGGACCGTCCGAGGTGGATTCCGACCTTGTCGCGCGCAGCCGCTACATCGCCGACAGCCGCGCCAATGTGCTGCAGCAGGGCGCGGAGTTTTTGCACGCGAAGGCCGCGGGCGTGGTCGGCGACGATCACATCGTCGCCGAGATTGGCGAAGTGCTGCTGGGGCGCGTCACAGGCCGGCGCGCCGATGCCGAGATCACCGCCTACAAATCGCTCGGCCACGTAGTGCAAGACATCGCCTGCGCGGCCGCCGTGGTTGGCGCGGCTGTCGCCGATGACCTCCGCGCGTGAAGCGCAACGGAGGCGGCCTGATGGCTGTTGATTCTTTGCTCTTGGCCGCGTGAGAGGGCGGACGCTGTCGACAGACGCATGCAGGAGAGGGTGGGCTTGCTCACGCCCGCGCGCGTTCGCGCTTCCGATTGATCGCTTCGGAGACGACGCTGAGAGGCTTGTGAGGTCTGCTCTTGCGAGAAGCGGAAATTCCATGTCCGCTTTAAGGCGCTCGAACGCCAATGTCGGGTTTTGGGATTGAGCGGCCGAAGTTTAGTTGCATCCCTCCAGCGAACGACCGCAGCTTATCACCCCTCCCGCTCCATCGCTTTTGAAGTAGCGCCACGAGAAGTCGCTGCATTCAACGATGTAGGCGTCGGGGATCACCGTTCCATCTGACGCAGGTGCGAGCATGGAGCTGTGCACGCTAGCGCACTCTCCGGAAGCTAAAAGCATGTCTGCAGCTGCTTGGATCGCCACAACATCCGCAGGCGTGGCGTCCGGATCCGAAGCTGGATCAAACGGGCCTTGAAGGGAAGGCGCGGTGGAGGAGGTGGTCGGCGGAGATGCGGGACTGCAACCACCCGCCAACAAGAAAAGCGAAATCAACATTCGATGCATCATGAGCGCAGGGTACGACCGTGCAATTCAGATTGCGAGCGTCTGCTTTGCGATGCGCTACGCTTGATTTCTGCTTTTGGGATGCTTCCGACTTTGTCCAACATCACAGGCGTACGACGGCCGGGAGCCGCCACGTCCCATTCAGCATCGGCGTCTGAGGGAGATAGGCGCGGAAGGTAATTACGAATGCGCCAGCAGGCGTGGGCAGCCAATTGGCCCGACCGGCGCCTGGCTCGTTCCGCTGCAGTGAAATCGTGTAGGAGCCGTCGGCGTTGGCCATGAGGCCCCGCGTTCGATCGCCGATAGCAAAGCGGTTGATAGCGTTCTCGGTGAAGAAAAGCCGCCCGTCGTTTTCGCGTTGATACATCGACAATGACCAGAACGCGCCGGCGGGGACGTTCGCCGGAATTGTCAGTGTGTAAGCGTGCTCGCCCGTGAGCGGATCACCGTGATTGTCGTCGTCAGCTCGGGCATAGGTGGCTTCCACGGCTTCGAGAGCCGCGAGACCCGAAAGCGCGACAGCCGCGCGCACATCATCTGCGTCGCCCGGCGCACCCACGCCTGCTGGGGGATAATGCCAGCCATTGAGTGTCTCGCCGCGCAGTGCAAAGCCCGTGCGCAATGTCTGCTGTGCACGCGCTGCGGCGACGGTCCAGCGATCGCGCTGAGCCTGCGTGAGCGACGACCACGCATCAACATCGCCTGGCCGTAAGCCCGTGTCGTTATAATCGGACGCGCGTCGCCCAACGGGATCGACCAACGGTCCGCGCGCAAGCATGGCGTTCGTAACCGCAAGGAAGTTCTCTAGCTCGTCCGAGCTTGTGGGCGCGAGCGGCAACAGGCTTGGCTCCGGCGCGTCGAGGAAGCGGATTTGATCTTGCGCCGCATTGGCGGCGGCCAAATCTTCGGGCCCGTCGACCAAGATTCGCGCCAGCAGCCACACATCGTCGGTTTGTGAGCGAATGATGCGAATGCCCGCTGGCGACTGGCCTTGCCATGTCGGACCAACGATTAACGCCCGCCCGCCCTCGCCGCCTGTCGCTCGGGTGCCGACATAAGCGAAATTGTCTGTGTAGGCGTTCATGAACGCGATCGAGAAATACCGATCAGGCAACGTTGGCAATTCCGCGAGCAGGGGGCCGTTGCTGAGATCGAGGCGCGCCGATGTATAAACCGTGTCATTGTTTGGTGTGGTGATGTTGCGCCCTGTGTGATCAGTCAGCGTGCGCCGATGCATGGGTTGATTGAAGCGATGCGCGCGTTGCGCGGTCGGTCCTGCAGAGGCCCAGGCAGTGCGCGCGAACTCATAGATTGGGAAGGCATAAAAATACGCGGCTACATAATGATCGATCGGATCAGCGGGCGCTGTGGCGCAAGCGCCAAGCGTGACAGACGCGACGCCATTCAGCAGGGCGCGGCGTGAGAGAGAGATCATTGCGGACGCTCCGTAAGGGTGTTGAGCAGAAGGTTGATGGCCTGCCGACGCGGCTGAGGCGTCACCCGTGTCTGCGGCCCAAAAAGCATGATTTGATCACTATCAGACGCATAGGCTGGCCAAGCCGCATCGCCGCAGGTCGGTGCGCCATCGCGAGCAAAACTCACCCAGCACGACGAGATCAAAGCTGAAAAGGCGCGGTCCTCATCCGTGATGAAGCCCGGCGGGATCGGCAGGCGTTGCCAGGTTCGGAAGATGTAGGGAATCTCACTGCCGTGCGAAGCGCCCGGGGCAATCCCGCGCCGGCGCGCCGCCACATAAGTGAAATTGTATAGAAAGCTTGGCGCGCCATCGGCCGTTTGCGCCGCCACCCAAGCGGCTGGCGCCACGAAGAAGGCGTCGCCCAAAGCCTGGCGCTGGAATTCTTCCTCAGCGATTTCGCCATACAACGTACGCAGTTCAGAAAGGCGCGGACCAAGGACGCCAAGCACGCTAGGCGAAACGCCAAGCGTGCCCATCACGCTCGCCTCATTGTCATTGGCGCCGATCATCAGCGGCACGTCATGGGCGCGGTCGTCGGCAAACGCTCGCGACGGAGGTTCGGTAATGAGCCGTCCATCGATGAACGGTCCAAAGCCTAAGCCTTCAAGGGCGCCAAGCGCTTCGATCCATTGATCCGCGGAAGCGGCGCGCAAATCTTCAGCACGCGCGTCGGCGGCGATACCGATCCGGCTTGCCGCGTCGACGCCGCTTTGTTCTTGCGCCGCAAGCGTCGTAGGGCGTTGCAGGCCGCCGCCGGACTGGACGATGGCTTGCTGAAAAAGGCCACGCGTGTGGGGCGAGGCCAGCAAGTACAACGTGCTTGCCGCGCCCGCGCTTTCGCCGAACACGGTGACGCGCTGCGGGTCGCCGCCAAAAGCGCGGATATTGCGTTGGACCCATTCGAGTGCGGCGATCTGGTCCATGAAGCCGTAATTGCCGAGCGGTGCGTCGGGCGCGGCCTCTTGGGTAAGTGCAGGGTGCGCAAAATAGCCCAAGAGTCCGATGCGATAATTGATGGTGACCAACACCACGCCTTGGCGCGCGAGCGCTGCGCCATCGTAAAGCAAATACGCCCCAGAGCCGATGCGATGGCCCCCGCCATGTATCCACACCATCACAGGCAGATCGCGCGCGCCCTGTGGGGCCCACACATTGAGCTGAAGGCAATCCTCGCTTTGCCGCTCGGCGCGGCCCCCGCCAACGCCGCTATTGCGCTCGGGCTGCGGGCAGGCGGGGCCGTACGCGCTCGCATCACGCATGCCTTGCCATGCCGGCGCAGGGGCCGGTGGGCGCCAACGCAAATCGCCAACGGGTGGTGCTGCGAACGGAATGTTGCGGTGCACGACAATCCCGTCTTCGATCACACCGCGCAGGCGTCCGCTTTCAATGCGCACCTCTGTCTGCGCCGCAGCGCTGGTCGCGCACGCGCCGAGCACAAGCGATGCAGCCATGGCCTGCAGCATTTTCATCGCGGATCTCCTAGCCAAGCGCGCGCGCCAGCGTGACTTTCAACGCATCGATCGCGGCCTGAATCCAATCAGGGTCGGTTTTGTCCACGCGATCTTGTTCAACGTGGTGATAGCGATGCGCGGCGAAGAGCCCGAACGCGGGCGCATAGCCGCGCGCGAGCACTTCACCGAGTTCGCCTGCGGCGCCGGCGGAAGCCGGGTATGCGGCCTCTAAGCCAATTTGGCCCGCAAAGGCTTGGCGCAGTATGGCCACGAGCGTATCAGAACCGAGCAGGAAACGCTGCGGATCTGGGCTTGGCAGTGGCGCGAGCGCAAATCGGCCGACCTCGTGAAAATCGCGCGCGGCGAAGCCTGCGCCAAGATGCAGCCATAGCGCCACGCGATCGGGCGGCGGTGCATGGCGCTCGAAGAACATATGGCTGCCAGCGTTGTCGTATTCGTGCGCAGTGGTTGAAACAAACATGAGGCTGTGCGCGGGCAAAGCCTGCGGCGCCCAAGCGGCCAGCGCGTTGAACGCCGCAAGCCCCGGGCCGCGCTCGGCGACGGCGCGGGTCCAAGCCGTGCGGGGCGTCGACACAACGAGGTAGGGCGCGTCACGCTCGATCGCACCCCAGATGTTTGGACTGCGTACGCGGCGCACGTCGCCGTCGATGATCAGTGTGGCCTCGCCGCCCGCGCGCGCGACGCTCAGGGCGCCGGCGCCGGGTTTAGGTCCAAGCACCGCGATCGGGATCGCAGGCAGACCAGCGCCGTCGATCGGCGCGTTCAGCATGATCGTCTCCCCGGTCGGGCCGTTGGTGACGAGCACTATGCCACGCGGGGCCGCGCCCGCGACTTGCGCGAGGATGGAACGAATGGGCTCACCAAGAAGCTGTGAATGGCGGCCCATGGGGAGCATTACCAGGGCAATGGCGTCGGCCATCATCGCCGTATCGCTCGCATCGCGCCAAAGGCGCAGCGCGCCACGAACGCCGCCGGCGCCGGTTGTGCGCACAATCGGCTGAGGCTCAACGGCGACTTCGCCGCCCGCCCACACCAAAGCTGCGCGACGCGCATCAAAGGCGGGCGCGTCAACACGCTGCGAGGATGTGCGAAAGCCCGCGGCGCGCAGATTTGCGCGCACCTGATCGGCTACCGCCAAATCTCCCGCACCGCCCGTGCGCAGATCCGCTTGGCGATCGAGTAGGGCAAGGCTCTGGCTGATCAACGCGCCATTGTCTTGCGCATGCGCCGGCAAAGCCGCCATGGCCGCGGGCGTCGCGCCCAATATGGTGCGTCGCGTGATCATCGCGCGTTCGTCTCCCCTCGGCGGCATCTTCCGTCTTGTGCGCGCGAGCTTAACGCGACATCCTGCAAAGAGTCGACAATCTTGTTGGATCTCAGATGGGGCCCTCATTTCACTTATCTCGGCGCGCCGTGTTGGCGGCCGCGCCCGCTTCAGGGTGTGCGTCCTTAGCGCGCGAGGAGCTCTTCATGCCGCCGCAAGGTATCGAAACGCCAAGCGAGTCCGTGATGCTGTCGGTGACGGATGAGGGCGCTGGAATACATTTCAGCGCGCGCCTTTGCCGCTATCCTGCCTATCGTGTTGCGTGGATCTGGACCCATGTGCAAACGCCGGACGGCTTTTTCGCACACGTTGATCACGCCGCGCCCTGCGCGGGGGACGAGACATCAGCGGATGAAACGCGCACGACGTATGCGGATGCGAGCTCCGTGCTCACCTTCACACGCGAAGGAGCGTCAGGAGCGCTCGATGTGGCGAACTTGGCTGCGCGCTTTGAGGCGGCCGCAAGCGGATCATTGCAGGCGGACATGCGCTTTGCGCCGAGGCTCTCCCGTGCGGGATTGCTGCCAGGGCGTGTCGAAGCGTTTGGTCGCGTCGAGGGGGATTTGCGCGTGAACGGCCGCGCATGGCGCCTGCGCGGCATGGGCCAGTTTCACGAACAGCGGCAAACCGAAGCACGATTTACCACGCCATTTTGTTTTGCAAGTTTGTGGGGCGATGGCGTGGGTGCAACCTTGCTGCAGATACCGGACGATTCCGGCGGCTATATTCTACGCGATGGCGAACCTGCGCGGCCCGGCCGTGTGCGCTTCGGTCCGCCAAGTGACCACCGGCAATTGCGCATCGATTTCGGCGCAAACGATTACATCGAAGGTCGCGCGACAGCGATCACGCGCTATACGATCCCAATCTATGGGCAAGCTTGGCACGGCGCCTTCGTCACCGCCGAGCTTGGCGGGCAGCGGCTTCATGGCGCGCTCAATGATTGGCGTCCTGAGCTGCTTTTCGTGCAAAACTAGACGCGCTTACTGAGTTTCGCCGCGCTTTTTCGTGTAGCTTTCGCGGGCTCGCGCGTGCTCTCGATATAGGCGCGTGAATAGTCGAAGATGGCCTCCATGGCTGCGCGCGCGCCAGTGGCGTCACCGACGCTTGCTGCTTCGCTCATTTGGGCCCAATAACGCGCCTGGGTGATGCGGTTCTTCCTTGAATCGACGATCTCATCCTGAAATGCCTCATGCCCGAAGGTCAGGCTGTTGACCAGCTGAACGGTTCGCGGTGTTTGCGCCGCTTCGATCAGCGCGCGTATCACTTGGCGAACGTCGGCCGCGAACTCGTGGCCGTTGGCGGCCTTCTCAGCGCGTTTTGGCAATTCGCTCGTCAACACAATGAAGTGACTCTTGTTCTTCGATTTTGGCGCGTTCGCGACCTGCTGGGCCATGAGACCTGCAAGCGCGCGGCGAATGAGGAAGACTTCAAGGAAGTTGGCGTCGTCTGGCGTCGCCACGCGGGCGCCCTTCATGGGCTCGATCACCACGCTGCCTTGGCTCTCCAACAATCGCAGCGCCTCGCGCACCGGCGCCCGCGAGCATTTGAAACGATCCGCCAATTCCTGTTCGCGCAGACGCGCACCCGGCAGGTAGACGCCGCGCTCGATATCGCGTGCCGTGGCGCGGGCGATGCCGAGCGCGGATACGCGCGCGTCGGGAGTGCGCAGCGGGACGATCTTTGGTTTGGAAGTCGGTCTGGCCATTGCAATTCGGTTCATGCTGGTGCGGCGCCATTTAGGCAAGAGGTGCGCCCGCCGCGTCAATCGTAAGTTCGACTAAAGATGCTGTTCAGTTGTCTTCTCCAGGCGCGCGATTGAGGCTTTGAGGCGGCGCGCAAGGTGGGATGTTTGCGCGAAGGAGTGGACATGATGGCGGACAGGGGTCTATACATTGTCGACAATCCGGCGAGGGGAAAACCTCAGACCGGCGACCAGGGGAGGGTCATTTGATGCGCCAGGTTTTGTTAGCCACCGTGCCCGCCTGCTTCTTCGCATTCGCGGCGTCAGCCTTCGCGCAAGACGTGCCGAGTGCGGCCCAAGACGAAGCGGCCAGCGAAGGCGACATCGTCGTCACCGCGCGTCGGCGCGAAGAGACGCTGATTGAAGTGCCCGGCGCGGTTTCGGCGATCACGGCGGCGGATCAACAGAATTACGTCATCAGCAACACCGCCGACATGCTGCGCCAATTGCCAAGCGCAGCTTTGGTCAACGGCGGCCCGGCCTACACAAATGAAATCTCGTTGCGCGGTCAGGGCGGTGGGCGCAATGGCTTTTCGGAATCGGCGGTGGGGGTCTATCGCGACGGTCACTATATCGCCGGCGGCGGCTTCGGCGGTCGCGGTTTCAACGCCGTCGACTTGTTTGATCTGCAGCGCATCGAGGTGCTGCGTGGTCCTCAAGGCGCGCTCTATGGGCGCAACGCAGTGGGCGGCGCCGTCAATGCTGTCGCCAACCGCCCAGATTATGACGCCTTCGGCGTACGCGGCTCTGTGTCCTACAATGACATTGAACGCACCGAGGTCGAGGCGGTTGTAAACGTGCCGCTCACCCAAGACGCGGCGTTGCGTATTGGCGGTTTCTGGTATGACCAGGAGGGCGGCTTTGTCGAACAATTGTCGACGGGCGACACTATCGATACCGAGGAAACCAGCGGCGCCCGCGCGGTCTTCCAGGTTTCGCCGACCAATGACACCACCATCCGCGTCACATACGAATATTATGATTCCACCGCGCCGAGCTTTGGCATCAACGGCTATCGCGCGCTGCGCAACAATCTAACACCGCTCGATCCAGATCCATTCGTGCGCGATCTCAATCGCTTGGGCTACGCCGACATTCTGGAAAACTCCGGTTATCTCGACATCGAGCACGATTTCGGCTGGGCCAATCTCGAATTGCGCGGCAGCTTCAAAATCCGCGAAGCAGGGCGAACCAACGACGACCTTGACCATTATCTCGGGTTCCAGGGCATCACATCTGTATTTCCGCCGGCGACCCCAGCGCAGCCGATTGATCTGGTCTCCAACCAATATGAGGATTTCGACCGCGCGGGTCTCATCGGCGTGCTGACCTCGCCGTCGACGCAGGGCCGCTTCACTTGGCTCGTTGGCGCCGAGCTGCAGCAAAATTCCTCGGCTGTTCTTTTGCAGAACGTAGGTTTTGCTGGCGCCGCCGCGGGCCTGCGTGCGCAATTGCGCGATGACGATTCCAAGGAAGAATTGGATTCATGGGCGCTCTTTGGCGCGGTGGAATACGACATCACTGATCGCCTAGCGCTGGGCGTCGAAGCCCGCGTGCAAACCGACGACAAGACCTTCACCTTCGATCGCACGCGCAATTCCTCAGCCTCTACGGCGGTCGAAATTCTCGGCGTTGATCTTAGCGAATCCTGGACGCGGGTCATGCCGGTCGCCACGCTGCGCTATTCTTTGAGCGATGACGCTTCGATCTACGGCCGCATCGCCACGGGCTATCGTCCCGGCGGCTTCAATGTTGGCATCCCCTCCGACATTCCGGGCTCAGGCAATCTCATCCCATACGATCCGGAATTTGCGACGTCGTACGAGGCTGGTTTCAAGCTTGGTCTTTTTGGCGGGCGTGTGTTTCTGGAGGGGGCTGCATACTTCACTGAGACCGACGACGTGCAGATCGTCACTGCGGCCAGCACGACCAACACCGCCTTCATCCTGCAAAATGGCGAGGGCGCTGAAGTGTGGGGCGCCGAGTTGGAGGCGCGCGGCAATTTCGACCTTGCCGGCGGTCGCTTGAATTTCGGCGTTGGCCTTTCGACCAGCGATGGTGAGTTCAATGACGGCACCAGCGCGATTATAAGCGGCGTGCCGACCGACATTTCGGGCAATCGGATGAATCGCACGCGCGACCTTATCGGCACGCTGAACCTCACTTACCGTCATGACATTGGCGCGGGGTTCGAGGGTTTTGCTTCGACCAGCTACCAAACCCAATTGGGCGGGTTCGAGAACGCCGAGAATTCCCGTGAGTTCGAGGATTTCTCCCGCGTGGATGCACGCATCGGCGTTGACAACGGCAATTGGCGGTTCTCGATTTTCGGCAAGAACCTCACCGACGAGATCTACACGATCCAAACTATCGCCAGTAACGTCTATCTCAGCGACCCGCGCACCTATGGCGCGGAGCTGAGCTTCAGCTATTGAGGCCGTCTCCTCAACGTCGGCGGGATGCGCGTGTCGTGTCCCGCCGGCGCCTCCCACTCTAACCGGGTGATGCGATGCTTAGACGCTTGATACTAATCTGCGCTGCGTCCGTTCTCAGCGCCTGCGTTTCGGCAAGCAGTCCAGAAATGGTGTCGGGGCCGCCCAATATCGTGCTGATTATCGCCGACGATTTGGGCTATGGCGATCTGTCCGTATATGGCGGACACCGCGTTGAGACGCCGAATATCGACGCGCTCGCGGAGCGGGGCGTGCGCTTCACCAACGGATATGTGACATCCGCCGTGTGCGCGCCATCGCGCGCGAGCTTGCTCAGCGGACGCTATCAGCAGCGCTTCGGCTACGAATTCAATCCGGTTCGGCGCGACCTTGAAGGAATTGGCATCCCCGAAGGTGTGCGCATCCTGCCCCAATTTCTGCGTGAGCGCGGCTATCGCACAGCCTTGATCGGCAAATGGCATCTTGGACGCACGCGCGAGACGCATCCGCTCAGCCACGGCTTTGATCGCTTCTACGGCTTTTCGCCGGGAGCGACGGGATATATGGCCGCGCCCGCCGACGATGACGCTTGGCTGCCCGATCCCGTGCCTGGCGCCCCGCAAGGCTTTTTCGCCATGCGGCTGGAGGATGGTTTTGAACGCGCGCTGCCGCGTGAAGGCTATCTTACCGACATTCTCACCGATGAAGCGCTGAGCTTCATCGACGCTGACCGGACACAACCCTTCTTTTTGACCTTGGCTTACAACGCACCGCACTCGCCGCTACAGGCGACGAGCGCTTATTTGCAGCGTGTGGCGCACATCGAGAATGAGGGTGAGCGCATCTATGCGGCCATGCTGCTCGCACTGGACGACAATGTCGGGCGTTTGCTTTCGGCGCTGGAAGAGCGCGGGCTTCGCGAAAACACGCTTGTGCTTTTTATCTCGGACAATGGGTGTCCGGACTATATCGGCCCGGGCGTCTGCTCGAACGCGCCCTTTCGCGGCTTCAAGGCCATGTACCTTGAGGGCGGTGTGCGGGTGCCGATGATCGCGTCTTGGCCGGGGCGTTTGCCGGAAGGGGCGGTCTATGGCGCGCCCGTTGTCAGCTTCGATTGGAGCCGGAGCATCTTGGCCTTGGCTGGTGGTGAAGCGGGCGATCAGGTGCTCGACGGCATTGACATTTTGCCGCTGGTGGCGCGCGGGGCCGCACCGCCGCCGCGCGCCATCGTCTGGCGCACCGGCCCCAACTACGCAGTGCGCAGCGGCGATTGGAAACTGATCGTATCGGAACGCACCGATGGCCAGGGCGCACTCACCTATTTGTTCGACCTGCGTGAGGATCCGCAGGAGTCGAATAATATTGCGGCGCAAAGGCCCGACGTGGTGGCGCGCTTGCGCCGAGAATTCAACCAATGGAACGCCCAGATGCGCGCCCCATCATTCGACAGCGAACGCCGCTTGTCCGCGCCTTTGGCGCCGGGGGAACCACCGGTCAATCTTTACAATTGAGCGTCCGCAGAAAAGGCGTCCGCCATTGGCGTCTGCTTTGCGACGCGGGAAGGGCAAGGACTGTTATTGGGATTTCGCCGCCCTTCGTCACATGAACTCTTGGTCGGCAAGCACCCGCCAGCGATCAAATCTCGCTGGGTGGAGACGGACGTTCGCGTGCGGCTCCGCCTGTGGCGCCCACTCCCTGCGCCGAACCGAGGCGGCGCTGATCTACCGAAAGACCGGCAACATCAGGGCAGTGCAGCTACTTCTGGGCCATGCGAAGCTGGACAGCACCGTCCGATACTTAGGCGTCGAGGTGGAGGATGCGTCAGCTCGGTTACTTGCTGGCGCATTTGCCAACCGATGCTATGAGAGCGCCCGCAACGACAAAAAAGCGGGCGCGAAACCCAGATGGACGCTTTGGGCCAGAGAGAACCCGGCCTGGATGGTGAGGCAGTCAAGAAATTGCTTGGGGGCGCAGTCCTAAAGGGACGTGATCCTCTGGCGATTTTGCAGGACGCCGCAATCAATCCCGCGATCTATGGAGACGCCAAGCGCGCGATTGATGGGCCGTCGCTGGTGCGGCTGGTGCGCGCCATCCAGCTTTCAATCGATGACGTCTATCTGGGCTTCCTGCCGCACGGCATCAGGATGGCGTTGGAGACAGAACGTCTCTTGTCCTTCCTGCATTGCAGCACATTTGGCGAAGCCTTGCGTGTGAGCATTCGCTTTACAGATGCAATGTCGACCGATGTCGGACCAGTCATCGCCGAAGAGCACGGCGCGGGGCTGCATCATATTTGCAAGTATCATACGGTCGAAGGCGTCGATCGCGACATCCTCGTCTGGATTCGCTTCGTTTGGATTTATCACCTGTTTTCGTGGCTGATCGGCCGCCCAATCGCGCTGCGCGGTCTTTCGATTCAGGGGCCGCGGCCTGTGCAAGAAAATGGGTTCGATCGATTTGCGCTGTTCAATTGTCCGGTGACATTCAATGCGCCTTACGACGCGCTTTGCTATGATTGGAGCGACCTCACGGTGCGCTTGGTGCACTCGTCCATTCAGGAATACGACGATTACTATGCCGGCGCGCCGGATTGGTTTGCCTCGCCCAGCGGTGGGCTCAACTGGCAAATCAAGACGCAGCAAGTGCTGATCGAGTTGCAGAAGGCGGGCATGTGGTCGGCGCCGATCGAAGTCGTCGCGGCGCGGTTGCGCACGCGGCCACGGCGCTTGCGTCAGGATTTGGCGCAAGAGGGCGAGAGCTTTCAAGATATTCGCACGCGCCTACGCGGCGAATTGGCGGGCGCATATCTCCTGGGGAGCGACATGCCCATCACCGCGATTGGCTCGCTGTTGGGCTTCAGTGAGCCCGGCAGTTTCTCGCGCCATTTCATTGCCTGGGCGGGTGTGTCGCCCTCGGCATACCGCACTCAGTATGCGGGCGATGCGTCAAAGATCGCGGCGGCCACCGCCCTATTGAACGAGCGGCGGGTTTCTTAGCCCGTAGGTCATTGGCGCCAAATGCCAGCGTCAATCCTGTCATGGCGTTTGGAGGCGCCGATGTCAGTTTTCCCCTAACGACCGTGGGCTCTCGATAGCCCCGGCGAGAACGACGATAGGGGGACGACATGACGTTCAATCGCACCGCAAGGTTGCTGCGCAGCAGCATGCTCAGCCTGGGCGCTACGACACTGTTTTGCGGGGTCGGCTTTACGACGCTCGCCCTTGCGCAAACCGCTGAGGAAGCGGTGGAGGCCGACGAGGAGATCGTCGTGACGGGCACAAGCATTCGCGGTGTGCCGCCGACAGGCTCCAATCTGATCAGCCTGACGCGCGAAGACATCGAGACGCACGGCGGCGCGAATACGCCGGACCTGAGCGCCAGTATTCCCCAGCTCAATTCGTTCAACACCGCACCGCAAACCAGCGCGGGCACGGGCCCGGGGCTTGGGTCGTTCGCGCCAGCAATGCGCGGCCTGCCGGCGAACGCGACGTTGCCGCTGATGAATGGTCACCGTCTGGTGAGTGCGGCTGTGCAGGTGACGAACCCAGACTTTCCGCTTGTGCCGAATTTGGCGATGGAGCGCATTGAGGTCGTCGCCGATGGCGCCTCGGCGATCTATGGTTCAGACGCCGTTGCGGGCGTTGTGAACTTCATCACCCGCCGCGAGGTCGATGGTTTCGAGGTGTCGACGAGCTTCGGCGTCGCCGACGACTACTATGCCGCGCACATCGGCGCGATCGCCGGCCAGACATGGTCGACCGGTTCGATCTACGCCGCTTATCAATACACCGAGAACAGCAATCTGCTCGCGGGCGACCGAGATTATCGCGTCACCGATTTCACACCGTATGGCGGCATCGACTCGCGTTCTGTGGCTTGCGTCTCGCCGACTGTTTACCCCAACCCGACCTACACCGCGCCCTATCAGGCGCCGACGTTCACGCCCGGCGCCAATCGTTGCGACAGCGGCGCGCTGAATGATCTGCTGCCGAGTTCGAGCATCCATGCGCTCTTTGTTTCCGCACACCAGGAACTCAGCGATTCCGCCACGCTGTGGGGCGAGATTCTGTATTCGCAACGCCACGACGAATATCAGGTCGCGCCGCCCGCCCAGACTGTCGCCATGTTGGCGCCGGCGTTCGGCGGCAACCCATTTTTCCAAGGTCCGCCTGGCTCGTTCTACGAATTCGTTTCCTTCCGCCCTGACAATCTCATCGGCGCCGATCACTTCACCAACAGCAACGATAAGGATGTCGGCAATTCTTCATTCGGCGTCGATTTCGAACTGCCGCGCGACCTCAATCTCACCCTATCCGCGACGGTGGATTGGGCGCGCAATGAGTCCTTCGTGCCGGGCATCAGTAAGGCAGCGCTTGACGCCGCTGCCGCGGGTACGACGACGGCGACCGCCTTGGATCCGTTCGGCACGGGCACCGCGCCCGACGTGATCGCGGCGATCCTCGACTATCCGACGTACGCCAGCGAAGAGCAGGGGGTGAACGTGCTTGCCGCGAAACTCGATGGGCCGCTTGCCGATCTGCCGGGCGGGCAATTGAGATTTGCGGCGGGCGTCGAGGTTCGCAACGAGACGTTCGAGCAGCGAGGCTATATCGGCACGCCAAGCAACGATATTCCCGAAGACATGGATCGCGATGTGCAATCCGTCTATGGCGAGCTCTTCATCCCGATTATCGGCGAAGGCAATGCCACGCCGTTCGCACACAGCCTCGTGCTCTCGCTGTCGGGTCGTTATGACGAGTACAGCGATTTCGGTGAGACCACGAACCCCAAGGTTGGTTTGAGTTGGGCGCCGATCGAGGGGCTCAATCTACGAGGCTCGTACGGCACGTCGTTTCGGGCGCCGGGTTTGCGCCAGATCGGCGCCACAGTGGGCGCGTATTACCTGAGCGCAATAAATTCCGCCACGTACGCCAACGATCCGACGCGGGGCGCAGCGCAAGTTGAAACCATCTATCTTTTGGGCGGCAACGACAATCTTGAGCCGGAAGAGGCGACGACATACTCGTTCGGCGTCGATTTCAATCCGACATGGCTGCCCGACCTGCGCGCCAGCCTCACGTACTATGATATCGAATACACAGGCGTGATCGGCACGCCGGCGGTGCCCTATGTGTTCGAGGACCCCACCTTCGCTTCGCTCATCCATCGTGGCGATCCGACTACGCCGGAATTCACGGATCTGCTGGCGATCGCCACGCCGGTGAATCTGCCGGCAGGACCGTACGGGTCCGACATCAACCTGCTCGACTTGCGCAACAACAATTTCGGCGTGCGCAACACGGACGGCTTGGACTTCGATATCAATTATCGCTGGACCACGAGCTTCGGTTCGGTATTCGCCGATCTGGCTGGCAACTACATCCTCAATTTCGAGACGCAATTCTCACCGGGCGCGCCGGTCGCCAATTCACTCGATCTTGGCGTGCCGCGCTGGACAGCGCGCGCGACACTCGCGGCCAACATCGATCAGATCTCGTTGGCCGGTTTCGTCAATTATCGCGACGGGATCACCAACAATTTCACGACGCCGACGGGTGTAAGTTCGTACTCGGCTGATCCTTACGTCACGGTGGATTTGCGTCTCGGGTGGACGCTGCCGGACAGCGGCTGGACCCAAGGCACGATGCTTGCGCTTCAGGTCAACGACGCCTTCGATGAAGCACCACCCTTCTTCCCAGGCACGGACGGTATCGGCGGTCCCTACAATCCAATCGGGCGCTACGTCGCGCTCAATTTGCGCCGGACCTTCTAATCGCAGCGATGCTGGTGGTGGAAGCGCCTCTCGCCGAGGCCGCTTCCACCACCAGCATCGCGCGGTCCTTCAAAGAATAGCTCCTCCCCACAGCGCACGCAGCGCGCAGGTCCACGCCCTCCGAATGTCGAGAGATCCGCCAATCTCCCAGATGCAGCTCTATCGCGACTGGCTCGAGCGCGAGAAGGGTCTGCGCTTCAGCAACTACGCAGAGATGTGGACATGGTCGACGACGGACCTGGCCGCGTTCTGGCGCAGCATCTGGGATTTCCACCAGATACAATCGCGCACGCCGTTTGAAGCCGTGCTTGGCGATGAACGCATGCCCGGCGCCAAATGGTTCGAGGGTGCGGAGGTCAATTACGCGCGCGAAGTCTTCCGCCATATCGAGGCGGCGGACGCTATGGGCCTGCCGGCAATTGTCGCTGAAGATGAGTGCGGGCAGGTCAGGGAAATTGCGTGGCCTGAGCTGCGCCGGCGAGCCGTGTCGCTCGCTTTGGCGATGCGCGAGAGCGGTGTGGTGCGCGGCGATCGAGTCGCTGCGTATTTGCCCAATATTCCAGAGGCCGTGATCGCGCTGCTGGCCTGCGCCAGTCTTGGTGCGATCTGGACCATTTGTTCGCCGGACATGGGCGCGCCCGCCGTACTCGATCGTTTCCGCCAAATCGCGCCGAAGGTGCTCATCGCCGTCGATGGCGTACATTATGCGGGCAAAGCGCTTGATCGGAGCGCCGCGATCGCGGAATTGCGCCAGGCGCTTCCCAGCGTCGAGACGCTCTTCGTGGTCGAGAGCGGACTTGCGCAAACCGATATTCCCGGCGCTCGCAGTCTTGAGGCTGCGCTTGCGCGCGACGATGCGGTGGTCGCTGCGTTCGAGCCTGAATGGCTGCCCTTCGATCATCCCTTATGGATATTGTATTCCAGCGGCACCACCGGCCTGCCGAAGGCGATCGTGCATGGCCACGGCGGCGTCATCGTCACGACGCATGTGGGGCGGCTGCACTTCGATCTGGGCGCGAGCTACGCGCCCAACACGTTCGGGGAGCGCTTTCACTGGTACAGCGCCACTGGCTGGGTGATGTGGAACCAGCAAGTCGGCGGCCTGCTCTTTGGCACGACCATTTGCCTATTCGACGGCGCGCCAAGCGGTTCGAAAGGAAGCCACGACTGGGGCACGCTCTGGGCGTTCGCTGCGCGCCATCGCGTAACGTGGTTTGGCGCCGGAGCGGCGTTCTACAGCGCTTGTCGCAAAGCCGAGATCAGGATTAGCGATCACGGCGATCTCAGCGCCATTCGCTCGCTCGGCACGACAGGCTCGCCACTACCTGCGGAAGTGCAGTCGTGGGGCTCGGCGCAGTTCGCCGCCATCAAGGGCGGCGAGATGTGGTGGTGCAACATTAGCGGCGGCACCGATGTGGCGGCGGCGTTCTTCGCGGGACATCGCGAATTGCCGCCGCATCCGGGCAAGCTGCAATGTCGTCATCTGGGCGCTGCGGTCGAGGCCTGGGACGATGCGGGTAAACCGCTCGTGGGGCAGGTGGGCGAGCTTGTCGTCACGCGTCCGTTTCCGAGCATGCCGCTCTATTTCTGGGGCGATGAAGACGGCAGCCGCTATCGTTCATCCTACTTCAAAGCTTGGCCCGGCATCTGGCGCCACGGCGATTGGCTGCAAATCGATGCCGATGGCGCCTGCACGATCACCGGGCGTAGCGACGCCACGATCAATCGCCACGGTCTTCGCATGGGCACGGCTGACATCTACGCCGCCGTCGAACATTTAGGCGATGTCGCTGATAGCCTTGTCATCGATATCGAAGACGGGCAGGGCGACAGCAAGCTCTTGATGTTCGTCGTACCGAGCGATGGCCGCGCGCTGGACTCGGATATGGAAGCCGCGATGAGTTCTGCCATCCGGCGCGCGTTGTCGCCGCGCTTTGTGCCGGACCGCTTCATCAACGCGCCGGGAATTCCTCGAACCTTGTCAGGCAAGAAACAAGAGCTACCGATCAAACGGCTCTTCCAAGGCTGGCCAATCGCCAAGGTCGTCAATCTCGACGCGATCGCCAACCCTGAGATCATTCCTTGGTACAGCGCCCGCGCGAAGGATTGGCTGGAGGGTGCGCGATGAAGGTAGGGGTAGTGGGCGCCGGCCTCATGGGCGGCGAGATCGCGCTGACGTTTGCGCTCGCCGGCGACACAGTCATCCTGCACGATCTTGATCAAGTACGGCTGGAGCAGGCGCGCGCACGCTTGCGGACGATCGTCGATAAGGGCGCGGCGCGCGGCGCCTATACGGACGATCAACGCGAATTCGCGCTGACACGCATCTTGGCCACGACGCGCCTTGAGGGCATGGCCGAGTGCGATCTGGTGACGGAGGCCGTGTTTGAGTCCGCTGACGTGAAGCAAAGCGTACTCCAATCCCTGGACGCGATCTGCGCGCCAAGCTGTGTCCTCGCCTCGAACACCTCGACCCTGCCGATTTCGACTTTAGCCGCCGCGCTTTCACCCAGCCGTCGCCCTACCTTCATCGGTACGCACTATTTCTCACCCGTCTCGCGTATGGCTTTGGTGGAAGTCATTCCTGGCTTTGAAACCAGCGCGGCGACGACCGCCTTCGCGCTCGAAGCCATGCGCAGAATTGGCAAATCGCCTGTTCTGGTGAAGGACGTTGCAGGTTTTGCCGTCAATCGCATGCTGCACGCCATGCTGATCGAGGCGGTGAAACTGGTCGAAGAGGGCGTGGCGACGCCGCAGGATTTGGACATCGCCTGCAAACTTGGCCTCGGTCATCCGATCGGCCCGTTTGCGCTGATGGATGCGGTGAGTTCGGGCTTGTGCTTGCAGGTGCAAGATATTCTGCATGAGGCCTATGGCGAACGCTTTCGTCCGCCCGCATTGCTGAACCAGCGGGTGGCGGCGGGCTATGGCGGGGGCAAGGGGCGGCCGGGTTGGCTTGATCATCACTAGACAAGAAAGCGAGCCAACGCGCCAAAGAACGCGCGGGGCAAGGGGGACGGAATGAGCGAGACTGCGGTTGAGACGGGCGGCGCCAAATCGGGCGTGGCGAATCCAGGACAGCGCGGGCTGGTGCTTGGGCTGCTTTGTTTCGTCTATGTGTTGAATTTCCTCGACCGTCAGCTCTTATCCATCCTGGCCAAACCTATTCAGGACGCGCTGCAAATCAGCGACGGCCAACTCGGCCTGATCACCGGCTTTTACTTCGCGCTCTTCTATTGCTTCATCGCCATTCCCGTGGGCTGGCTCGCTGATCGCACCAATCGCGTGCGGGTGCTGTCCATCGCGTGTGGCTTGTGGAGTGCGGCGACGGCAGCCTGTGGCATGGCGAACAATTACGGTCAGCTGGTCGTTGCGCGCATGGCGGTGGGCGTGGGTGAGGCAGGCGGCGTACCGCCATCTTATGCGATCATCTCGGACTATTTCCCGCGCGAGCAGCGCGGCACGGCGTTGGCCATTTTTAATTTGGGGCCACCGCTGGGCTCCGCTTTGGGTGTGGCGTTCGGCGCTTCGCTCGCGGCAGCGTTCGATTGGCGTTTGCCGTTCTATGTGATTGGCGGCATCGGTGTGATCACGGCGATCATTGTCTGGCTGGTGATCGCTGAACCCAAGCGCGGCGCATTTGACACAGCACCCGACGCCAACGCCACCCCAACGCCGCGCGAGCCATTCTTCACCACCATCGCGCGCTTCTTTACAAACCCTGTTCTCTTGCTTGCCGCGCTTGCGAGTGGCGCGGCGAACTTCATCACCTATGGCCTCAGCAATTTCGCGACACTCTTTCTCATGCGCGAGAAGGGCATGGAGCTCAGCGAAGTTGCGATCTGGTACGCGCTGGTTGTCGGCCTTGGTATGGGCGGCGGTATCTTTGTTTCGGGGCGCTTGATCGACAAATTCGGGCCGCGCGCCAAGGCCGCCTATGCGATCATTCCAGCGCTTTCGCTCGTGTTGGCGCTTCCGTTCTTCCTTGGCTTCGCATGGGCGCCGCAATGGGAGCTGGCGTTGGCCTTCTTGATGGTCCCGATGTTCTTAAACTCGTTCTTCCTGACGGCCACGGTGACCTTGGTGCAAGGCGAGGTGAGCGCCGACCAACGAGTCATGGCCGGCGCATTGTTGTTGCTGGTGATGAACTTCATCGGCCTCGGCCTTGGGCCGACATTTGTCGGCGCGGCCAGCGATTTTTTTGCGCCGGACTATGGGCCGCACGCCCTGCAGGCAGCGCTCTACGCGCTGTCACCCATGTATCTGATCGCAGCACTCCTCTATTTCGCCTTGGCGCGTCTCATCAAAACATCGACGACTTCCGGAGTGCTCGCACGATGAAAAATCCCTCACTTGTGCTGGCCTGCGTCTCGCTGTGCGCCTTCCTACTCTCATGCGCGACGCCTCAGGCCGCCATACAAACCGCCGCGCCCGTCGTCGATGCGCCCGCTGGTGCGGTGCGCGGCGTGCGGGAGGACGATGCAAATGTGTTTCGCGCCATTCCGTATGCGCGCGCGCCGATCGGCGATCTGAGATGGCGCGCGCCGCAATCTCTGCCACGCTGGAGCGGAGTGCGCGCCGCTGAGCAGCGCGGCGTGGCCTGCATGCAGCCGGCAATGGCGGCGGGGCCCTACAATCGCGGTCAGGTCGCGATGTCCGAAGATTGCCTGACGCTAGATGTCACAGCGCCTGCTAACGCGCGCAATGCACCGGTCATGGTGTGGATTCACGGCGGCACGCTGATCTGGGGCAGCGGGCACTCGCCGATGTATTCCGGCCGCGAATTCGCCGAACGCGGCGTCGTGCTTGTGTCGATCAATTATCGCTTGGGTGTGCTCGGCTATCTGGCGCACCCGGAATTGAGCGCAGAATCCACGGACGCCATATCGGGCAATTACGGCCTCATGGATCAGATCGCCGCGCTGCAATGGGTGCGTGACAATATCGCCGCGTTCGGCGGCGATCCGAATAATGTGACCATCTTCGGCGAATCCGCCGGCGCGTTGAGCACCGAAATGCTCCTCGCGTCGCCTGCCGCGCGAGGCCTGTTCGATCGGGCGATTGTGCAGAGCGGCTATCTCTTCACAATGCCGGAACTCAAGAACGGGCGGTACGAGGAATATTCAGCCGAAGCCATCGGCGCGTGGGTGGCCACACAAGTCGCGGCGCCCGATCTGGCGCATCTGCGTGCGATGGATGCGCGCGACCTGATCGATCGCGCCGCCGCGGCTGGCTACGCGCCTCTCGGCACCATCGATGGGAGAATTCTTCCACGCCAGCTCGTCGATACCTTCGAGCGCGGCGAACAGGCGCCTGTGCCGTTGATGGCGGGACTCACGAGTGGCGAAATCCGTGGGCTGCGCTTCCTGCTGCCGCCGCTCGCCGCCAATGCGGACGCCTATGTTGCAGAGATTAGAGCGCGCTACGGCGATCTTGCCGACGAATATCTGCGACTCTACCCGCCGACGGACCTTGAACAGACGCGGCTTGCGGCTTCGCGCGACGTGGTGTTCGGTTGGGCGTCCGAGCGATTGGTGCGCAACCAAAGCGCCATCGGCCAGCCTTCCTTCCTCTATTACTTCGACCAGGATTATCCTGCGGCCGCCGAAGCGGACCTAACCGCCTTTCACGCGAGCGAGGTACCGTTTGTGTTCGGCACCTTCGATGCAACGCCAGCCCACTGGCCGCAAATCCCTGATACCGCCGATCAGCGCAGCGTCTCGGATGCGATGATCGATTATTGGACGAGCTTCGCACGCAACGGCGGGCCCGTAGCCACGAATGGGCCTGCTTGGGCGCCGTATGCGCGAGAGCGCGCCTTCATGCGGTTCAATCAAGGCGCGCGCCTCGAAACGCAATTCATGCCGGGCATGTACGAATTGCATGAAGAGGTGATGTGCCGCCGTCGTCAAAGCGGCGCACAATCCTGGAACTGGCGCTCCGGCTCCACAGCGCCCGTGCTTCCGGCGTCAGCGGCGGCGTGCGTGGCGGAGTGATGCGCGCCGAGAGGCTACTGAGGCGCGCGATACGCGCATTTCGGACGTGGGGAGTCTGTTGTCCGGCGTGGGACTGTTGATTTCCGCTTCTGGGATTGAAGGGATTCAAGCGGTGCTCGATCTCGCATGGCGCAGAGTTGAAGTATCCAGAGCCTGAGCGCCGACCAAATGCGCCGCGCGGTCGGCGATGGCGGTGATCACGGCGTTGGGGTGACCGCTGGGGATGGCAGGCATCACCGACGCATCCGCGATCCACAGTCGCTCGACGCCGCGCACCGCGAGGCTTGGATCGACCACAGAGTTTTCGTCCACGCCCATGCGGCACGTGCCAACGGGGTGATAGATCGTTTGTGCGGTGGCGCGGATGGCGGTCGTGATCGCTTCATCGTCCAGCGCGCGCGGCAGCATCATTCCGGTGTTCTCGTTGGCAAGCGGCGGCTGCGTGGCGATTGCGTGCGCGCGGCGGGCGCCGATGATGATGCGCGCGAGGTCCGAGCCGTCCGGATCGCTAAGATAGCCGGGATCGATCAGCGGCGCTGAATGCGGATCGGACGACTCGAGTGTGACGCGGCCGCGTGATTTGGGCGCCAGCAAGACGACGCCCATGCTGAAGCCGTGCGCAGACGGAGGCGTGAGGCCCTCGTTCTCGAACAAGGCAGGGGCGAAGACGATCTCAAGATCGGGCGCTGCGCCCTCGGTGCTGGCGAAGAAGGCAATGGCTTCGGCGATGTTGGAAGCAAGCATGCCGCGGCGCTTCAGGATGTAGCGGAGCAGGTTGGCCGGGCTTTCGGCCGAGCGCAGCGAGATCGGCCGCTTGGCGCGATAATGCATCACGAACATCAAATGATCTTGCAGGTTGGCGCCGACGTCGGGAGCGTGATGTCTCGCTTCAATGCCAAGTGCTTTGAGCTGAGCCGCTGGGCCAATGCCGGAGAGCATGAGCGTTTGCGGCGTGTTTACAGCGCCGCCGCACAGGATCACGCCCGCGTTTGCGGTGACGCGCTGGACGTCGCGGCCTTGGCGGAGTTCGACGCCGATGGCGCGTTTGCCGTCGAACAGGACGCGCTCGGCGTGCGCGTGGGTAAGGATGCGAACGCCAGCGGTCTTGGCCTTGCCGAGATAGGCGTCAGCGGCGCTGAGACGCGCGCCATCGCGGTGCGCGACTTCGGCGACCCAGGCGCCGGATTCTAGCACGCCGCTATTGTAGCTACCTTTTGTGCGCAAACCCCTAGCCGCCGCGGATTGGATGAAGGCGTGGGTGAGCGGATTGGGTTCACGCAGGGCGCCGCCATTGAGCTCGCCATCGACGCGCTTCAGCGCGGGCGCCAAATCCGCGCTGCGCCAGCCTTCGATATTCCAATCATCGAAATCGTGCGCGCTGCACCATTGATGGATTTGCGCGTTCATCGATGAGGAGCCGCCCAGCATTTTGCCACGCGGCCAGAAGATCGCGCGGTTGTTGAGTGCTGCCTGCGGGGTTGTGCTGTAGGCCCAATCGCGTTGCGTCTTGAACAGCTTGGGGAACGCGGCGGGGATTTGCACATGCATATGGCGATGATCGCCGCCAGCTTCGAGCAGCAGGATGCGGAAGCCGCGCGCGCTCAAGCGTTCTGCGAGGACGCAGCCCGCCGTGCCCGCGCCGACGATGATATAGTCGGCGGACATGGGTTACTCCGAGAAATGTAGTCACCCGACTACACTCGGTGTCGTTAGGCGTCAACCAAGCCTTGAAACAGCGCGCCCATGCGCTTGCGCAACTTCTCGTGATCCACGCCGTCGAGCTTCAGCACCGGCGAGAGGTAGGATTCGAGCAGCAGCCAGCCGATTCCGCCGGCAATGATGGCGCCGGCGATGGTGCGGCTGGCCTCGTTGCGGGAGCCGCGTCGCGCCGCCACGTGATCAACGACAGCGCCGGTGATCGGAAACTCGAATCCGGCAGTTTGGAAGTCGAAGCCGTCGAGCACGGCGCGCATCAGGATTTGCCAATCCTGTTTGCGTGCGGCGGCGAGCGGGTAGAGGCGCTCGATGAAGTCTGGGTCGCCTGGCTTGAGATTGGCGCGAACAAGACCGCCAACGTCCTCGAACATGCCTTGCAGCACGGCGTGCAACACAGCATCCTTGGCGCCGAAATGGCGGTGGACGAGGCCGTGGTTGACGCGCGCGGTTTCGGCGATGTCGCGCACGCTGACGGCGGCGTAGCCACGCTCGGCGAAAAGATCGCGCGCGGCGGCGATGATCGCGGTGCGGACTTCGTGCTTGCCGGTGGGCGTTTTGGTGGAGCGTTTAGGTGTAGCCATGTGGCTACGTTAGAATGACGCGTCAGCTGTGACTATCGTTCTCGATACATCGGTCAGCTGGTTTCGCGACGTAGGGCTTGGTGAGTGCCATAGGAAAGATGGCGCCCTGTTGGCTCTCAACCCCCGGCGTCGGCCCAGGAGCTTCGCTCCAATGTCGCGACCCATCGTCTGCACTTTGTAGACAGCAGAAGGCCAATGTCAGCTGTTCGGTGGCGAGGGGCTAGGGTCTCTTGTTGGGATTTTGCTGCCCCGCCTGGCGTCGCGTCATTGTATGCAAGCGCGCGCGATCGGCGCAGCTGAGATGGGTTTGATCTGCGTCAAGAAGCTTGGAAAAATATGCGCGAACGCTAATATAAGCCAAGGAGTGATTATGGCGACGGCTGCGAAGAGCAAAAAGGCGATCCGGGACCTTGAGAGCCGGGCAGGTGAGGCGGCCGATCTCTTGAAGCTGCTGGCTAACGATCAGCGCCTGATCATCTTATGCAGATTGAGTGATGTCGAAATGTCTGTGTCGGAGCTCGGCGAGCATGTGAGCTTGGCGCAATCGGCCCTATCGCAGCACCTGGCCAAATTGCGTGCACATGGATTGGTGGCCACGCGTCGCGACGGGCAGAGCATCTATTATCGTCTGGCCAATCCCACCGCCCAGAAGCTGGTGGGCGCGCTCTGCGAACTCTACGGCGGCAAATAGCGCTATTTAAAGAGGATGCCGGGCTTGAAGCCCAGGCGCTTGAACACGATCGCGGCTGGACAGAATCCGGTGAACGCGGCCTGAAACATGTTGAGGCCCGCAAACGCTGACAGAAGCGACCAATAGGGGTGCACCCAAGTCGCCAGCGCAAGGCCGACGAGAACGACAAGGCCGGCAAAGGCGAACACGGCGCGGTCGATAGTCATGATTGGTTCTCCGCTAAAGATCTGGCGTGTGCTCGGTTAAGCCACGCATTCAGTTGATCGGCGCTCATCAGGCCGGCTTGGCGATCGATTTCACGACCTTCATGAAACAGAATAAGGGTAGGAATGCCGCGTACGCCGAGCTTCGCCGGCGTCTCGTTCTGATCGGCGTTGAGTTTCAGAAAGCGAACCCGTGGCTCAAACTTACTGGCCGCCGCCGCGAAGGTCGGCGCCATCATCCGGCATGGGCCGCACCAAGGCGCCCAAATATCGACGAGCACCGGCATGGAACTCACCTTCAAATGAGCGGCAAGCGCCGCGTCGTCGACGTTGATCGGCGCCCCAGTGAATAGTTTGGCGCCGCAGCGCCCGCACTTGGCCGCTTGGGGTTCGCCGTCGCCGACACGGTTGCCCGTGCTACAGCTCGGACAGGCGGTGAGAAGCGTCATCTCTTGGTCTCTTTAAGTTTGGCGATGCCCAGCACTTTGAGGGCGAGCGCTTCGTAGAAGGTCTCGCTTTGACCACGCCGGAGTTTGCCGAGGAAATATTTCTCGAACTGCTCCTTAGCGAGATGCACCCACTTGCCGTGCGCGGACCAATTGACGTTGCGCGGCGGGATTTGCGGTTGCGCGATAAACGCAACCCCTTCATCGCCGAAATCCGCAAGACAGACGGCGTTCCAAGTGGCTTGTTCCTCTGGAGGCTTCCCGCGCAACAGAGCGCCGATGTTGCGCGCCGTGGCGGTCACCATCGACTCGATCATAAAGCCAGTCTTCGGCACACCGACAGGGACTGGCGTCTTGCCCGTGGGCGGAATGGCGACGGTGACGCCAATGCCAAAGATGTTGGGGAAGGTCGGGTTGCGCTGGTGTTTGTCCACGAGCACGAAGCCGCGCGGATTGACCAGACCTTCGACGCCGATGATCGCCGGCACGCCGCGGAAAGCGGGCAGCATCATGGCATATTTGAACGGCAGCTCATGGGTAGCTTTGACAGCGCCTTCTTCGGTCAATTCCTCGACGATCATTTTGTCGGCGGCGATTGTGGCGACGCGGGCATTGGTGATCCACTTGATGTGTCGCTCGCGCATTTCGCTTTCGAGCAGACCTTTGGTGTCGCCGACGCCATCGAGGCCAAGGTGGCCTACATAGGGCTCGGCGGTCACGAACGTCATCGGCACTTGGTCGCGCAATTTGCGGCGGCGCAGCTCTGTGTCGAGGATCATGGCGAATTCGTAGGCTGGCCCATAGCAAGATGCGCCCTGGACTGCGCCGACAATGATCGGCCCCGGCGCTTCGCAGAACACATCGAATGCTGTGGCGGCGCGCTCGGCATGGTCGACGTGACAAATAGATTGGGTGAACCGCTCCGGTCCCAGACCCTCGATCTCATCGAAGGCGAGATCGGGGCCCGTCGCGATCACAAGATAGTCGTACGCGAGCGATGTCCCGTCGTTCAGTTCGACCCGATTGTCGCCGGGATGAACACGTTTTGCACCCGCCGCTGTGAACTCAATACCCTTTCGCTTCATCACTGAAGGCAGCTTCACCTCAATGGCGTCGCGTTTGCGCCAATGCACCGCCACCCAAGGGTTGGAGGGAACGAAATGATAGGTGTCGCCCTTGGAGATCAGCACGACCCTATCCGACGCGCGCGCTTCAGCTTTGATTTCATAGGCCGCCAGGACGCCGCCTAGACCGGCGCCGACAATTGCTATGGTCGCCATCTTTGTTCCTCCCGGCGCATGGAGCGCCGTTGCATATATATTAGCACATGCGTATATACGCAAATACGTGGATGAAACGCAAAGCAAGGATCGCAGCCGCGCAGGCGCAGCGCCTTGATCTGGCGCAACGTCAGGAACGCTTTGGTGTCGCAGGGTTTGGCCCAGGGAGTGCGCAATGAGACGGGTTCATGGATGGCTTGCGGCCTTGGCGCTGCTTGGCGCGTGCGCCCAGCCTGAGCGAGCGGTCGAGGCGCCTGCGCAACAGCATGCCGAACCGTTCACGGTCGAGCGGGCCTTAGCGCCTCATTATAAGACTGCTGCTGCTGTTCTCACGAGCCGCGACGTTGGCGACGCACGTGCGCGAATAGGGGGCACTCTTACCCGGCTCATGGTTCGCGAAGGCGAGCAGGTGCGGCGCGGTCAAGTGGTGGCCATCATCAGCGATCAACGCCTGGCCCTAGAGGCGCAAGCCGGCTCGGCTGGGATTGCGGCGGCAGAAGCGTCGGCCGAGCGCGCGCGCGCCGATCAGGCGCGCTTTCAGGTTCTCTTCGAACGCGGATTTCTTTCGCAAGCGCGGATGGATCAAGTCAACGCTGAAACGCGCGCAGCGGAAGCGCAACTGCGCGCCGCTCGATCACAAGGCGGTGCGCTCTCGGAGGCCAGTGCGCAAGGTCGCGTGCTGGCGCCGGCGGATGGGCGCGTCACACGCGCGCCGATCCCGCAAGGTGCTGTTGTGATGCCTGGTGAAGTCGTGGTCGCTATCGCGACCGGCGCGCGTGTGCTGCGTCTTGAATTGCCAGAAGCGCAGGCGGAATTTCTGAGCGAAGGGCAAGAGATTCGGATTTTCGATGCGCAAGAGGACGGCGCCGCCCGTCTGGTGCGCGTGCGTCAGGTCTATCCAGCGATCGAGAATGGTCGCGTCATGGCCGACTTGGACGCGCAAGGCCTGGGCGGCGAATTCGTAGGCGCACGTGTTAGGGTGCTGATCCCCGCAGGCGATCGCGAAGCGATCGTGATCCCGGCGCGCTATATCGAGACGCGCTATGGCGTTGATTATGTGCGTCTGATGCGCAGGGGCGGAGCCGTGATCGATGCGCCGGTCCAACGCGGCGGCGCGATGCCGACGGACGCTTCACCCGATGGCGTGGAGATTCTGTCGGGCCTTGAACCCGGCGATGTCATCGTTTTGCCGGAGCCCGAGGCATGAATCTCGGCATTTCCGGCTTTCTCACGAAAAGCACAATTCGCTCACCCCTGACGCCGCTCTTTCTGCTGACCGCGCTCGCGGTCGGACTTTTGGCGTTGTTCACCATCCCGCGCGAGGAAGAGCCACAGATTTCCGTGCCCTTGGTGGATATCAGCGTGCGCGCAGATGGTCTGCGCGCGCCGGACGCGGTTGAACTGATCACCAAGCCGCTGGAGACGATCGTCAAGGGCGTGGAAGGCGTCGAGCACGTCTACAGCCAAACCGAGGATGACCGCGTGCTGGTCACCGCGCGTTTCCTCGTCGGCACCGATCCAGACGACGCGATCGTGCGCATTCAGCAAGAGATCCGAGCCAATTACGATCGCATCCCGGTCGGCATTCCAGAGCCGCATATCGTTGCGCGCGGCGTGAACGATGTGCCGATCATGGTGATCACGCTCTCGCCCAACGCGGAAGCCGCGGATCGTTGGGACGATAGCGCGCTCTATCAGGTCGCCGACGAATTGCAGAGCGAGCTGATGAAGGTCGATGATGTCGGGCTTACCTTCATCGTTGGCGGTCGCCCGCAGGAAATTCGGATCGCCCCCGATCCTGGTCGGTTGGCGCTCTACGACGTGCCGCTTGGCCGCGTTATCGAGGCTGTTCAGAACGCCAATCGCGCGTTCCCAGGCGGTGATCTGCGCGGTCGTGACGGCACAACCTCCACCGCCATTGGCCAAACCCTCGACGATCCTGCGGAAATTGGCTTGCTGACCGTGCAGGCCGCCGATGGGCGAGCCGTGTATGTCCGCGACATCGCTGAAGTGACGCTCGGGCCACGCGAAGATCAGGCCCGCGTGTGGCGCTTCACGCGTGATGGCCAACATCAGCGCGTGGCGCCAGCGGTCAGCCTCGCGATCGCCAAGCGCGACGGCGCCAATGCGGTGCTCGTTTCGCAAGCTATTGAAGCGCGCCTGCATGCGCTCGAGGGAAGTTTGATACCGGAAGGTGTCGAAGTAGCGGTCACCCGCAATTACGGCGAGACCGCTAACGAGAAGGCCAACGAACTCTTATTCCATCTTGGTCTCGCCACGCTCTCGATTGTCGCGCTCATCTTCTTCGCCATCGGCCGCCGCGAAGCCATGGTGACAGCGGTCGTTATCCCGACCACCATTCTACTCACGCTCTTCGCCTCGAATTTGATGGGCTACACCATCAATCGCGTCAGTCTCTTCGCCATCATCTTCTCAATTGGCATCCTGGTCGACGACGCTATCGTCATTATCGAGAACATTGCGCGCCACTGGGCCATGCGCGACGGCCGGTCGCGTGTCGATGCCGCGATCGCGGCGGTGGCGGAAGTGGGCAATCCGACGATCGTCGCGACTCTGACGGTTGTCGCTGCACTGCTGCCGATGATGTTCGTCTCAGGTCTGATGGGCCCCTATATGGCGCCGATCCCAGCTAACGCTTCGGCGGCCATGCTCTTTTCGTTTTTCGTCGCCGTGGTTATCGCACCTTGGCTGATGATCAAATTCGCGCCCAAGGCCGACGGACCAGTTTCGTCGGCTCACGACCATGACGAGGAGGGTTTCTTCGGCCGCATGTACCGGCGCGTCGCCGCGCCGATTGTCCGCTCCCGCAAGGGCGCGCGAAAATTCCTCGTGATTGTGGGTGTCGCCACCTTGGTGGCTTGCGCGCTGTTTGCGACGCGAACTGTTCGCGTGAAGTTGCTGCCGTTCGACAATAAATCAGAATTGCAGGTCGTGCTCGATTTGCCGGAGGGCGCGTCGTTGGAGGCGACGGAGCGTGTTCTCATCGAGGCGGCGACAATTTCAGCCGCGGTGCCTGAAGTGGTCTCCGTCGATGCGTACGCAGGCACAGCAGCGCCCTTCAACTTTAACGGCCTCGTGCGCCACTATTACATGCGCCAGCGGCCGGAGCTTGGGGATCTCCAGCTGACACTTTTGCCAAAGGGAGAGCGCAGTCGCACCAGCCACGCCATCGCGCTTGATCTACGAGAGCGACTACAGGCGCTAAGCATACCGGCTGGGACGGTGGTGCGCGTCGTCGAGGTGCCGCCTGGGCCGCCCGTGATCGCCACCTTGCTTGCCGAGATTTATGGTCCGGACGCCCAAACGCGCCGGGAGGTCGCGCGCGAGCTTCAAGGCATCTTTGCTGAAGTGCCGTACTTGGTCGATATCGACAACGGGTTCGGCATCGAGCGCCCGCGCCTGCGCCTCACGCCCAATCGCGAACAGCTGGAATTCTTCGGTGTGTCCGAGCGCGACATGATGGATTCCGTGGCCGTCGCAATGGGCGGACAAATCATCGGCTATTCGCATCGCGGGGAGGGGCGCAATCCAATCGAGATTTCCGTTCGCCTGCCCCAAGCGGCGCGTTCCTGGAATCAGAACTTGGCTTCGATGCCGGTTGCCGCGAGCCAAGACGGCGCCCGGCTGGTTGAGCTCGGCGAACTTGTGACTGCGGAAAATGAAGCGGGCTCCTATCCCATCTTTCGCCGCAACGGGCGTTACGCCGAAATGGTGATGGCTGAGCTCGCCGGCGCTTATGAGGCGCCGATTTACGGCATGCTCGACGTTGAGCGGCTCGTGCGCGATCACGATTGGGGTGAGCTGCCGGCGCCGAAGATCATAATGTACGGGCAACCTGGAGACGAAAGCGTCCCGTCCTTGTTGTGGGACGGGGAATGGGAAATCACCTATGTCACATTCCGCGACATGGGCGCAGCCTTCGCGGTGGCGATCCTGGCGATCTACATTCTCGTTGTCGCCCAATTCAAAAGCTTCAAGCTGCCGCTTGTCATTCTGACGCCGATACCGCTCACGCTCATCGGCATTGTCATCGGTCACATCCTATTCAATGCGCCATTCACGGCGACGTCGATGATCGGCTTCATAGCGCTCGCTGGCATCATCGTCAGGAACTCGATCCTGCTGGTGGATTTTATTCGTCACGCCAAGACCGCAGATCGCCCACTGCGCGAGGTTTTGCTCGAAGCCGGCGCTATTCGCTTCAAGCCCATCATGTTGACCGCACTTGCAGCTATGATCGGCGCTGCCGTCATCCTCTTTGATCCGATTTTTCAGGGGCTGGCGATTTCGCTGTTGTTTGGGTTGGCGTCATCGACGCTGCTCACCGTGCTGGTGATCCCTGCCATTTACATCGTCATGCGCGACGACGAGAAGCCGCACGATGCGCGGCCTGTGCCCGAGGCGCCGCACGTCGCGAGACTTAAAGCTGCTGAGTAAGGAGAAGAGCAATGCCGACCAATGAAGGCGCCTTGGACCGCATTATCCGTGTGATCGCGGGCCTCGCAATCATTTCGCTCGTCTTTGTTGGACCGCAGAGTCCGTGGGGATGGCTTGGTCTTGTGCCGTTAGCAACAGGCTTGGTGGGGTTTTGCCCAGCCTATGCGTTGTTTGGCTTCAATACTTGTGGTTTGGCCAAGCGGTAGCGCAGAACGGGAGGTGCGCCGCTGACGTCCGCTTTCGGGCGGACAATGGCTAAGGTCTCAAATTGGCCAATTTTGTTGAAAAAGTCGATGCGCATTTCAGCGAACGCTGATTCCCTTGCGTTGTGAGCAAGGGAGGCGGCGATGATGGGAGAGAAATCGGGCGCGCAGGGCCAGCTGTTCTATCAGTTCAAC